>JANYJG010000016.1 GCA_025358515.1 Chloroflexota bacterium
GCGATCGCGAGAACTGCCGCTCCCAGGATTCCCAAACTCACAGAGAGCACGTACAAGCCGCGAATTGTAAGGAAGGCGGCCAGCTGTCCGCCAATGCCCGAGGCTAGGATCGAGGCGCCGCTCATCACCGCGCCGCTGAAAAGCGCCTGGGCGGTCGCGGCGGTGCCCCTGGGGGCCTGACGGGAGACGAAGGTGACGCCGCCCACGACCAGCAGGCCGAAACCCGCGCCCTGAAGGATCGAGCAGGCCACAAGCACAGTCGGATCGACGAAGACAACGTTCGCAAGCTGTCGGACGACAACGATGCACGCCCCCAACAGGATCAGCCGCTCCAGGCCGAAGCGCCTCGCCAGAACCGGGAACAGCAGCATCGTGGGGATTTCGAGAGCGGCACCGATCGACCAGGCCCAACCGACCTGTTCGCTGGACCCCCCGATGGACGTCAGGTAGATCGAGAAGAAGGCGTTCTGCGCCGACATCGCCGTCCAGCACACCAGCGACCCGATCAAGAAGAGCAGCATCGGGCGATGGCGGAGGACTCGATCGGGCGCGCGGAGCATGCTCGGCAGTCGCGCCACATTCCTCCGGCCGGGGATTGCCGTCGCCACCGCACTGCCCAGGAGCAGCGCCGGAATCATGACCAGGAAAAGCGACCCGATGCCGTGCCTCTGGTTGAGCAAACCCACGATCGGCACGAAGAACATGAAGCTGGCAGAGCCGAAGGCTCGAACGAGGCCGTATCGCGTTCGGTCCGCACCGGCCAAGTCGAGCAATCGGACGTCCATCATCGGGATGATGCCGGACATGCCCACAGCAAATGCCGCCGCCGAAACGACGAGCAGAGGCGTGGCCCCGGCCGTTGCCAAGCCCAGCCCGCCCAGGCCGGCCAGCAACCCGGCCAGCGGTAACAGAACGATGGATCGCGGGAAACGATCGTGAATGGCGCCCCAAATCGGAGCGGCTATCAGAGCCGCGACCGACGTCAGGGCAAGCAGTCCACCGATCTGTCCCAGCGATATTCCGAGGCTCTGGTAATAGATTGAGAGGTACGGCGAATAGGCCGCCACCGCGATGAAGACGATGACGTAGGCGAAGGTTGCGCGGCGCACGCGGCTGGCTGCTCCTGGGCTGGCGCGTTTCGGGAAGTCCGCTCAGTCTGACAGCCTCGGTCATCGGCGTCCGAGACATCGATTTCCGCGGCAGATGCGGCCAGGATCAATACGCGGGGAGGCCTTACGGGGCAGTCGGGCCATGCCTACGATTGTGCTACCCACGGCAGAAGCGGTGAGGAGATCGCCACGCATCGATCCAATGGCGAAGGCGCGGGCTCGATTGCGGGCTCGACTGCGGGCTCGATTGCGGGCTCGACTGCGGGCTCGACTGCGGGCACGGGCCAAGCCTCGGCTACCGACCCGCGATGGCTTCGGCTGCTGTCGTTCGCGGCCAGCGCCGGCGGGTACTCGGTGTTCGCCCTTGTGATCGTCTGGCTGATCTCCAGCGGCCGGTTCGTGCCCGGCGCAGGCGACGTTCGCGATGTGTATCATGCCGCCGGCGACGCTCTGTGGAATGGTCGGGCAGTGTACACCTACGCCTACCCGCCGTACTTCTACTCGCCGCCGTGCACAGTCATCCTGGCGGCCTTATCTCGGTTGCCCGTAACTGTGGAATGGGTACTCATCAACGCCTTAAACGTCGCTGCCTTGCGATACGTGGCCGGAAGCTGGCGGCGCGTCGGCTACATGCTCTGGATCATCCCCATCGCCTGGGAGTTGATGCTCGGCAATATCAACTTATTGATCGCCGCTGCCATCATCGCGGCCGTCCGCGACGGCAAGACCGCCATCCCGGCGGCCCTGACCTTCGCCAAGTTCTCGCCGGTGCTCGCGGTGGATCCACGCAAGTGGCGCCAATTTGCGATGTGGATCGCCCTGGGCTTGGCGATCACCCTGCCCTGGCTGTACCTGTGGCCGGAGTGGATTGGGCAGTTGAGTCGGGCCTGGAACGACCCCATCGGCTGGCTGATCCCAGTCCCCTTCGCCGCGCGGCTGCCGGTCGCTCTGGCCCTGGTCGCGACCCGCACGCGGCTGGGACGGGTTGGCGGCGCCGTCCTCGCGATCCCGGCGTTCTACTACCTGAGCCTGGTGACGTTGATCGCGCCGCTCTCCGTCAGCTTGGACCTCCTCGCCGAATGGCGCGCCCGTAGGAGGGTAGGCGTCGTGGAGTCGGCCACGTCAGCCGTACCGGGCAGGGTCTAGCCCCACGGGGCCTCGCCGTCGGCGCGGAGGTGGGCGACATCGTTGGCGAGGATCAGCTGCGCCTCGTCGGGTGCGTCGCCGCGCTCGTAGCGTAGAACCGTCAGGTTGGTGCGGTCCTGGATGAAGCGGCGCCGGTAGTCGCGGATAGGGATTCCCATCGCCACGCACAGCAGAATGCGGTTGTACGTGCCGTGGGCCACAACCAGCACGCGCCGCTCGCCTTGAGCTTCGGCGGCGGATTCGGTCACAGCCCCGCGCGAGCCGCCGGGATCCGGTGAGCGGCGCCCGTTCCGCTCGTCCGGAGCGCCGAGCTCCGCTTCCAGCAGGTCGACCAGGAAGCTCATGCCGCGTCCGGCAACGTCGTCCCCGGACTCGCCTCCTGGCGGATGTGTCGCGGCCGGATCGTGCTCCCAACGGTTGCGCAGGTCCGGATCGCGCGCGTCGATCTCGGCGTAGGTGAGGTTCTCCCACCGCCCGTAGTCGAGTTCTCGCAGCCGCTCGTCGACTTCGACGGGACGGCCGGTGGCGATAGCCTGGGCGGTCTCGAGGGCTCTCAGCATCGGGCTGCTGACGATACGGTCGATGCGGACGCCCGCCAGCCTCCGCGCCAACGCCTCGGCCTCTTGCCGGCCTTCGTTGGTCAATCGCAGATCGAGCTGGCCCCCGAGCATGACGTCTTCCGTGACGGCCTGGCCGTGTCGGGTGAGCAGCAGGTTGAGCATGCCGGGAAGTGTATCCCGTGCTCATCCCTGCCGAGCTACGAGCCGCAAGAACCACCCCGGATACGGCTAGAACAGCCCCACGATGTTGCCGTCGGCGTCGATGTCGATCGATTCGCCGGCGGGGTGCGATGGCAGGCCCGGCATGGTGCGCATCTCGCCCAGCATCGGCGTCACGAACCCGGCGCCGGCGGACAAACGGACCTCGCGGATCGGCACCCGGAAGCCCGTCGGCCGACCCTTCAGCGAGGGGTCGTGGCTGAGCGAGAGGTGCGTCTTGGCCATGCACACCGGCAGATGGCCGAAACCCAAGTCCTCGTAAAGCTTGAGGGCCTTCGATGCCGCCGGCAACTCGTCAACGCCGCGTGCGCCGTAGATGCGGACCGCGATTGTCTCGATCTTTTCCCGCAGCGGGGCATCGTCCGGGTAGAGGAACGCGAAATCGGGCGCGCCCTCTTCGGCCGCGTCCCACACGGCCCGGGCCAGGTCTTCCGCCCCGGCGCCGCCGTCGGAGAAGTGGCGGCTCACGACCACGTCGCGGGCGCCTGCGGCCATCGCAACTTCCCGGATCGCGGCGAATTCCGCGTCCGTGTCGCCGGGAAAGTGGTTGATGGCCACGACCACTGGGACGTGGAAATGGAGCACGTTCTCGATCTGTGCCGCCAGGTTGGCGGATCCCCTGCGGACCGCCTCAACGTTCTCCTGTTCCAGGGCCGGGTCCAGCGGCTTGCCGGCTACGATCCGGCCGACGCCACCGTGCATCTTGAGGGCGCGAACGGTCGCGACCATTACGGCTGCATCCGGGCGCAGACCGCTCTCGCGGCATTTGATGTCGAAAAACTTCTCCGCGCCCATGTCGGCACCGAAGCCGGCCTCAGTGCACGCTATGTCGCAGGTGGCCAGGGCCAGGCGGTCCGCCAGGACGCTGTTGTTGCCGTGAGCGATGTTGGCAAACGGCCCGCAATGGACGAAGGCCGGTCCGCCCTCCAGAGTCTGGAGGAGATTCGGCTTGATGGCGTCGCGCAACAGGACGGTCATCGAGCCGGCGCACTTGAGATCCTCGGCGGTGACTCGCCGGCCGTCGAATGTCGTAGCCACGATCACCCGGCCGAGTCGCTGGCGGAGGTCCTGCAGGCTGGACGTAAGCGCCAGAATGGCCATGACTTCCGAGGCAACGGTGATCTGCCACTCGGTTTCGCGCGGGTAGCCGTTCTCGCGTCCGCCCAGACCGACAATGGCCCGCCGCACCGCCCGATCGCTGATGTCCACGACCCGCGGCCAGGTGACGCCGAGCGGATCGATACCGAGCGGGTTCTTGTGGGTGAGAGAGTTGTCGACAAACGCGGCCAGCAGGTTGTGGGCCGCGCCGACGGCGTGGTTGTCGCCGGTGAGGTGGAGGTTGAAATCCTCCATCGGGATCACCTGGCTGTAACCGCCGCCGGCCGCTCCGCCCTTGATGCCGAAGACGGGGCCAAGCGATGGCTGGCGGATGCAGACCGCCGCCTTGTGCCCGAGGCGATTGAGACCCTGCACCAAGCCGATATTGGTGGTCGTCTTGCCTTCCCCCAGCGGCGTCGGCGTGATCGCCGTTACCACGACGTACTTGCCGCGCTTGCCCTTTGCCGCGGCCTCCGCCTCGAGGCGTGTTATTCCCTCGAGACAAATCTTGGCCTTGTAGGGCCCGTATTGCTCGACCTCGTCGTCGTGCAGGCCGAGCTCGCGGGCCAGTTCCATGATCGGGCGGGGCTTGACCGAGCGGGCGATCTCGAGGCTGCTCGCCATACGCACGCCGCTCATAGAGCAGCCTTTGGGCTGCTCGCCATACGCACGCCGCTCATAGAGCAGCCTTTGGGCTGCTCGCCATACGCACGCCGCTCACAGAGGAGCCTTTGGGCTGCTCGCCATCGGTCCGATCATTGGGTGGGCCTGGCGGTGCTGGGTGTCGACCCGGCAGCGCTGGTCGCCGCCGCGCTGGTCGTGGCATGAGCCCGGACCCGCCGCTGGGCCTGGTCGATGGCAGCCCGCAACAGGTGACTCAGCAACAGCGCGTTGGTCAGCGGGCCGACTCCGCCGGGAACGGGCGTGATCGCACCGACCACGTGCCGCGCCGATTCGAAGTCCACGTCCCCCAGGATCTTGCCGCCAACAACGTTGATCCCGACGTCCACGACGACAACCCCAGGCGAAAGCATGTCGCCGGTTATTAGCCCCGCCCTGCCCGCGGCCACGACCAGGATCTCAGCGTCACGGGTGTGATGGCCAAGGTCCCGAGTTCGGGAGTGGAGCACGGTCACGCTTCCATGCTCGCGCAGCAGCAGGAGCGCTGCCGGCTTGCCGACCACGTTCGAGCGCCCCACCACGACCACGCGCTTCCCGGCGATCTCGATACCGGAGCGCTTGAGGATCTCGACGGAAGCCTGGGCCGTTGCCGGAAGGAAGCCGTCGTAGCCGAGCGACAGCAGGCCGGCGTTGCGGGGATGGATGCCATCGATGTCTTTGGCAGGATCGATCGAATCGATTACGGTGCGGAGCGGAATGTGGGCAGGCAACGGCATCTGGACGATGATCCCGGCCACTTCCGGATCGGCGTTGAGGCGTTCTATTTCGGTGCAGACCGCGTCCGGCGTGACGTCCACGCCGATCTCCACAAGCCGGCCCTGAACTCCAACCTTCTGGCACGTCCGTAGGATCTGCTCCAGATACACCGCCGACGGCGCGTCGGCGCCGACGAGGACGATGGCCAGCGTTGGCGAGTAGGCGTGCCTCTCGATGAAGGCGGCGAAGTCGGTGGCGAGGTCCTCGCGGATCTGAGCAGCGATCGGGCTGCCGGTCAGCAGGCGTGGCCCCTTGGTCGGCGAGCTGCCGGGCGCGGCGGCGGTCGCCGTCGATTCTCGTTGATCGCTCACTCGACCTCCGGCTCGCGAACCTGGCCCGAGAGGACCATCTCGCGGATTTGAGCGGTCAAAGCTGCGATGTCGTAAAGCGTCCCGTCGAGGCTCCGCAGCATCGCGTCGCCATATAGATCGTCGCCGGTCGCGGGCAGGTTGATGCGGACGTTCTCCGCCGCGCCCCGAGCCCCGGCCTCGGCGAGCAGCGCCGCGACCAGCACGTCACTCGAGGCGTTGACGTTGCTGCGCCCTGCCAGCGCCTCCGCGGCAATCGCCAGCCTGAGGCAAGCGGCCACGCACTCCATCGGTGCGTCCGAGGCCACTCGCGCTGCCGATTGGATGGCCGCGCGGCGAGTCGCCTGGTCCTCTTCCGATTCCCGGGGGAGTTTCAACGCAGCCGCATATCCGGAGTACGCCCGCGCGTCCGCGTCCGCAATTCGCAAGAATTCGGCCGACAGTTCGTGCCCGGCGGCTGCCGCGCGACCCAGCGTCGCCTCGTACACCGCGTACTTGGGCCGGCCCGTAGACAGTCCAGCGACCATCGCCACGAGGGCCGCTCCAAGTGCCGCCGCCACAGCCGAGGCCGAGCCCCCTCCTGGAACAGGTCCCGACGACGACAACCGGTCCACAAACTGGCCGACGGTCAGATCGGCGAACGAGACGGCGTTATGGTGCGGCTCCATTCGGTGATTGTAGGCAACAATTGCACTCTGCCGTAAGTCAGCTCGTCGGGAACTCGTCTGCTTCAGGACAGACCCACCTCATCGTCAACGCCCTCGACCGTCCAGCGGCGCGATCGATGCTGAAAACTCAGTACCAACCTGACTCCGGGCGTGTCGATTTCGAAGACAGTGCGAGGTCCCACGGAAGCTCGGAATGCCGAGGTCTCGCGTCGAACGGCGTTGAGACGGGTCACAGGCAGGCGAACCTCGCCCCAGGTGATCTCGCGCGGCGTGCCGTCGATCCAATTGGCTTTGACTTGGACGTTGACAGGTTCCATGCGGACGATGGCCACAGCGGACTCCTATTCGCTTGCGCTGGCCGGTCGTTCGCTCGGGCACTGAGCGTCAGAACGGATGTTCTAGTTCAGGGTGAGCCTATTCGAACGGACGTTCGATGTCAAGCGTCGTTTGGGGACTCGGGCCTCTTACCCGCGAATGTTCTGCGCCGGCAGTGACAGCTAGCGTGTCACGACTTGTCATCGCAATCGGTGACGCCGGCCGTCTGACCGGCGGCGGCAAAGCCGAATGCCGGAAGCGGCGCCGGCTGGCGTGCGACTATTCTCGCCGCATGAGCAATTCACAGCGTCTCGCGACGATTGGCAGGCCGGCTACCGATGCCGAGTGGGCGGCCATCGCCAGCCGTCACGGGTCGGCCGAACCGTTCCTGTTCGTCGTTGCCAGCACGGGCATCGTCTGCACGCCCGGCTGCCCGGCTCGAAACCCCGGACGGGACCGCGTTCGCGTTGTCTCCGGAATCGACGAAGGTCTGGCGTCGGGGGCCCGGGCATGCCTGCGCTGCCGGCCAGATCGGCTGTTCAAGTCGAAGATGGCCACTCAATCGATCGAAGGCGTCGGGGGTTCGGCAGGCGCCGGGGGTTCGGCAGGCACTGTCGGCTCCGCCGGCTCGGCTGCATCGGCGAGCGATCCGGTGCGTCGGGCGGTCGAACTGATATCTGCCGCTCTGGCCGGCGGCGATGAGGTCCCGACGGACCGGGATTTGGCCGGCCATCTCGAGGTCCCGGAACGGCGACTCCGCGAGCTGTTCCGCCGGTCCCTGGGCGTGACACCTCGAGCTTGGGGGGCGGCCCGACGCGCGGAACTGCTCCGCTCGCGACTGGCTGATGGCCAGGAAGTCCTGCCGGCGCTGTACGACGCGGGCTACGGTTCCACCAGTTCCGCCTACGAGGCCGCGAACGGTGACCTGGGCATGGCCCCGGGGCGATTCCGGACGGGCGCTGCCGGCGAGGCGATCCGTTGGACGATCGCCCCGATCCCTCAGGGAGTGGCGCTGGTGGCGGCCACGGAGCGGGGATTGTGTTCGGTGCGGATGGGACACGATGAGGAGGTCCTTGCGGCGGAGTTGCGGGTCGAATTCCCACGAGCGACCCTAGCCCGCGACGACGCCGCGCTGGCCGAGCTGTCTGCGATCGTGTCCGATTTGGCGAAAGGCCGACGGCGCCCCGAGGTGGACACGCTGCCGCTGGATGTCCACGCGACGGCGTTCCGGCGCCGTGTCTGGGAAGCGCTGCGGCGAATTCCGACCGGCGAAACGCGCTCCTACGGCGACGTTGCGGCCTCCGTCGGGGCGCCGCGCGCGGCGCGGGCGGTTGGTACGGCCTGCGCCACGAACCCAATCCCGATCGTGGTTCCTTGCCATCGGGTCGTGGCCTCGGACGGTTCGCTGGGCGGCTACGCGGGCGGGTTGGCGCGCAAGCGGCAGCTCCTCGATGCGGAAGCCACCGCCGAGTCGGGCAGGGGAGCGACGGCGGCGTCCGAGACGGCGGCGTTTGAGACGGCCGCGGCGCAATTGGAGCACGTCGGCTAGGTCGTCCGGGATATGAACCTAGTCGAGCCCCGGACCGTCGTCCGGAAGCTTCGGGACGCCGATACGGCCCTCGATGGCCGAGTTAGGGTCGCGCTCGAACGGGGCGGGCAAGGGGCGGTTGAGCAGGCTGGCGCGGGTGACGGCGTGATCGCCGAAGCGCCTGCGGACCGCGTCGGTGGCGTCGACCACACGCCGCTGCTTGGCATCCACCACCTCGAACATGCTGATCTGCTCGGGCGTGCCGAGTTGCGTCGCCGAGACGCCGAGCAGCCGAATCCGTTTGCCCCGAACCTCCGGCCGCGCCAACTCCAGCGCCACCCGCCAGATCGTGTCGGTCAGGTCGGACGGTTCGGGCAGATGCTTCTGGCGCGTGATCGTCTGAAAGCGCGAGTCGCGGATCTTGACCGCGATCGTCCCGGCGCGGATTCCGGCCGAGCGCAGCCGAGCGGTGACGCCCTCGGTCAGGGCCAGCAGCGTCCGCTCGATCTCATCCTTGTCCGTCACATCAACCGCGAAGGTGGTTTCGTGGCTGACGGACTTGGCCGCCTCGCCGCCACCGACGACCGGGTCAAAGTCGATGCCGAGGGCTCGATCGTGGAGCGTGCCGCCGTGGTCGCCCAGAGTACGCGCCAGCGTGTCAACCGGTACCGCCGCCAGCTCGCCGATCGTTCGAACGCCCAATCCATGCAGCCGTTCGGCCGTTTTTGGCCCGATCCCCCACAGCCGCCTGATCTCGAGCGGCGCCAGGAACTCCGCCTCCTGCCCGGGCTCGACGACTACCAGGCCGTCCGGCTTGCGGAGGTCGCTGCCAACCTTGGCGATCAGCTTATTGGTTGCGACACCGACCGAAACTGTCAGCCCGGTTGTCTCGACGACTTCCTTCTTGAGCCGAATTGCAATTTCGACGGCGGTCCCGAAGAGCGCCTCCGAGCCGGCAACGTCGAGGAAAGCCTCGTCGATCGAGACCTGCTCTACCGTCGGAGTGAACCGCCGGAAGACGCCCATGACGTCGCGACTGACGCGCTGGTACTTGGCCCCGTCAACCGGCACGAATATCCCGTTTGGGCAGAGCGCCAGGGCGGTCCGGAGCGGCATCGCGGAATGCACCCCGAACTTGCGGGCCTCGTAGCTGCAGGTGCTGACGACGCCACGCGAATGCGGATCGCCGCCTACGATCACGGGCTTGCCGCGCAGTTCCGGGTGATCGCGCTGCTCGACCGCGGCGAAGAACGCGTCGAGGTCAACGTGGATGATGTGGAGGCGACCGGCGGTCATGCCCGAATGATGGCGCGGCCAGCCCCCGCTGGCGAGGGTTACCCGACAGCCGCTACCCTACCGGCATGCAATTCGCCATCGACATTCCGAATTTCGGGGCATTCGCCGACCCGCACCTGACGGCGGAAGTGGCGCGTGACGCCGAGGCTGCGGGCTGGGACGCGGTGTGGGTCTGGGACCACGCCCTGCGCGACCGCGGCGTGCCTTACGGCGACCCGTGGATTCTGCTTGCTGCGATCGCCCTTGCGACCACGCGGATCCGCCTGGGGCCGATGGTCACGCCGCTGCCGCGCCGCCGGCCATGGACCGTGGCCCGGGAAGCCGTCACGCTGGACCATCTATCCGGCGGCCGATTCACGCTCGGGATAGGGCTGGGCGCGCCGTTACGCGAGTTCACCGCTTTCGGCGAAGAAGCGGATCCCAAGATCCGGGCCGCCAAGCTGGACGAGGGTCTGGCGATCCTGGCCGAGTGCTGGAAGGGCGAGACGTTCAGTTTCAAGGGCGAGTACTACCAGTTGGACGATGTCGAATTCCTGCCCGGCCCGCTTCAACAGCCCCGGATCCCCGTCTGGATCGCCGCCACTTGGCCGCTCCAGGGTCCCTTCCGGCGGGCGGCGCAATGGGACGGCACCTGGCCGCTCCGGCGCAACCCCGACGGAACGGCGGCGGTGCTGACGCCTGACGATGTGCGGGGCGTTCGCCAGCGCGTCAACGAGTTGCGGACCTCGGATCGGCCGTTTGACATCCTCGTCCACGGGACCACTCCCGGAGACGATCGGGCTCGCGGGGCCGAGGCGGTCAACGCCTACGCCGAAGCCGGGGCCACGTGGTGGACGGAGCGAATCAATACGTCACGCGGATCGCTCGAGGAGATGCGCAACCGGATCCGACAGGGACCGCCGCGCCCCTAGCTATCCGCTGACTAGCCCTTCGGCTCCACCACTATCGTCACTTCCGGGGTCATGCCGGCGAAGACCTTGATGGCAACCTTGTAGGTGCCGAGGGTCTTGAGCGGATCGGGCAGATCGATCTTGTGGCGGTCCACGGTGATGCCGCGTCTACCCAGGGCCTCGGCAATTTCCTTGGCGGTGATCGAGCCGTACAGCTTGCCACCCTCGCCGACCTTCACGCCCATCGTTAGGGTCGTGCTGCCGATTCGGGTCGCCGCGATTTCGGCGTCTTCGCGCTCGCGCTTGCGCTTGTCTTCGCGACTGGCAATGTCATGCTGCCAAGCGCGGTAAGCGCCGCCGGCGGCCGGCACGGCAACTTTTCTGGGAATCAGGAAGTTCCGGGCATAGCCTTCGGCGACATCCTTCATCTCGCCGCTCTTGCCGAGCTTGTCGACGTCGGCGGTAAGGATGACCTTCACGCGAACGATTCCTCCTTAGGCGGTCGGCTTGGCCGAGCGTCGGTGACCCAGGATCGAACACGTGGTCCGATTCTGGCTTCAGTGACTAGCCGAGCCGCCGAGTCGATTGCTTCCGGCAGTCGGCGAATGATCCGCCGCAACGGGGCGGGAGTGAGGCGGCGGACCTGTTGCATGTCGCGCCTGAAAGCATCGCGGTCTATGGCCAACTCGTCCAGTTTTTCTTCGAGGATGTCGTCTGAGATACCGTCGAGGAAGAGTTCCACAGCAAGGATGACGACGGCCAGGTCGTCCAGCCCGCCCAGCACTGGGATTTCGTCGGGGATCAAGTCTCGACCCACCAGGAGGTACCCGGCGGCTCCGACGAGGATCGCCTTGCGAGCGGCGGGGACTCGATCGTCAATTGAGAGGGCCCAGATGAGGCGCGCGTAGGTCGGCACACGGCTGGCGACCGGCAGGAACGCGAGCCACTTGAGTGCGCGCAGAAGCCCGCCCTTGCGGTGACCGCGGCGGCTCTTGGGAGCGATGTGACTGGACCTCGTCATTCTGGGGCCATCGTAGGCCTGGCGCCGGGCAGCCCAAATCGCTGGCCCGCTCCGGGGAATGGAGAGTCTAGCAGGAGCCGCGTGTCTATGGCTTTATGAGGTTCCAGTTCGGGTAACTGCCCTTTGTGTCACCGGGAACCGAGTCGCCCGCGTAGTAGTAGAGCGGCAGTCCGTTGTAAGTGACCTGGAGAGTTCCATCGTCGGCTCGAGTGATGGTCCCCAGCTTGCCGGAGACTCCGGCACCAGCACTTGGCGTGGTCCCGGCAGGAACTGTCAGGGCCGGCCACTTGGTCAGGCAGCCGCCCGAGCAGGCACTCTTCCCATTATTCGCAACGTCATTCGTGAACGTGTAAACGGTCATGCCGGTTGCCCCGGCGACCAGGACGGTTCCGGCACTGCCGGCTGTCTTAGCTTCCACGGTGGTGGAGGAGTTTGCGACGGTGGAAGCGCTGGCGACGGGAGCGCTCGGCGCGGACGACGCGACGACGGGGGTATCAGTCGCGGCAACGGGAGGGTTCGTGGCGGTGGGCGGCGTTGTCGCGGAAGCGGCACAACCGGCCACGAGTATTGCGGCCATCACCGGCAAGGCGAGCTTCTTGAACGAGATCATCGGGACACCTGGGCTTGGTATGGCGTCGACGACATCTGCGTCGATCGATTTGGATGCGTCTCGCCCAGGCTTGCGGTTCTGCCGATCCTTTCCAGAATCGGCTCGGCGGCACAATAGCTCGACACGCGCAACGAAACGCTCAGTTGAACCTCCGCCGGCTTCGCGTCCTCGGTTCCTACGAGATAGACTGGCAAGCCAGCCCGCCGGGACCGTCGGCGCTGACCGACACTCCAGGTGCGTGCGTCTTGATCCCATCCTTCGACCGCATCGACGCGGCCTTTGCCCTCTTCGCCGCCACGGTAATCCCGCTGGCATTGGCTGCCGTGGCCGCATGCTTCGGAAGGACTGAGCGGCTGTCGCCGTTGTTATCGGCCGTTGGCGCCGTCTCTGCCGGGCTCTTCGGCGTGGCCCTGATGGCCGGCGGCTCCACGTTCACGGCGGGCGCAGGCCAGGTCCTCGGGTTTGTGCCGATCGCGCTCCGTTACGACGGTTTGAGCGGGGCACTTCTGCTGGCGTTCGGGCTGTCCGCCGGCGCGGCTTCGCTGTCCATCGTGGGCACTAAGCCTCGGTCCCGCCTGGAAGGCGCCGCCTACCCGCTCTTCCTCGGGAGCATCGTGCTGGTCCTGGGCGCTAGCAACGCCTTCGCGTTCCTGCTGGCCTGGGAAGCGATGGCTCTGCTTTCTGCGCTGCTGGTGGTTGGCCTGCGCCCCAGCCGATCCGTCGCCTCTGCGGGTTTCCTCTATTTGGCGATGACACATGTCGCGACCGCCGCGCTCGTTGTTGCCTTCGCCATTCTGGCCGGCGCAAGCGGCGGCTCCCTGGACTTCGAAGCGTGGCGGGCGGCCGCGCCTGGACTGGCCCCGGTAGCCCGCGACGCCGTCTTCGTCCTGGTGTTGATCGGGTTCGGGACAAAGGCCGGCGCGATACCGCTCCATTCCTGGCTGCCTCGAGCCCACCCCGTGGCGCCGTCTCACATTTCGGCGGTCATGTCGGGGATCATGATCAAGGCCGGCATCTACGGCCTGATCCGCATCGCCATCGGCGTTCTGGGCGGCGGGCCGGACTGGTGGGGCGTGACGATCCTTGCGGTCGGCGCCATCTCGGCCGTCCTGGGCGTGTTGTATGCCCTGATGCAGCACGACCTGAAGCGGCTGCTGGCATATCACAGCATCGAGAACGTCGGCATCATCCTGCTCGGCCTGGGGAGCGCCCTTTTGCTGGCGGCCCATGGAGCTTCCGAGCTGGCGGCGCTGGCTCTTGCCGCCGTCCTGTTCCACACCATCAATCACGCCGTCTTCAAGACGCTCCTCTTCCTGGGCGCGGGTTCGGTCCTCCACGCCACTGGATTGCGCGACCTGAACCGACTTGGCGGTCTGGCCCGAGCCATGCCGGTAACGGCGCTCGCGTTCGGAATCGGTGCGGCTTCCATCAGCGGCCTGCCCCCCTTCAACGGCTTCGCCAGTGAGTGGCTCGTCTTCCAGGGGTTGTTCGGGGCGGTCGGCGCCGGCGCGGTTCCGCCGCTGGTGCGCCTCCTGATTGCCGCAGCCATCGGAGCGCTGGCTCTCACCGCAGCCCTCGCGGTCGCTTGCTTCGTCAAGGCCACGGGCGTGACCTTCCTGGGGCTGCCGCGCAGCGCCGCAGCTTCAGGGGCCCACGAAACGGCCCGGCCGGCCCAGGCCGCGATGGCATGCCTGGCGGTGGCATGCGTCGCCCTTGGTGTTGGCGCCGGGCCGGTGATCGCCAACCTGACCGCCGTTTCGCACGCGACTCTGGGCACGATTGCCACCCCTGCCACCATGGCGGCCGTGACTGCCGCTCCCCGGTCCGGGGAAACCGCCACGTACGCGGCTTTTGCTTTGAGTCTGCTCGTCGTGGTCGCCGTTGGGGGCCTGGCGTTCCTAGTTTCCAGGTCTCGCAAGGCCGCCCGCCGGGTCGACACTTGGACCTGCGGCATCGCGCCCGAACCGGTTTTCCAGTACACAGCCACCAGCTATTCCAAGCCCATTCGCCTGTTCTTCCACCGGATCCTGCGTCCCGAGCGCGAGGTCCGGGTGGAGTACCACGCCGGCACCGCTTTCCCCAAGTCGATTCGGTACCGCAGTGAGGTCACCCTGATCTTGGAGGACCGCCTCTTCCGGCCGGCCCACGAATTGAGCCTTCGGTTGGCCGACTTCGCCCGGCGACTGCAGGGCGGCGCAATTCAGCTGTACATCGCCTACATCGTCGTCGCCGTCCTGGTGCTGCTGTGGTGGGCGCGATGACGCCGGATATGAACTCGACCCTGACCGCGGCAGCAACGAGCCTCGTGCTGGCGGTCATCCAACTGGCCACGTTCCTGGCCTTCGCGCCGTTCCTGGCGGCAACCATCAAACGCACCAAGGCCCGCCTTCAGGGCCGCCGCGGGCCGGGGCTCCTCCAGCCCTACCGGGATCTCGCCAAGTGGTGGGGCAAGGCGCCGCTCGAGAGCAGCGCCTCCGGTGCGGTCTCTCGCCACGCCCCGGTCGTTGTGCTGTCACTCATCGTGGTGGCGAGCCTCCTCGTTCCGTTTGCCACGGCCCGCGCGCCGCTCGCCGGCTGGGGCGACCTGTTCGTCGTGGTCGGGTTCATGGCCGCGGCTCGGTTCGCCCTGGCCCTTGCGGCGCTGGACGCCGGCAGCGCCTTCGGCGCCATGGGCAGCAGCCGCGACGTCTCCATTTCCGCGCTCGTCGAGCCGGGCCTAGTCCTGGCCCTGGCCGGGGTGGCGCTCGCGGCCGGCACGACGGATCTCGGCGGTATCAGCGCCTTCGGAATTGGGCGCGGTGTCGGTCTGTTCGAGCCGCCGCACATGCTCGCCGCCGCGGCCTTCGGGATCGTGGTCGTGGCAGAAACCGGGCACTATCCGGTGGACAACCCCGACTCGCATCTGGAACTGACCATGATCCACGAGGGCATGCTGCTGGAGTCTTCGGGCCGATCGCTGGCCACGCTCATCTTCGCCTCGGAGATGAAGCTGGTTCTGCTGGGTGCGCTATTCGCGGCGGTCTTCCTGCCGTTCGGCGCCGCCACTGACCTTGCCCCCGGACCGATTCTGCTCGGCACCGCCGTGGGCTTGGTTAAGCTACTGGTCGTCGGGCAGGCACTGGCACTGCTGGACGCCTCGGTCGCCAAGATGCGCCTGCTGGCCTTGCCGGATCTGCTGGGCATGGCCTCGCTGCTCGGGCTGACGGGCATCGCTGCGCGGATATTGCTGGCGTGATGAACTTCGACGCGTCTTCAGCCGCTCGCCTGCTCGACGCCTGCTCCGCGGGCATAGTCCTGGGCGGACTCCTGATCGCGGGCACCCGCTCCATCGGCCGGGCGATCTGGCTGGTGGCAGCTCAGGCGGTTCTACTTTCCGTTGCGGCCATCGGCGTGGGCGTCGCCACGGGATCGCCCCATCTGCTGATCGGCGGCGTCCTGACCTTCGCCTCTCGGGGCGTGGCGGTGCCGCTCATCCTGGGCTGGATCCTGCGCCAGAGCCCCGTTCGCACGGAACGCAGCCCGTATCTGGGGCCGCGGTCATCACTAGTGGTAGCCATCGTCATCGTGTTTGCGACGGCCGTCACGATCGACGGTTCCGTCATCAGCCATGCCCTCGGCGGTTCGCTGGATGCGCCGCGAGTCCTGCCCGTCGCCGTCGCGGAAGTCCTGACCGGCCTGCTTGTCGCAATGACCCGACGCAAGGGGCTTTCCATCGTGGTTGGTCTGCTCGTGTTCGAGAACGGCATCTCGCTGATCGCCTTCAGCCTGACCTACGGCATGCCGCTCGTAATCGAGCTCGGCGTCGCCTTCGACCTCCTCATGGCGACGACGGTCATCTGGGTCTACACCCGCCGAATGCTCAGGACGCACGGCTCACTCTCCACCGACAACCTGCGGAACCTGCGCGGATGAACGAACTGCTCGTCGCCTGCGTTCTGCTGCCACCGACGATCGGCGGCCTGTTGGCCTGGCGCACACAAGGCCGCATGGCCGAGCTTGTCGCCGCCGTGGCGATGAGCCTGGCGGTTATCGCCGGCCTGGTTCTCGCGGTTTCCGTGCTGGCGGGCTGGCCGGTGATCGGTAGTCGGCTGGTGAACGGGCGAGTAGTCGTCTTCGACGGCATCGTCGTCATCGATGCCTTCGGCGCGTACTTGCTCGGCCTAACGTCAACGGTCGCGGCCCTGGCGATGGCCGCCTCGCCCCGCTACATCCGCCACGAAGTGGAGAGCGGCGCACTCCTGGCCCGAGTGGAAGGGCGCTACTACGCCCTGCTGCTGTGGTTCGTGGTCAGTCTTGCGGCCATCCCGCTCCTCGACAATCTGGGTTTGCTGTGGGTCGCCATAGAGGCCACTACGGTCGTCTCGGCGCTCCTGGTCGGGATCACCCGCACCCCCGACGCTATCGAAGCCGCCTGGAAGTACCTGATTCTGGGCACCGTTGGAGTCGGGTTCGCGCTGCTCGGCACGCTGCTGATTTACGCCTCGTCCGTCCATGTCCTGGGCCAGAGTTCCGACGCGATGAACTGGACGCGGCTCATCTCCATCGCCCCCAGCCTCAACCCGAGCTTGCTGCGGCTGGCCTTCGTCTTCGCCCTGGCCGGCTACGGCACAAAGATCGGCCTGGTGCCCTTCCATACCTGGCTTCCCGACGCCCACAGCCAGGCACCGAGCCCGATCAGCGCACTGCTCTCCGGCGTCTCGATCACGGCCGCGCTGTATGCCCTGGTGCGGTTCCACCTGGTCGCCGTGGGCGGCCTCGGCTCGGATTTCTCATCGAACCTGCTTATCGCCTTTGGCCTGCTGAGCCTTGCGGTCGCGCTGCCATTCATGATCCGGCAGGAGGATCTAAAACGGCTGCTCGCCTATTCGAGCATCGAACACATGGGTTTGCTCGCGCTTGGAATCGGGTTTGGCGGACCGCTGGCACTGCTGGGCGTAGTCCTACACATGGGCCTCCACGCCCTGACCAAAGCCACGCTCTTCCTGTCCGCCGGTGAGCTGGTGCAGCAGTACGGCAGCCGTCGCCTGTCTGCCATCCGCGGGACGCTGACGGGTGCGCCGGTTGCCGGCGGAGTGTTGGGCAGCGGGATACTCCTGCTCGGCGGACTTCCGCCGTCGGGGATCTTTGCCACGGAATTCGCGATCGTGGTGGGCGGAGCGGTGACCGGGCACGTGCTCGCGGCAGCCATCGCGGCGGTTCTGCTGGCCCTGGCGTTCGCCGCGCTCGCCTTCCACGGGACGCGGTTGATGTGGGGCCATCGCGGACGGGACGTGGAACTCGGTTACGTCGCCCGCGGGGGTCGGGGCATGGCGATCCGACTGGCCGCGCCGCTCGTCCTCGTAGCCGCGGCCGGACTGTGGACGCCCGGGCCGGTCGCCTCGGCGTTGGATGCTGTGCGAGCCGTTTTGGGGGTGACCGGTGGCTGACATGTCGCCCGACCCGCGATCGATTCACTCGGCGCTGGCCGCGCGCCTGGGCCGATCTGTCGTCGCGGACGGCCCGCCGGACGACCTCCAGATCGCCGTTTCGGCTGCGGAACTCGGGCCCGCAGTGGAAGTCCTGCAGAGTCTGGACGCCCGCCACATCATGCTGCTGGGAATGGACATGGGCCGGACGCGACTGGAGGGCGGACCGGCGGTCGAGGAAGTAATGGCACTGCCCGGCGGTCCGATCGTCAGGCTGCGCGCCGAATTTCCTGGCGGCGGCAGGGCCGAGGCCGGCGGCAGGGCCGAGGCCGGCGGCAGGGCCGAGGCCGGCGGCAGGGCCGAGGCCGGCGGCAGGGCCGAGGCCGGCGGCGAAGCCGAGGGCAGCGGAGCGGCCTTCCCGACTCTCACGACGCTCATTCCCGCCGCCCAATGGGACGAGCGAGAGGCTCGCGACCTCTTCGGCATCGTCCCGACGGGCCACCCCGACCCGCGGCCACTAGTCCACCACAAGCCGCCCGCGGCGACCGCACCCGCCACGGCCACCTCCCCATCGGCGGCCCGCTTCAAGCCGTTCGTCGCCCACGGCGAAGGCGTCTATCAGCTGCCGGTCGGGCCGATCCACGCCGGAATTATCGAGCCCGGCCACTTCCGCTTCTCGGCCGTGGGCGAGTCGGTGCTGCACCTGGACGCGCGGCTCTTCTACGCCCATCGCGGCCTGGAAAGTCTCGCGGAGGGCCGCTCCTGGGATGCTGCCCTGCCGATCGTGGAGCGGGCTTGCGGGGTCTGCACCGTGACCCATGCCACCGCCTACAGTCGCGCCGTGGAACGTCTGACCGAAACTGACGTACCGGCGCGGGCGCAGCTGGCTCGCGTCCTGCTGGCCGAGATGGAACGGCTCTACAACCACGTCGGCGATCTCGGCAACATGTGCGCGGGGGTCGGGTTCAACTTCGGGACGTCGCGGCTGGGCTGGCAGAAGGAGCGGCTGCTGCGCCTCAACGAGTCTCTGACCGGGCACCGCTACCTGACCGGCATCGTCGCTCCGGGCGGCCTTCGCCTCGACCTGGACGAGAGCGCCCTGGCTGGGCTAGGCGCCGCGGTCAAGGACGTCGACCACGAGGTACGCGGCATCGTCCGCGCCCTGGTCCGATCGGAGAGCTTCATGACCCGACTCCACGGAACCGGCATCGTCCGCACGGAGGACGCGCGGCGCCTCGGAGCGCTGGGAGTGGCGGCGCGAGCCAGCGGTCTGCCCTTCGACCTGCGTATCGACCGACCGGCACCGGGCTACGAGGGGCTGGATCTGCCGCTCATCAGCGCCGCGACCGGAGACGTAGCGGCGCGCTTCCACATTCGAGCCCGGGAAGCGGTGGTTTCGGCCGGGCTGATCCGGGAAATCGCCGCTCGCCTGCCGGGCGGCCCCGGGCGCGTGCCCCTGACCCGAGCCGCCCACTCCGGCGCGTCCACGGTCGCGGGCGCCGAGGGGCCCAGGGGCGCGTCGTGGGTGTGGCTGATGGCCGGCCCGCGCGGAACCGTTCAGCGGCTGCACCTGCGATCTGCGTCCTTCGCCAACTGGCCGGTCGTGGCCGCGGCGGTGCCCGGCAACCTGGTGCCCGACTTCCCGCTCATCAACAAGAGCTTCGAGCTCTGCTACGCCTGTACGGATCGCTGACCATGCCACTCGATGTCGTCCGCCGCCTGCTCGCCCCGCTACTCGTTCCGGTTGCCACGTCGCAATACCCCGGGGCCGCGCCGCTGCTCCAGCCGGCGACCCACGGCCTGCCGGAACTCGACGCCAATCGCTGCAACGGCGACGCCGCCTGCGTGGCCGTCTGCCCAACCGGGGCGATCGAGCTGTCGGAGTCGAGCTGGTCGATCGATGCCGGTAAGTGCATCTTCTGCAATGCCTGCGCCCTGGCCTGCCCGAACGATGCCATTCGAATCGGATCGCGCGTCGAGCTGGCGAGCCGCGAGCGCGATGCCCTGATCGAGCGCCGATCGCTGGGAACCGCGGCCGCCTCCCGAATCGCGGCCACCTCCGACAACGAAGCCGCTTACCTGCGAACGCCGATAGCCGGCCGAGTCGGACGCTCGCTGCACGTCCGCCATCTGGACGCGGGTTCGTGCAATGGCTGCGACTGGGAGATCGCGGCGCTCCTGAACTCCTACTACGACATCCAGCGTCTCGGGATCGACTTTGTCGCCTCGCCGCGCCACGCGGATCTGCTGCTCGTGACCGGCGTCATGACGAGCAATCTGGCGGAGGCCGCGCGGCGCACTTATGACGCCATGCCGGAACCGCGGCTCGTGGTTGCGGTCGGCGCGTGCGCCATCAGCGGCGGGGTCTTCGCCGGCTCCCCAGTCACGGGCAACGGGATCGGCGGGACGCTCCCTGTGGACGTCTTCGTCTCGGGCTGCCCGCCGCGCCCCGAGGCAATCATCGAGGGCCTGCTGATGGCCGTCGGCCGCCGCGACGCGAAGGCCGGCGCATGACCGGGACTCTGGGCCGCGGCGACGCGGACGGGCTGCGCCGGTTCAAGGCCGAGTTCTTCACTGGCGTCGGGGCACCTTGACAATCGAACGGGTGTTCTGTACGCTCCGAATTGGGAAAGGAGGCGCCGGTGACTAAGCACGACGCCGATCGAAAACGGAAGATCCTGGACTTCATCGCGGCCACTCTCCGGTCACGCGGTTATCCGCCCTCTGTGCGTGAGATCGCTGCCGCCGTGGATCTGGCTTCCACTTCTGCCGTCCACCATCACCTGCAAGTGCTGGAGCGAGAGGGCTATCTGGAGCGCGGAGCGGCACAGTCGCGCGCCATCCGACTCACGCCCACGGCCGCGCTTCGACTCGGGCTATCCGCGGAACTGATGCCGCAGTCGGTGGCCGCGGAGGCGCACGTCCTGCCCATCGTTGGCGAGATCGCGGCCGGCGGGCCTATCGAGGCCTACCAGGACGCGTCGGAGAGTCTGGCCGTGCCGGACATGCTTGCCCCAAGCGGTGATGCATACGTCCTGCGGGTGCGGGGCGATTCGATGATCGATGCCCATATCCAGGACGGGGACTTCGTACTTATTCGGCCGCAACAGACCGCCCGAGACGGGGACATTGTCGTGGCCCAGGTGGAAGAGAACGCCGTCACTCTGAAGCGCTTCTTCAAGGAGGCGGGACGCATACGCCTTCAGCCGGCCAACTCTGAATACCCGCCCATGTTTTACAACGATGTCCGGATCCAGGGCAAGCTGATCGGCGTCATTCGCCGCCTGGACTAGCGGCGCAGGAGGCGGATGCTCGTAATGGAGCGCGGCGGGGCAGCTTAGTCCACGATTTCGTCAACAATCGGTCCACAGTCACCTCGATTTCGTGGATGAGATACCCGCCCGCGATGCGGATTGGACCATTCGCCGGGCGCTGCTTCGGGCACCCTTGCATACGTCGTTTCCGCCAGAGGGCCGCCGCCCGTGATCGATCGACTTCCGCCCCAGAATCTGGACTCCGAGCAGGCCGTGCTCGGCTCGATCCTGATCGATCGCGACGCGATCATTGAGGTCGCAGACTTCCTGCACCCCGAGGACTTCTACCGCCAGGCCCACGGTCGCATCTTCGCCGTCATGCTTGAGTTGTTCGAGCACCGCGAGCCCATTGACGTGGTCACAGTCGCGGAGGCGCTTGAGCGCGCCAGCGAGCTGGAGGCGGTCGGCGGCGCCGGCTACCTCTCCACCCTCGGGAACGACACGCCGACGGCGGTCCACGTCGCCCAATACGGACGCATCGTGGAGCGCAAGGCCGTTCTACGGCGGCTCATCCAGGCCGCCGGCAAGATCGCGGCCATCGGCTACGAGGACGGCCAGGACATCCAGGAGTCGATCGATCGTTCGGAGGCGGAACTCTTCGCCGTCAGCCAGCATCGATCGAATGACGGGTTCAGCCCCCTTCGAACGCTTCTCCATGACGCCTACGATCGGCTCGATTACCTCCACGCCCATCGCGGCGAGATCGTAGGCATTCCGTCCGGCTTCTCGGACCTGGATCAGTTGACCACAGGCTTCCAGCCGAGCGACCTTGTCATCCTGGCCGCCCGGCCCAGCGTCGGCAAGACCAGCCTGGCGCTCAACGTGGCCGAGCATGCAGCCGTTCGCGAGGGCAAGACGGTCGGCGTCTTCAGCCTCGAAATGAGTAAGGAGCAGTTGGTCCTGCGCCTCCTCTCAAGCGTCGCCAACATCGATTCGCAGCGTCTTCGCTCCGGCTTCCTGGAGGAGTTGGATTTCGCGCGCATTGCCCCGGCCTTGCAGGCACTCTCGGACGCGCCGATCTTCATCGACGACACGCCCAATATCAGCGCCATGGAACTGCGCACCAAGGCTCGCCGACTTCAGGCGGAGCGAGGCCTGGACCTGATCGTGGTGGATTACCTGCAGTTGATGCAGGCCACATCGAACAGCCGCGACTCCAACCGCGTCCAGGAAGTGTCGGAGATTAGCCGCGGGCTCAAGGGTCTCGCCCGTGAGTTGAAGGTGCCGGTTATCGCCCTCTCCCAGCTGTCTCGCCAACCGGAGATGCGCGAGTCGCGTGAGCCGCGCTTGTCGGACCTACGCGAATCCGGCGCCATCGAGCAGGACGCGGACTTGGTCCTGTTCCTGTGGCGAGAGAAGGAGAAGGCCGGCGAGGACGACAGCGCGGACGGCGAGGTAATCAACCTGCGCCTGGCCAAGCACCGCAACGGGCCAACGGGCGAGGTCAAACTGTGGTTCCGTAAGAGCCAGACGCGCTTCGTGAGCTACGCCGCGGAACGTTACGCCGCAGCCGTATAGGCCCTCGTTCTCACCAGCTGCATGGCACCGGCTCTCGTAGAATTAGCCAAACGGGCGGCCCTGACCGCCGTCAAGGAGGATCCCGATGGGCGTATTCCTCGTCCGTGAGATGGTCGGTACGAGTTCGCACTCGTGGAGCGATGCGGCCCGGCAGGCCGTGGCAATCGCAGCTAAGACGGTCCGGAACATACGGACGGTGGAGGTCGTTCAGTCGACCGCCCGGGTCGAAGGCGGCGAGATAGTGGAATACCGCGTCCAACTCAAGCTCTCGTTCGAATACGAGTCCTAGCGACCCACGGCGGGATTGTCGCGGCCGCCCAACTGAAGGCGACCGCAGCTAAGCGGCAGGTGATCGAGGGCGGCCATCATCGCCCCTATGCACGGATCAGCCGCTAACCCGATTGACACCCGACAATTCGACTTCTTATCCTACGGGCCGCCCGGTAGGAGCAGTCAGCCGGGCTGGGAGGAGGTCCGGGTGTCCGTCGAACCCGAGGTTGGCGACCGTCTAGCTGAAGAGATCTTCCGGGTCAAGCCGTGCTTCCCGCTGCGTATCGGCAAGGTCCAACGGCCGCTTCTACCGGACGAGACGGTTCAGCGCGACCGCCTCCTGGATTGGCTTCAGGCAAGAGTCCGTCGTCGCGCCATCTTCGTGATTGCGGAAGCCGGCATGGGCAAGACGACGCTTGTGGCGGATTTCGTCGGGAAGTCACGCATTCGGAGCTTCTGGTACCGCCTGGATGAAGACGATACGGACGGCCTCGTATTCCTTCGCTACCTTGTCGCATCGTGCCAGGCGGTGGACCCGAAATTGCTGCCTCGGTCGGCCGCGCTGCTGGCCGAGCCGGCATTGGAACCGACGTACCCGGCCCAAGTCAGCGACGCACTATTTTCCGAGATTGAATCCCTGGGAGAAGTCCCTTCCGCCATCGTTTTCGATGACTTCCACTTGGCCGAGTCAGTCCCTTCGATCAGGGCGCTAGTCGAACGTCTGATCGAACGGGCGCCGGCCCAGCTGGCCTTGATCTTCATCAGCCGGCGGATGCCATCCCTGTCGATCGCGGCGCTCAGATCGCGAGGTCAGATGGCCGAGCTCGGCCGCGAGGACCTTAGGTTCGACGAAGCGGAAACGGAGCGGCTGTTCTGCCAATCCAACCAACCGCTCGATGCGGAAATACTCCACGACCTCCAAGTCCGAACGGAGGGCTGGGCCGCTTCGCTGCAGTTGGTCAAGACAGCCGTCGAGGGCCGGCCCATACCGCAGGTTCGGGCGTTCATCCGATCCTTGAGCGGCGCAGAGGGCGACCTTTACGACTACCTCGCCGAGGAAGTAGTCGGTGACCTGACCCTAGAGTTGCGCGGATTCCTGATGCGTGTGGCGCTCCTGGACGAGGCTGAGCCGGACATTGCCAGCGTGGCCGGCGAGATTGCGCCGGCCGACGCCAGACGCCTCCTGGTTGAGGCCCAGCGAATGGGGCTCCTTTCGAAGTCGAACGGTGCGAACGGGTCGTGGCGCCCCCATCCCCTCGTCCGCGAATTCTTACTTTCACATCTCGCGGCCGAGTTGGGCGATGGCGGGGTCGCCGACCTCCACCGCCGACTGGCCACGAGCCTCGAGCTCAGCTCATGGCGCCTTGCATCACGCCATTGGGCCGCCGCCGGCGACGGCGACGAGGTTCGCCGCGTCGTCGGCACTGCCGTGCCCGCGATCGTCGCCACCGGCGACCTCGCCGCCGCCGAGGACCTGATCACCCGCTACCCGGACCCAAGCCCCAACCCCTGGTTCGAAATCCTCCGCGCCCGCGGACTGGCGTCGACCGGGCGGCACGACGAAGCAGTTCAAGTCGCTGAAGTGGCTGCCGCGCTGAGCGCCACCCTCCCGCACGATCCTGTCTTGGCCAGCCTGAGCGCCCTCACCTTAATGAGTCTTGGGCTGATGGCGGGGGATCTCTCGACCCATTCGCTGGGGCGTGATCAGCTGATCGGCTGCGGCGATCCAGAGCTGGCTGCGTTTGCCACCTGTGGGGACCTACTATGGCAGGCGTCTGACTCGGGCAGCCTCGACTTGTTGTGCAACGCCCTTGTTGGAGCCGCCAAGTTGAGCCACGACCGCAAGCACCCTCGGCATGAAGGGATCAGCCTCAACAACCTGACACTAGCGGAGGTCGTCCGTGGCAACCACGCCGCCGCCGCGTATGCAGGGATCGAGTCCCTCCGCATCCTCGAAACGGCCGGAGATTGCGCTGACCTGGCTGCTGCGCACGTTAATGCAGCTCGTGCAATCGCCCACGTGGATCAGTTGGCCGACTGGAGCTGTCATGTGGAGGCCGCCCTTACGCAGGAAAATGGTTGGGTTGAGCCGGCTACCCTTGCCGAAATCGCGGAGCTCCACGCCATGTACGGCGACCCAGCAAAGGCTGTCCCGATTCTCGCAAACCTCGTTGGGAGAAACCGAGGCTTGGCCCAGAACCCGTATATCCGGCAGGTCGACGCACGCATCGCGATGGTTCGCGGCGATTTGGCCCGAGCCGCCGAGTTGCTCTCCGGTCTTCCAGCTTCCCCGGCGGCTCCTGGCTTCAGGAGTGCGGTGTTGGCCCTTCAGCTTCAAGTCCTTGCATACCGGGATCCTCAAAGTCCGC
>JANYJG010000022.1 GCA_025358515.1 Chloroflexota bacterium
CGATCCCGATCATGTCGGCGCCCGGACGGTTGGGGAGCGAGCACTCGAACTGATCTCCGCCCAACGATACGGCGAGGCCAGGGACCTCGTGCCCCAGATGAAGCCGCTGGTCGGGCAATATGCTCGGGCGATGGCCGACACCATGGAGACGGGCGCTTTCGACCGGGCCGCGTTCGTGGCGGCGGTAGGCGAGCTTACCGATCCGGATGACCGCCGCTATTGGTCCGCGCGGCTGGCGATGACGTCAGCCTTCGCCGATTATCGAAACGGCGGGGATTTCAGAGGGACGCTGGCGCTTGCATCCAAGGAACTCCAGCCTCTGCGTCTCTCTCGTAAATCGCGGATCGTGCTGTGGGGATTGAGGTTCGGCGCGCCGGCAATCTTCCTGTTCGTGGCCGCCTTGTCGCTTGTAGCCGGCAGCGCGCGCGGCACGTAGACCGTGGGTTAGGCGCTATCCCCGGAGACCGCCGGGAATGTTGGCCGCCGCGGCCTCGTCCACAATCCAGGCCGCGCCCAGGCGGCGCGTCCGCTGAACCGGCCAGCGGGCGTCGTCGCGCACATCGCCAAAGACGTGGCCCAGGGCTTCCGCCTTGCCGGCGCCCCACGTCGCCACCAGTGTTGGCGCCGCTTCCAGCAAGCGCGGGTTGAGCGTCACGCGCGGCAGGTGCGGCTCGATGTGCGACGGCGCGGGAATGCCCATAGTCCAGTCCAGGCTTTTCAGAGCGGGGCTGTAAGGGAAGCAGGAGAGGCAGTGACCGTCGTCGCCGACGCCGATCAGGATCAGGTCGAAGACCGGCCAGTGGCCCTCCGCAAGCGGCAGTTGCGCGGCCATCTCCTCCCCATATCGCGCCGCGCACCAGGCGGTGTCATGGAGCTCCGCCAGGGCCCGGTCGGTAGGGAAGGGGTGGATGTTGCCCGTCGGCAGCGGCACGCCGCCGCGCGCGCCCTCGCCGTTGCCCAGTAGGACATCGTCCAGGGAGGCCACGTTGGACTGGGGATGGTCGCGCGGGACGAACCGGTCGTCGCCCCACCAGACGTGGACCTGCTGCCATGGGACCCGGTCGGACAGCGGCGAAACGGCGAGCAGGCGATATATCGGGATGGGCGTATTGCCGCCCGTGGTGCAGAAATCGGCTCGACCGCGCCGCTCGACCGCCACGATCAGGGCGTCGGCGATTCGATTCGCCGCCTCCACCGCTGCAGCATCCGGATCCGCCACGACGCACAGGTCGGGTTCGCCCCGATTGGGAGTCGGGATGCCCGTTGTACCGGTTCCGACCAGCCGACTTTGCGCGGGGGCAAGGTCCGGTTCCTGCTCAGTCATTTTCGTCGCTCCTGCGCTTGTCCACAGTTTCGTGCGGGGTCGGTTCCGCGGCGATGAGGTGGCCGGCCATCGCCAGAGCTGCCGCAGAGACCGGATCGGCCGCCGTATCTTCTACCGCTCGTTCGAGAAGGTCCAAATCGTTGAGCCGTGGAGCCAGGTAGGTGCGCCGGACGCGAGCCCGACCCTGGTCTCGGACGACGACCTCCACAGTGCAGTCGCCGGCCTCCACAACTCCGATCAGCTCGGCTCCGCGCAGCCGAGAGACGATCGTCACGCGGACAGTGGAGCCCTCACCGAGGGCTGAGGTTGCCGGCCGTAGTTCGACGGCCACGGCGTGGTCGCGCTGGCGAAGAGCGGCGATGCGGCGGCCGTCGGGCTGGCGCTTCAGCGGCGAAATCACGCTCATGCCCAGCCGGGATGCTAGCCAGGCCACGTGATAGACCGGCCGGACGACGTTTGTCAGTCCGGACGGGTCGTCGGGCCGGGCGGCGGCAAATTCCACGGTGATCGATCGGACGGCGCGGAGATGCGGCCGAAGGTCCGGTAGGTCGTAGACGGAGGCCAGCGCCTCGCGCCAGCGCGCCTGGCGGAGCAGCGAGAAGTCCGCCACGACAAGACCTTGGCTCGCCGCCACCCGGGCCATGGCCGCCAGTCGGTCCAGCCCGTCGCCCGACCAGGACGAGCCGTCGACGATCAGACGGTCGGCGATCGGCAGGAGCCGGTCGGCACGCCTTGAATGGAAGTCGGGGTTATGAGGCCACCACATAGCCACGGGCAGGTCGTGGACCAGGAGCGGAACGATGATCGACGCCAGGTGTCTGCCGGTCTCGCCGCGGGCGGTGACGTGGATGGTCTCCGCCCCGGTCCCGGACGTCCCGGACGCAGTGGCAACGGAGATGGCCTCGATCCGCGCCTCGATGCCCGCCGGGCCGTCCACGTCCAGGGCAGACAGGATCAGCGATCGCGACGGGTGGCGGCCGGCGATCGCCGCAATCGTGGCGGCGCAGCGCTGGGCGACTTCCTGATGACCCGCGACCACGACGAGATTCAGCACGCTGGAGCGGGCGGCGACGTGACGCTCGCCTTCGCGGGTTTCCTCGGCCTCGGTCTGAGCCTCGGTCAGAGCTTCGCTCTGGGGCTCCGTCTCGGCCGCGGCTCCAAGCTCGCGCGTGGAGGCTGCCCTCCGCTCCGCCGCGCGCGCCCATAGCCGAGTCAGCGCCCGTTCGATTTCGGGCACCGAATGCGCCACAGGAGCGGATCTCAAATCCTGCGCCACCGTCTGCCGTCCCGTGCCATCAGTTCATCTGCCGCGTCCGGGCCCCACGCTCCAGCGGCGTAGTTGGGAAAGTGCGGGGCCGGCATCGCCGCCCAGCCTTCGATCATGGGAGTCACCACCGACCAGGCCGCCTCGACTTCGTCGGCTCGGGTGAAGAGCGAGGCGTCGCCCAGCAGACCGTCCAGGATCAGCGTCTCGTACGCGTCGGGCGAGTCAACCGCGAACGACGTCCCGTAGTCGAAGTCCATATTCACGGTCCGCACGTCCAGGCCCAGGCCGGGGACCTTGGCCGCGAAGCGGAGCATGATCCCCTCATCCGGCTGGATTCGCATTGCCAGAACGTTCGGGGCGGGGTCGCCGCTGGACTCGCGGAAGAGCGGCAGCGGCACTTCCTTGAATTGGACGGCGATCTCCGTGGCCCGCTTTGGCAGCCGCTTGCCGGCGCGCAGGTAGAACGGGACACCGCTCCAACGCCAATCGTCGATGGTGAATCGGCCGGCGACGTAGGTCTCGGTCTCCGACTCGGGGTCCACCTCGGGCTCCTGGCGATAGCCTTCCGCCTCCTCGCCCTGAACCCAACCCGGCCCGTACTGGCCGCGCACGATGTCGTGGCGGATCCGCTCTGCATTCGGCGGGGTGATGGCCCGCAGGACCTGGAGCTTCTGGTCGCGTAGCGCGTCGGCGTTGAACGAGGAGGGCGGTTCCATGGCCACGAGCGTCACTAGCTGCAGCAGGTGGTTCTGAAGGATGTCGCGACTAGCACCCGTTTCTTCGTAGAACGACCCGCGGCTTTCGACGCCGATCGACTCGGCCACGGTGATCTGAACGTGGTCCACATAGCTGCGGTTCCAGACCGGCTCGAAGATGCCGTTGCCGAAGCGGAAGACCATCAGATTGCGGACCGTCTCCTTGCCCAAGTAGTGGTCGATGCGGTAGACCTGCGACTCGTGGAAAACCTTGTTGACCTCGTGATTGAGGTGACGCGCCGATTCGTAGTCGCGGCCGAACGGCTTCTCGATGACGACACGGCGCCAGCCCGCATTGCGGATCTCATGGTCCAGCCCAACCCGGCCGATCTGGCGGACTATCTCGGTCACCTGGGATGGCTGCGTGGCCAGGTAGAAGAGCCGATTGCCGGCCGTGCCGCGTTCCTCGTCGAGGGCGTCCAGGCGCTCCGCCAAGCGGTCGAAGCCGCCGTCGTCGTCGAAATCGAGCTGCTGGTACGTGATCCGCTTGGCCAGCTCCGCCCAGGCCGCATTGTCGATCGGCTGGACGCGCGAATACTTTCCCAGCGAGGCGCGAATCTCGGCCGCGAAGGTCTCGTCCGAGTAGGGCCGCCGAGCGACCGCGACCAGGCTGAATTCCGCCGGCAGCAGGTTCGTTCGCCAAAGCTGGTAGATGGCTGGGATGACTTTGCGATGGGCAAGGTCTCCGGTGGCGCCAAACAGAACGAAGGCGCACGGGTCCGGGACGCGATCCAGCCGCAGCCCCTGGCGCAAGGGGTTGATGTCGGCGTCCGCTTTGCGGCGGCGCGACGTGCCGGCTGTCTCCCGCAGCTGGCGGGCGGTCCGGGCGGGAGGTGGCGGGGCGGGGACGCGGGCCGGGCTCACGCTACTCGGTCTTCACGGCGTGGCCGCCGAATTCGTTGCGTAGGGCCGCCAGGACCTTGGCCTGGTAGCTGTCGTCCTGGCGAGAGCGGAACCGGTTGAGCAGGCTGAGGGTGATAACGGGCGCCGGGACATCCTTGTCGATCGCCTCCTGAACCGTCCACCGACCCTCGCCGCTGTCGGCGACCCAGCCTCGCAATTGGTTGAAGTCCTGGTCCTGTGAGAAGGCCGAGACGGTCAACTCCAGAAGCCACGATCGCACCACGGAGCCGTGCATCCAAAGATCCGCGATGGCCGCCAGGTCCAGCTTGTAGTCCGCGGCGTGCAGGATCTCGAAGCCCTCGGCATAGGCCTGCATTAGACCGTACTCGATGCCGTTATGGATCATCTTCACGTAGTGACCGGCACCCGGGCCGCCCGCGTGGAGGTAGCCGTTCTCGGGCGCCAGGGAGCGGAAGATCGGTTCCAGGCGCTTCACCGGTTCCGGCTCTCCGCCGACCATCAAGCAGTAGCCGATCTTGAGGCCCCAGATGCCGCCCGACACGCCCGCGTCGATGAAGTTGACGCCGTGCTCGGCAACCTTGGCGTGGTGCCGGACCGAGTCGTGGAAATTGGAGTTGCCGCCGTCCACGATCGTGTCGCCTGGCTCCAGGAGCTTGAGCAACTCAGCGATCATCGATTCCGTCGCGTCGCCGGAGGGAACCATGACCCATACGGCCCGTGGCTTCTCCAGCTTGCCGACGAGTTCGGCCAGGGTGAAGGCGCCGTCTGCGCCCTCCGTCATGATCTCCTGGGTCTTCTCCGCGGTACGGTTGTAGGCAATGACGTGGTGCTTCTCCTGGAGCAGCCGCCGAACCATGTTGGCGCCCATGCGACCGAGCCCGATGAAGCCGAGGTCCATGGCGCTTACGCTTCCTTCAGCGCTGCGGCGAGAGCTCGCTCGAGAGTGGCCAGGCCGGTGTCCGGATTCTGTCCGAGGTTGAGCCTCAGAACTGGCAGCTTGTGGTTCTCCATCGTCCGAGCGTCGCCGATTGCCTGGGCATCGATGAGCTGACCGAAGGTGTACTCCTTGCCCGGGATCTCGCGGTCGTCCGGATGCTCTGCCACTAGCTGCAGGAACCAGCCGATCGGGGCCCCGCCCTTGTGGAGCTGGCCGGTGGAATGCAGGAAGCGGGGGCCGTAGCCCACCGTGGTGGCCCGCTGCGTTCGGTCCCGGAGCAGCGTTCGCACCCGGCTCAGGGCCGCGTCTCGCTCCGGCGTCTGGGCGATGTAGGCCTGAATGGAGGCGTAGCCGTTGGTGACGAGCCTGGTCAGATGGTCCTTGAGGGCGGCGGTCAGGGCCGCTTCATCGGCGACGCTGAGGGCGTCGTTGCCGGTGTCGGAACCCTTGCCGTTCTCGAACGCGGCGATGACGGCCCGGGTGTTGGTCTTGGCCTCTTCCACATTGGGCTGATCGAAGGGGTCGATGCCCAGGACGATGCCCGAAAGCGCGGTGGCCACTTCCCAGCGCACGAACTCGGCGCCGATGTCGATCTTCGACGCGACCGGGATGCGGATGATCGGATGGCCCGCGGCCGCAAGAGCGGCGAGGCTGATCTCCACGTTCGAGCCGATGGACGGATCCGGCCCGGCCGAGCCGGCCAGGGTGATGCGAACGAAGACGCGGTCGTTGCCGTAGGCAGCCGGAGCAGCGAGTGGCTCGCCGTCGACCGGCACGATGCCCACGCCGCGCCCATCGGAGCTGCCAAGTGGCGCCTTGCCGGTGCTCTCGGCGATGAGTTGCTCGACCCACGGCCCGAACGCCGCCAGCTCGCGGTCGATAACGAACGTCAGCTTGTCGCGGCCGGCTTTGGCGAAGCCGCCCATGGCGATGGCGAGCGACAGGCCCGGGTTGCTCGATGGGTCGGGCCGGCCGCAAGCGAGGACCATGGCCTGAGCCCGCCCCAGAAGCTCGTCGAGGTCGATGCCGAGGAGCGCGCTCGGGACCAAGCCGACATACGTGAGGGCTGAGTAACGGCCGCCGATGTCGGGCGGATTGATGAAGACTTCGCCCAGCTGATCGCTGTGGGGGATGGACTTGAGGCTCTTGTCCGGGTCCGTGATTGCGAGCATGAAGTCGCCCGGCTGGGTCGGGTGGCCCACTCCTGCGGCTTTGAGCGCCGTTTGAATTCGGGCCCATTGGTAGGCCTGAAAGGAGAGCGACTCTGCGGTCGTGCCCGACTTGGTGGAGACGATGTAGATCGTCTCGAGTGGGTTCAGGTCGTCCAGCGTAGCGGCCACGGCGATGGGATCCGTTGAGTCCAGAACGCGGACGGGAATCGCCTTCTCGCCGGTACCGAAGACGTGGGCCAATAGCGCCGGAGCGAGGCTGCTGCCGCCCATGCCGCCCAGGACCACTGTCGTGAAGCCCTCGTCCCGGAGGGACTCCGCAAACACCCGCAGTTCGGCCGTCTCGTCGGCAAAGTGGAACGGGGCTTCGAGCCAGCCGAGCCGAGTGGCGATGGCCCGCTTGACGACTTCCTCGCTCGTCCAGACCGAGGGGTCGCGCCGGCCGATCGCTCGATCCGCCCATTCCTCCTTGACGGCTCGGTCGCGGACGGCGCCGAGGGCCGCCTCCAGATCGGCGTCGTCGAGGGTGAGATCGAGATCCAGGGCGAGAGTGGATTTTTGTTCGGTCATTGTGGCAGCCTCGTGCTGACGGGGGTCGGAACCGGGGTGGTGGTCGGCATTGGGTGGGGGGGTCAGCCTGTTGGGGTCAGTCGGCCGGCCCTGTCCTGGACAATTCCAGCCGAGCGGCCTCTTCCTCTATCGCTCGAATCTTGCCCAGACGTCGGGCATGGCGAGGCTCACCGCTGAAGCTTGCTGCGAGGAAAGATTCCGCGCACGAGACGGCAGTCTCGATACCTATCACGCGGGCCCCAAGGGCCAGAACATTCATGTCGTCGTGTTCGACGCCCTGACCCGCGGAGTAGGTGTCGTGGCACAGGCCGGCCCGGATGCCGGGCATCTTGGACGCGGCGATGGACGCCCCGACACCGCTCCCGCAGATCAGCAGGCCGCGTTCCGCCCGGCCCTCCAGGATCGCCAAGGCTAGGGCCCGGGCATAGTCCGGGTAGTCGTCGTGCGTGTCGCTCCCGTCGCCGCCCAGGTCAATGAGTTCGTGACCGAGTGGCGCCAGCCGCGCGATCAATTCCGCCTTCAGCTCGGCGCCGGCGTGGTCCGCCGCAACAGCGATTCGCATCGTGCCCTCCTTCAGCAGCTCTCGGGGCTGCGCTCAACCGTGGCGATACGGCCTCTCAGCCCGTCGCGCACGACCGCTCGACCAATCTCGGCGACGCGATCGACGCTGAAGCCGAACCGGCGCATGACTTCGTCGCCCGGCGCCGACGCACCGAAATGGTCGATGCCGAGGATGGCGCCTTCGTCGCCGGCGTAGCGTTCCCAGCCGAAGGGGCTGAGGGCTTCCACCACGACCCGCTTGTGGACGTCACGCGGCAGGACGGACTCGCGGTAAGCCGCGTCTTTGGCCTCGAAGCGCTCCCAGGATGGCAGGCTGACGACGCGAGTTCGAATTCCGTCTCTCTCAAGGACCTCGGCTGCACCGAAGGCGAGCTGGAGTTCCGATCCGGTCCCGATCAGGATCAGGTCCGGCCAGGCCGCGTCGCCGGACGCCTCGCGCAGCACGTACCCGCCGCCGGCCACGCCGTCGCGGGCCTTCTCGGCCGTGCCGGCCAGCGTCGGCAATTTCTGGCGAGACAGGATCAGGGCCGTGGGGCCGTTCTGTCGCTCCACACCGCAAGCCCAGGCGGCGGCCGTCTCGTTGGCATCGCCGGGCCGGATCACATGCAGGTTGGGGATCGCCCGCAGCGACGCCACCTGCTCGACGGGCTGATGCGTGGGTCCGTCCTCGCCCAGGGCAACTGAGTCGTGGGTCCACACGTACACGACGGGCTGGCAACTGAGGGCCGCCAGGCGGACGGAGCCGCGCATATAGTCGCTGAAGGTAAGGAAGGTGGCTACGTACGGGATAAAGCCGCCGTGGAGGGCGATGCCGTTGGCGATGCCGCCCATGGCGTGCTCTCGGACGCCGAACCGTATGTTTCGACCAGATGGGTTGTCCGCCTCAAAAATGCCGGCGTCGGCGATGTCGGTCATGTTCGACTCGGACAGGTCCGCCGCGCCTCCAAATAGTTCAGGCAGTGTCCCGGCCAGGGCATTGATCGTTTGCTGGCTGGCGATCCGGGTGGCCAGCGACTCGCTCACGGCGTACGTCTTGAGGCTGGCCGCCCAGCCGTCCGGGAGGCGATGGGCCAGGCGTCGCTGCAACTCAGAACCTTCGGCCGGGAACTCGCGAACGTAGGCGGCCAGTTGCTCGCGCCAGTTGGCAACGAGCTTCTCGCCGGCGGGAATGGCTTCTCGGAAGTGAGCCAACGCCGCATCCGGGACGAAGAAATGCTTGTCCGGATCCCAACCGTAGTTGATCTTGGCGCCGCGGACTTCCTCCTCGCCCAGAGCCGACCCGTGGGCCTTGGAGGAGTCGTGCTTGGTTGGGGCGCCGTAGCCGATGTGAGTTCGGACGGCGATCAGACTCGGGCGACCGTCCGCCTGGGCCGCCGCGATGGCAGACCCGATCGCCTCAATATCGTTGCCATCGTCGACCCGCTGAGTGTGCCAGCCATAAGCGTCGAAGCGATCGACGACGCTCTCGGAGAAGGCCATCTGGGTCGGCCCGTCGAGCTGGATGTGGTTGTCGTCGTACAAACAAATGAGCTTGCCCAGGCGTAGATGACCGGCCAGCGACGCCGCCTCGGCCGAGATTCCCTCCTGTAGGTCGCCGTCTGAGCAGATCACGAATGTGCCGTGGTCGATAAGGTCGTGGCCCGGCTTGTTGAACTCGCCGGCCAATCGACGCTCGGCAATGGCCATGCCGACGCCATTCGCGAATCCCTGGCCCAGCGGTCCGGTGGTGGCCTCGACGCCTGCGGTCAGGCCACGCTCGGGGTGGCCGGGAGCCTTGGAGCCCCACTGACGGAATGCCTGAATATCTTGGAGGGTTAGCCCGTAGCCGCTGAGATAAAGGATCGAGTACAGCAGCATGCTGGCGTGGCCGGCGGAAAGCACGAACCGGTCGCGGTTGGGCCAGTTGGGCTCGGATGGAGCGTGACGCAGAAATCGCGTCCACAGCGTGTAGGCCATCGGAGCCATTCCCATCGGTGCGCCCGGATGGCCCGAATTAGCCTTCTGGACGGCATCCATGGAAAGCGTCCGAATGGTGTTGATCGCCAACTCATCGATTCCCGCGGCCGTTTGGGTCATCCGATTCTCCGCTCCCCTTGGTGTGCCGATCTGTTCGCGGCCCGGCCGTCCGGACGGCAGCCGCGCGAGAAATGTCCGCCCCGGCTGGAACGCGTTCCCAATGCATTCTAAGGCGCGCCGCGACCAGCAGGAACATCGGCCTGGACCCAGACCGCCACGCAGGCCTGCCGAGCAGTGGTTGATAGTGGTTCGCCGACTGCTACACTCGCGCCAGGACGGCGCCGAGCGGGCGGAGTAATTGACGGCGGCGTCCAAACCGATGGAACGCGAGGAAGCGAGATGCGAATCTACGATGGCAGCCCTCGCCAGAACTACGAGGAAGTGCTGCGCTCGATCGGCGCCTTTCTAGACCAGCGTGGGATGCGTGAAGTCCTGCTGGTTGAGGCGCCCGATGGATTCGTGGTCCAGGGCCTCATAGTCGAGACGACCTCGGCGGGGCAATGGTCGGAGCACCTCGGTCAGCAGACCAAGGAGACCTTCACCTTTCTCGACGACGACATCGCCCGATTCATGGAAGAGGGCCACGCCAGACGCGACAATCAGCTGCGCGCAGTCACCTGGGGGCAGGCGGGCTACTATGAACACGCGTTCCGCGTCGTAGGCAGATATGTCGATGAACAGAAGCCGCGCGACATCTTCTTCTTCGAGCAGGATGGCTCATTCGTCTTGCGGCTGCTGATGTGGACCCAGACTGGAAGCAGACACGTAATCGCTGAGTTCACCCGGGACGAAGTTGAGTCGATGATCGCGTCAGCTCCAGAGTTTCGAGATGAAAGAGCTGCCAAGCCTCGCCCCGGGCGCGAGCGCTAGCGATTGGTCCGAAGGTGGTAAGCGGAGGTAGGTACGTGAAAGCGCTAAAGATCGTGGCGGTCGCATTTGGGATTGTCCTTGGGATATTCGTGATCGTCCCGCTGCTGGTCCTGGCGGGCCTGTTCGTATGGCTCAAGCTCACCGAGGAGGGTGACGAGGAGTCCCTGGAGCTCGATCAGGAGAACGTCTGACTCGCGCCCACGTCCAATCCAGTCTCGTCGCCCGGGCCGGTAGGTCCGGGCGATTTGTTCTTTGGAGATGGTCGATCAGCGGATGGCACGGGTTGTGAGTAGCAGCGGCAATACGCGTTCGGCGCCGGGCTCGGGTGCGCCGGGCTCGGGCGACGTTGCCGGTTCGCGTTCGGCTACCTCGGGATCTCGCGTGCCATCGACCAGGGCGCGCCACCTCGCCGAGTTGGCGATCCTGCTCGTCATGCTCGCCTGGGGCGCCAACGTGGTCGTGGTCAAGGCCGTCATCGCCGACCTGCCGCCGGTCCTCTTCGCCTTCGTTCGATTCGGGGCCGCGTTCCTAATCCTGCTGGGGGTGCTGCGCTGGCGAGAGGGGAGTGTCGGGCTGCCCAAAGAGGACATCCTGCCCCTCCTTCTGCTGGGGCTGGCCGGATTTGGGCTGTACCAGGATCTGTGGGCCACGGCGTTGGGACGCACGACAGCTTCCAATTCTGCCCTGATCACGGCCGCCACGCCGGTCTCGACCATGCTGATTGCCGCTGCAATTGGCTCCGATACCCTGTCGCGGACCAAAGTCCTGGGCGCGTCAATCTCGTTTGCCGGCGCCGTCGCCGTCGTTGGGGTGACCCACGGTTTCGGCTTCACCGGCGCTTCGGCGGGGGACCTGATGACCTTTGTCGCCACCATTTGTTGGGCTTGTTACGTCTCATTTGGAGCCCCGGTCCTGCGTCGCCACTCGCCCCTGCGGACGGCGACCTGGGCGATCGGGTTCGGCTGCTTGGGCATGCTGCCAATCGCCGCCTGGCAGCTAACGACGTCGTTTGACATTTCGCACGTCCATGCCAGCACCATCGGGTTCTTCCTGTTTTGCACGGTCCTGGCGGCTGCTGCAGCGAATGTCGTCATGTTCGAGGCGGTCAAGGTGCTCGGCCCGTCCCGGACGATGCTTTTCCAGTTTCTGGTGCCGGCCTTCGCGGTAATCATGGCCGGGCTATTCCTCGGCGAGTCTATCGTTGTCGGCCAGCTAATTGGCGGCGTCGTCATCGTCGTGGGGATCCTGGTGTCGCGGACTCGCATCCTGGACGGCAGGCCCATCTAGCGGGCGGCTCCGCGTCTCCCGTCCAGTTGTGCCGCCGTACGCCGTCACTCCAGTATCCTCGCCAGCATGACGTCATCTCCCGATCCGAACGCTCCCGCCTCTATCCCGGCCCTCATCTCCGGAGACCCGCCGCTTGCCGTGCTCGTCGACTATGACGGCACGATCTCCACGGTCGATGTCAGCGAAATGCTGCTGACGCGCTTCTTCGGGGACGATTGGCGCCGCGACGACGTTCAGTACGCCGATGGGCGCATGGGCTCGCGGACGTTCTTTCGGCTGCAGGTACCCAACTTCCAGGGCCGGCTCGAAGACGTCGTTGCCTACGCGGAGGCTCAACCGCACGACCCCGCGTTCGCCGGATTCGTCCGGCTCGCCGATCAGCTCCGCGTTCCCGTGGAGGTGGTGAGCGATGGGCTCGGGTTCTTCATCGCGCCGGCGCTCGAACGACTCGGCGTCCCGCATGTGCCGGTCGTCACGTCCAGGACGACGTTCCGGGATGGACGGCTCGAGATGGCCTTCCCGAACGGCAATCCCGACTGCCTGGTCTGCGGCACATGCAAGCGGCAGCGGGTTTTCGCCCATCAGGCCGCGGGCCGATCCGTGGTCTTCGTCGGCGACGGAGAGAGCGATCGATACGCGGCGGCCTACTCGGATGTGATCTTCGCCAAGGACGAATTGATCGACGTTTGCCGCTCGCAAGGTTGGGAGTTCACGCCCTGGCACGACTTCGCCGAGGTGCGCTCGTGGCTGGACGCCGCCGTGACGGCCTGGCGGTCCCATCCCGGGAGCCTGCCTGTCCATAAGCCACGGCCATTCATTTGCGGTCCGGAATTGTGGGGCCCCGGCCGAATCGATCCCCCCGAACCTCCGCAAACCCAGCCGCAGAGTTCAAACAGCGCTCGTTGAGGGCCAACTCGCGCAGACAGTTTGCGCCATCTCTTCCACCTCCCTAGAATTGGACAAACCCCCGGAGGAGAAACAGCCAGATGGCGAAGTATGTCTTTGTGACCGGTGGCGTCACATCCTCGCTGGGGAAGGGCATAACCGCCGCCAGCATCGGCCGGTTGCTCAAGGCCCGGGGCCTCGTCGTCTCCGTCCTCAAGCTCGACCCGTACATCAACGTCGACCCCGGAACGATGTCGCCGTACCAGCACGGCGAGGTCTTCGTTACCGACGACGGCGCCGAGACGGATCTGGATCTGGGTCATTACGAGCGCTTCATCGACGAGAATCTGACCCAGCTCTCCAACGTGACGACCGGCCGCATCTACCAGGCCGTCATCGGCAAGGAGCGTCGCGGCGACTACCTGGGTGGCACGGTCCAGGTCATTCCCCACATCACCAACGAGATCAAGGAACGAATCCAGCAGCTGGCCCAAGACGGCCGAGCGGACGTGATCATCGTCGAGGTGGGCGGGACCGTCGGCGACATCGAGTCGCTACCTTTCCTGGAG
>JANYJG010000057.1 GCA_025358515.1 Chloroflexota bacterium
AGGCGATCGACGGCGCGGTCGGCGCGCATCCGGCGGCGACCGAGGACGGCGAGACCGTACCCGGCATCCAGATCGTCCGCAGAGAACGCACGTTCAGTGTCAAAGGGCCGGCCGACGATGACCGCTGAAGGAGGCGAGCGCGCTGCTGTTCTGAAAATGGCGAAGGCCGAACTGATCGAGTTCATCGTTGCCGCGGCGGCGGCGCGGGGCGAGATCCATCTTCTCGGATTCGCGGGATGGTCGAAGGACGAACTGCAACGCGAAGCCCTAGACCACGTCGACCCCAGCGCGCCGGACTGCACTTCCGAGTGGCACCACATACGCCCGATCAAACGCGCGCCGAGATGTCCGCACTGCGGCGAGGAATCGCAGCCGTGAGCGATTGGGACATTCTCCGAGCACGGCAACGCGGCGACCGGCGCACGCCCGCGCCGCGATGCTCGCGCTACCAACGCATCCGAGTCCTCGACCCGTGCCGAGCGTGCGCGACGCCCGAAGAAGCGGCGAAGTATCCCGAAGCGCCACCCGAAGGAGAACGATGTCTGACGGTTTCACCACCAGCTACGACCATCCATCAAGGGCCGGGCTCGTTCGCCAACCCGGTTACGGAGATGATTGGGAACCTCCGCGCACGGTCGACGACGTAGCCCGCGACGACGCCGACGACGTGCAGGAATCGGCAATGGAGGCCGAGCTGGGCGCGTGCACTTGTGTCGGCTGGCCCGACACCGCGCACTCGCCGGGCAGCGTCGCGTCGATCCGGGAAGGCGCGACAGACCCGGAATGTCCGCTGCACGGCGTCGAAGACTTCCGCGCGTGACCGGGATCCTTGAGCCGATCGCGACCCCGTGGGGCTGTTTCATTCCCCCGACCGACGAGTTTCCGGTACACGGCGACACGCTCGTAGAATCCGGCTCCTTTTGGGCGTGCACGAGGCCCGAATCGCCAGGAGGGCGCCAGGAGTACGACATGCGCTGCCGCGCGTGCGCGCTCGCAGCATGGTCGCTTTTAGTCAACCGTCCGGAGCTGCGAGAAGGAACCGCGATGGCGTGCGACCAGCACGGAGAAGTCGGCATGATCCCGAGCACGCCCGAAGCGATCACGCGCTGGATGCTGCGCGAGCTGCACGGCGTCGAGATATGACAGATTTCACGCGACGTCGGGAAGTCGCGTGACGAGCGCCCGCGCCCGCTACGCGGCCATCTCCGAGACCGCATTCCAGTCACAGATCATCGACCTCGCACACCTCAACGGCTGGAAAGTCGCACACTTCCGCACCGCGCGAGTCGGCAAAAGCTGGATGACGCCCGTAGCCGGCGACGGCAAAGGCTGGCCTGACCTGTTCCTCGTTCATCCCGCGACCGGCGACGCGCTCGCGGTCGAGCTGAAGAAGGAGTACGGCAGCGCGGTGACGCCCGAACAGTACGAATGGCTGACGTGGCTGGTCGGCTGCGCGATCGACGTGCGCGTCTGGAGGCCGTCGATGATCGACGAAGCGATAACCCGACTGAGAAAACCGGCGAAGACGCCCGCGTTCCCGACATGCGAAAGCTGCGGGAGGGCGCTCAACTTCATCCCGAAGTGCGGGAACCGCTACTGCCGCCTCGAGAACTGCGAGGCGCGCGGGCGCTGGATCTGCTTCGAGTGCGGTCACCATCCGTCAAGCTCGGCGGCCGACTCAGCCAAGTAGCCGCGCGCGAGTTCGGCGACCTCGGCCGACTCGACGACCGCCGGACTCGGCACGGACGGTTTCTCCTTCCGCGGCCGGACCCCACGCTCCAGGCGGTCTTTCTCAGAACGCCGGTTCGCGGCGATCGCGCGCCGGCGGTTCTCGATCTTCGTAGCCCTGTCGGCAGCGAGCGCGGGCCCGAGGTCGCGCTCCCACCGTGCCGAAGTGCACTTGAGGAGATACAGGTTGTGGGCTCGAGGGGCGCCCCACGTCCCGTCGATCGACCCGCGCCGCACTACCAGGATCCCGTAGGTCTCCATCGCCTTGAGATAGTCGCGCAGCTGACGGGGCGGCATCCCACACTGCGCCGCGAGATCGTCCTGAGGGCAGCGGTAGCCGGGCACGCGCAGCGCCCCACGCTCTTCGAGGACCCGCATGATCGCCAGCCAGCGGGGCCG
>JANYJG010000080.1 GCA_025358515.1 Chloroflexota bacterium
GCCTGACCAGTGACGATCTCGATCGGGTGAGTCACGGACCGGGCAACGCTGACCGCCCCGACCACCGCCACCGCCAAGACCACGATCTGGAAGGGGTTGAGATGGCCGTTCAACAGATCGGGGGCTGTCACGAGAGCAACCGGAACCGCAGCCGTCATGATCATGCGGGTCCGCACCGTCCAGTTACGTGGTCGACTCGGGCGGAAGTCCTGCGCTCGAGGCAACTGAGCCTCGTGTCGGGCTATCTTGCCGGGATACGCCAGAACGCCCTTTACCCAGCCCCCTGCGGCATTACGCCCGCGGCCGACAACGCCGCCGATCCCGTTCATCGATCCATCGCCTCTGAGGTCGCGCGGGGATGGCGCGAGTTGCCGTCTGGACTGGCAACTGGCGCGCGGTACGGCGACCAATTCGCGTCCGACGCGTCGACCCGCACGACGGGCGTCTCACTTCTCGTATCCAGGCTGTGGTTCATTGGCCGGTTTCTGCTCCGCCTATCGGCTCTGCCCGTCAGGCACGTGGACGGGTAGGCGCAGTTGGCTTCGCTTGTGGTATCGGCCGACATCTGCACGAATTGCCTACGCAGGACGGCGTATTTCCCGTAGCGGCTCCCGAGGCCACGCCGACACGGTGACGTCGCGAGGCTCGCCGGGCCACGTGAGGCCGACCCCTCGCCATCGTGCTAGGCCGGCAGGGGCGCGCGGCGCCACGCGACTCGCCGGAGCGGTGAGCGGCAATGTGTCGTAGCGATCGATCAGATCCGTTGACGCGCGGGGCAAGCGCGGGGATAGTCGTTGCGACATGGTCGCTACGAGCAGATCCACCCCGAACCGCCTTCCCGGCTCGGCCGAAGCCACCTCAGGCCCGGCCGTGCCGGAAACCACGCTCACGGCCGCCGCCGCTAAGGCCGCCGCCGTCCAGTCCGCCAAACGCGTGGCTCGACTCTTTCCGGAGGTGTACCGGCAGTACCACTGGGCCCAGCGAGTCCAGGGAGCGGATCTCCCGGTCACGCGCCGCGCGCTGGAGGTGCTGCAGCATCTGCACGCGAGCGGTCCCCTGACCGTCGGCGAACAGGCCGATCATCTGGGCCTGAGACGCAATTCCGTTTCGGAGCTGCTTCAACGCCTGGAGAGCAAAGGCCTCGTCGCTAGGATCCGCGACGAACGCGATGAACGTCGGGTCCTCGTCTGGCTGACCGACTCAGGCCGAGACGTCGTCTCGAGAATCGGCCAGGTTCTGGCCCCAGACCTCATCGCCCAGACCATGGCAACGCTTTCTCCGGAGGATCAGGCAATCGTGGTCCGCGGCTTCGAGCTTCTGGCCTCCGCCGATCTTTCGCGCCCACCCGCGGCGGTTCAGCCCGCCACCGCCCCGCCACCAGCCACCGCCAAGCCACCCAAGAAGGAGAACAACCCATGACCATGGCCGTAAGTTGCGAGTCCTGCGGAATGCCCCTGGCGGGCGCCGAGGATCATGCTCTCGCCGACGCGTCCATCCCGTACTGCAACTACTGCGCCCCTGAGGGCAAGCTACAGGCCGTGGACGAGCGGCTCGAGCGCTTCACCCAGTGGACGATGAGCCAGGAGGGCCTCGACCACGCCGCCGCCCGTGATAAGGCCCGCTCCTACATGAAAACGATGCCGGCCTGGAAAGACGCCTTGTAGCTGCGACGGGTCGAAATAGCGCCAGGGCCGCCGCCTTTTCGGCGGCCTTCGCATTTCTGGCGGACGATCTTCCCAAGTCGGAGACCACAATCCTCCCTGCGACCCATCGCGTCGTCCACAGGGCGGCCTATCATGTCTGGTGGTCGAGGCCTTCGACCCAGGCCTTCGACACAGGAGCAGCTATCAGCCATGCCGAACATGGACTTTCTCGGGTGGATTCTCGTGGGATTCTTCGCCGGAGGGATCTCTGGCGCGGTCATCAAGCGCGGGCCCAAGGGCTGCCTGGCCAACACGGTCATCGGTATCCTCGGCGGCCTCTTCGGCGGCTGGTTCGCAACCGAACAAATGCATTCGGGTCCCACAAGTGGCTTCATCGGCGCACTGGTGGTCGCATTCCTGGGTGCCGTTGTCATCCGCCTGGTGCTCGACGCAATCGACAGCAACAACAAGCGGAGCGGTGGCCCCGCCTGAGATGCGTGCACGGGCGAAGCGGCGCGCTCCCTGGGACCGGGCGCGCTCCCTGGGACCGGGCGCGGCGCCGGTTGGGCGCCTGCCTGTTACGCCCGTGCCCCTACCCGTTTCGCCAGGGGGGGCTGATCTCGCGAGTCCTGCGGTGGCACAGCCGATCGCGGTAGGATCTCCGCGTTACGT
>JANYJG010000085.1 GCA_025358515.1 Chloroflexota bacterium
CCGTCGCCGGCTTCGACCAATCGGGGCGCTGTCGGACCGTCGTTCGGCGGACCGCATTCTCTATGGTCAGGTAACCCGTCTCAACGAGCTTCTAGACAGACGCCCGCTTGCCGGATTTACACAGGAGTCTTGACGGCACCCAGGACGACGTCCTCCGGCACGAAGTCCGCACGCAGACCTCCCTCTTTCTGGGCTCGCTCAATCAGTCGAACGGACAACTCGTAGCCGCGGGTGCGATGGGCCTCGAGTTCCTTCGCGTTTGAGAACGTCCTTGTGAGCACGTCGTTGAAGCCGCGGTCGGCGGCCTGCATCGCGCAGACGCGCTCCACATATGCGCAGAAGCCGGACCAGCCGTCCGCCGCCGAGAGCGCGTCCTCGGCGGCCTGCGCGCGAAGGCGAGGATCCCGCGCGGTCCTTCGGGCAGATGATGCAGACCACCGACCCGTTCACGGTCTGGTTCCTGGAGCGGGTCAAGGCTGTGCACGGCGTCGATCTCACCGCCATGACGGGCTCACCGTCCCAACTCGTGCTCGACTCGAACCGCGCGGTCGGCGAGGCGAAGTAATAGCGGCCGGACCCCGGCGCAACGACAAAGAGAGCCCCGGCCGCTCGGCCGGGGCTCTTCTGTTTCACGCGGATTGGTAAATCGCGCCTGCTACCGTGAACCTGGGCTGGTCGGGCGGCATCAAGTGGGTGAGACCGTAGAGGCCGCATTGCTGGAAGGAACCTGGTGGACGAGGCGCGAGTCGGACGTTCGGTGGTCGACCTCGCACGCGACGGGGATTCGGCCGCTTTCGAGTCGCTGGTCCGCACCCGCATGGATGCCACGTACAGGCTGGGCCTGGCGATCCTCGGCGATGAAGCCGACGCCGCCGATGCGGCGCAGATGACGTTCGTCGCGGCCTGGCGGCAGCTGCCGCGGTTGCGCGATATCGCTCGCTTCGATGCGTGGCTGCAGCGTGTTGCCGTCAACTCGTGTCGCACCGTGCTTCGTACCCGCAGCCGCCGGCGGATCCGAGAGATTCCGATGGCCGCTGTGGCTGCTAAGGAACGCGGGCTCGGCGTGGCAGCGCCTGTGCGGGCCGATGCAGAACTCCTCAGGGCCGCAATCCGGCATCTTTCGTCTGACCACAGCACCATCCTCGCCCTCCATCACCTCGACGGGCGGCCCGTGGCGGAGGTTGCCGAGATCTTGAGCATCCCAATCGGAACAGCGAAGTCGCGGCTCTTCAAGGCGCGGGCGGAACTTGAGAAGGCGCTCCAAAAGGAGGAAGGGCTATGACTGGCAGACCGATCCAGCCGACTGGCGGAGTGTGGGACGACGAGCGACTGGCCGACGCATATTGCGCGCTGACCGCACGCCCTGCGCCGGCGGATCTCACCGAAGCCACGCTGGCGGCGACCGCGCTGGCGGCGACCGCGCTGGCGGCTCGTCGAGAGGGCAGCGGTTGGCGCGCCCTCGTCTGGCGAAGACGGCGTGGGCCCCATGCCGCCCGGGCCGGCAGTTTTGCAGGTCTGAGCATGGTGGCGGCTGTTGTGCTCGGTGCGGGCCTTCTGCTGGTCGCCACGAACGGCGGCGGTCGAGCCCCGGTCGGTGCTCCAGTCACGCGCAGCGGTCAAGCAACACCCGGCTCGGTCGTCCCCACCCAGGCCAACGCTCTTGCGGTCGAGTGGAAGATCCCGGACTCCAGCATCACCCTGTCCCCCCCGGGCAACGCGGTCCCCGCGATCTCCAGAGACAGCGCTTACGGACTCTGCTTGATCGGAGTTGCCTCCTGCGCCCCGAGCAATCCAACCGCAATCCAGCTCGCGTCTGCGACCGACACGGGATCTCGGAAGCTCGATCCGAGCGGGACGCTGGTCCCTCTCATGAGCAACCGCCTCGTCTGGGCGATCAGCTGGCTGGGAATTGCATGTCCACCGGGTGGTGGCGGTCCAGCCACTAGACCCTCACCTTTGGGCGCCAATACCCCCGTCGCGACCGTTCAACCGCTCTGCGACGAGGTGGCATTCGTCGATGCTCATTCCGGCGCGTTCATCTTTACCTTTACCGGTTCTCATCACTAGGGCGCCGGGCCAGCCTGAGGTCACCGGCTTGTCCTTCGCGGGCTGAGGGGCTTGAAGCCTGCGAAGATCCTTCCATGAGATCGATAACGGTTATCGCGTGACGCGGCGGGGGCTGGTCCTGTTCGGCGTGATGTCGGTGACCTGGGGCATCCCGTACCTGTTCATTCGAGTCGCGGTTGCGGAGATCGCCCCGGCCACGCTGGTCTTCGCTCGTACCGCGATCGCGGCCTCGATCCTGCTTCCGATCGCTCTCGTTCGCACCGACTTCCGGGCCGTGCTCGAGCGCTGGCGCTGGGTGGCCGCCTTTGCCGCAATCGAGATCGGGGGGCCGTGGGTGCTGCTCGGTTCCGCGGAACAGCACATCTCCAGCTCACTCGCCGGTCTCCTGGTGGCGGGCGTTCCGCTGGTCGCGACCGTCATTGCAGTGGCCACCGGCGGCCTAGATCGGGTGGGCCGCACCGGTCTTTTCGGGCTACTGGTCGGACTTGCCGGGGTCGCGGCGATCGTCGGGGTGAATCTCGGTTCGTCGAGTGCGACGGTGCTTCTCGAGATGGCTCTGGTTGTGGTCGGCTATGCGGTGGGACCGGCGATCCTCGCTCGCCGCCTCGCCGGCGTGTCGACGGTGGCGGTGATGGCGCTGTCTCTGTCGCTGTGCGCCTTGATCTACGCCCCAATTGCTGCCCTGCAGCGACCCAACGTCCTGCCCAGCGCGGGTGCACTCGGGGCGGTCGCGGTCCTCGGATTGGTGTGCACCGCCGCCGCGTTCCTTCTATTCTCGGCCCTTATCGAGGAGATAGGCCCGGTTCGAGCCACGGTGATCACCTACCTCAACCCGGCGGTGGCAACGGTGCTGGGTGTCGCGGTCCTGAATGAATCGTTCACCGCGGGCATGGGCGTGGGGTTTGGTCTAGTGATCCTGGGCTCACTAATTGCGACCCGGCCACATGCGGTCCCGGTGGACCAGGCGGGTCCCCAGCCTGAAGGCCCCTTTCGGTGATGGCCAGAAGGGCCGGACGTGGGCCGGGCTATACAATATGCACAAGGAGGTTCGTCTGGACCTCAGGTTATGACCAGGGAGGGTCACATGACCGCTAAGCCCCGGATGGCGCTCGGGATTCTGGCCACGCTCGCCCTCGTGGCTGCCTGCTCGAGTTCCGGAAGCAGCAACTCGCCCAGTGCGTCCCCAGCCGCCTCGGCCGCTGCGTCGACGGGCGCCTCGATGGCCGCCTCGCCCGCCGCATCGCCCGCCGCATCGTCAATGAAGATCGGCGTGGTCACCGACGTCGGCCGCGTTGACGACAAGAACTTCAACCAGTACTCATACGAAGGCGCCAAGACCGCGGGAGCCGCTCTGGGTGCCACGGTTAACTACGTCGTGCCCAAGGACGCCTCGGACTACACCAAGGACATCCAGGGCTTCGTCGACGCTAACTACAACATCATCGTGACCGTTGGATTCAACCTCGGCGACGCCACCATCAAGGCCGCCAAGGCCAATCCCAATATCTGGTTCATCGCAGTTGACGTAGCCCCCTGCGTCGACGCGACCGGAGCCCCCGATAGCACCTTTGCCTGCAAGGGCGACGCTTCGACGCTCCTGCCCCACCTGGTCGGAATCCAGTTCCAGGAAGACCAAGCCGGGTATCTCGCCGGCATCGTTGCGGCTTCGGTGAGCAAGACGGCCAAAATCGGACAAATCGGCGGCATCAACAATAACCCGGCCGTCGTCCGCTACATGCAGGGCTTCGAGCTCGGCGCCAAGTCGTACAACCCGAACGTTACCGTCAGCAGCGGCTTCTTCTCGACGGGCGACCTGGGTAAGGCATACGGCGACCCGGTCTTCGGCAAGACCTTCAGCAACCAGTTCATCTCGCAGAAGGGCGTAGACGTGCTCTTCCAGGTCGCTGGAGCAACCGGCAACGGTGCCCTCGATGCGGCATGCGCGGCCAACATCCTGGCGATCGGCGTGGACGTGGACCAGTACGTGTCCTACCCGACCGCGGACAAGTGCATCGTGACCTCGGCCGAGAAGCATCTCGCCAACGCAGTTTCGCAGACGATCGCGAAGATCGGCGCCGGGACGGCGAAGGGCGGCATTGCCAAGTTCGACGCAACGAACGACGGCATCGGCTACTCGCCGTTCCACAACAGCTCCATCAAGATCCCGGCCGACGTTCAGGGCAAGCTGGACGCGGCAGTCGCCGCCATGAAGGCCGGCACTCTCAAGACCTGCCCGGACAAGTGCGGCACCTGGACTCAGTCCTAGTCGTTCACTCGTAGCGTCTTCGAGCGGGCCGTGCCAATCACTGGCCGGCCCGCTCGCTGTATCCGGCACGCCTCCGGCGCTTGAGGAAGCCATGACACAGGGCGAATCAACGGGCACGGCTCCAGCGCTGGAGATGCGCGGCATCACTAAACGCTACCCGGGAGTCGTGGCCAACGATCACATCTCCCTGGACGTTGCCCGGGGCGAGATCCATGCCCTGCTTGGCGAGAACGGGGCCGGCAAGACGACCCTGATGAACGTTCTGTACGGGCTGGCACGCCCTAATGAGGGCCAGATCCTGCTGCGCGGGGAACCGGTGCAGATCGCCAGCCCTGCCGACGCGATCGCGCGCGGCATCAGCATGGTCCACCAGCACTTCATGCTCGTGCCGGTCCTCTCGGTTGCCGAAAACGTGATCCTCGGCGCGGAGACCATGGCGAATCGCGTATTCGTAGATCGGCGCGAAGCAAGCCGGCGAATCGCGGACCTGGCATCCCGGTTCGGCTTCGAACTGGACCCCGATGCCAAGGTTGCGTCGCTCTCGGTGGGCCAGCAGCAACGCGTCGAGATCCTGAAGGCCCTCTATCGCGACGCTCAGATTCTCGTTCTGGACGAACCTACGGCCGTGCTCACGCCCCAGGAAACCGACGAAATCTTCGGCCTGCTGCGGCGTCTAGCCGCCGACGGACGCTCGATCGTCTTCATCAGCCACAAGCTCTACGAGGTCCTCGAAGTTGCGGACCGGATCACGGTCATCCGGCGCGGACGAGTGATCGGCGAGCGGCGCCCGGCGGAAACGACCGAGGGCGAGCTAGCCGAGCTGATGGTCGGGCGCGCGGTGGAGCTCACCGTCGACCGGGGCGTATCGCATGCCGGCGAGCCGATGCTCTCCGTTGACGGGCTGCGGGTCTCCGACGATCGCCACCACGAAGTTGTGCCCGGCGCCACTTTCCACATCCGGGCGGGCGAGATCCTGGGAATCGCCGGAGTGGCAGGCAACGGCCAGGACGAGCTGGTAGAAGCAATCGTCGGCCTGCGCCCCCCGAGTGGCGGAAAAGTGACCCTTGCCGACCGCGACGTTACCGGCTTCTCGCCGCGGCAAATGAATGAGGCGGGTACAGGCTATGTTCCGGGCGACAGGCACCGATTCGGACTGATCCTGGCCTTTCCCGTGCACGACAACCTCGTCCTGACTAGCTATTACCGTCCGCCGTTCGCACGCGGCATTCTGCGAAGCGACGACGCGATTCTTGAATCGGCCAAGGCGCAGGTCGAACGATTCGACATTCGGACCCCCGGAGTGGACGTCCAGACCGCCACGCTTTCGGGTGGCAACCAGCAGAAGGTCGTCGTGGCCCGCGAATTCGACCGACCCCTCAAGCTGCTGGTGCTGGATCAACCGACGCGCGGCCTGGACGTCGGCAGTATCGAATTCATCCACCGACAGATCATCGCCAAACGAGACGCCGGAACGGCCGTGCTCCTTGTGTCGGCCGAGCTGGACGAAGTCATGGAGATGTCCGACAGGATCGCGGTCATGTACCGCGGCCGGCTCGTCGCAGAATTCGACGGCCGCACCGCCGAGAAGAGTGACGTCGGGCTGTACATGGCCACGGGCGGGCGAGATGTATCAAGTGGGCCTGATGAAGTGACCACCGACGGCGATGGAGCGAAGGCATGAGATTCCTGCGGGCCTTGGCCGAACCGGCCGCGGCCATCGGCCTGGCGTTGGTCGTGGGCGGGATCGGGATCGCGCTCTTCAGCGGTCTGGTTCCCGGCCACTCGCCGTTCGACATCGGCCTCCCGCTGAAGGCATACGGGGCCCTGATAGGGGGCGTGGCCAGCCCGAACGGCATCACTTCAACGCTCGTCTACGCCACTCCCCTGGTGCTGGCGGGCCTGGGGGTAGCCATAGGGTTCAAGGCCGGCCTGTTCAACATCGGCGGCCGCGGCCAGTTCCTGATGGGCGCGGTCGGAGCGATGGCCGTGGCGACTGCGATCGGCGCCGGGGCCGGACCCTGGATCACTATCCCCCTGGCGCTCCTGGGCGGCGCAGCGCTGGGCGGCGCGGCCGGCTTCATCCCGGGGTTCCTCAAGGCCACATCCGGGGCCCATGAGGTCGTGACCACGATCATGCTGAACTACGTTTTCGTCTTCGTGACCTACTGGGCGATCAGCGGTCCGTTGGCGCTGCCGAACGCCCCGCAGCCGATCACGGCCGACGTGGCCACTCGCAATGCCGCGCTGCCGATACTCCTCGGCCGTGACGGGAACCTGGGCATATTCATTGCCCTGGCAGCCATACCGATCATGTGGTTTCTGCTCTACCGCACCACGATCGGCTTCGAGATCCGCGCCGCCGGCGCCAACCCGGACGCGGCGCGATACGGCGGCATGAGAACCCGCCGGCTGATCGTCATGACAATGACCCTCTCCGGTTTTCTGTGCGGTCTGGCCGGCGCCGTAACTCTCCTGGGAGTCGTGCACCAGATGGCGCCCGGATACGACACGACTATCGGCTTCGACGCCATCACCGTCGCCCTGCTGGGCCGCTCAAATCCGATCGGCGTCTGCTTCGCGGGCCTGCTGTTCGGGGCGATGCGCGCTGGCTCTCAAGCGATGCAGATCCAGGCCGGAGTTCCGGCGGAGCTGGTCGACGCCCTGCAGGCGATCATCCTGCTGTTCCTCATAGTGAACATCCTGAGACGCGTGCTGGGCCGATGGTCCAGGCGCCGGCCGGAGAGGCCTCAGATCGCCTTGCCCGGTACTCTCGACGCGGGGGTCGTCCCATGAGCGGCGTCGTGCAGTCCCTCGACGCCCTGCCGCTGCTGGGGCTCGTCTTCCAGTTCTTCGGCTATGTCATCGCCAACCTGACCTTCATGTCGCATACCACCGTGGCCGTGGCGATTCCGATCACCCTGGCGGCCCTGTGCGGCGTCATGTGCGAACGGTCCGGGGTCGTAAACATCGGCCTGGAAGGGATCATGCTCGTGTCGGCCTTCGTCGGCTGGATCGCGGGCGTGGTGGCGGTCGGGATCCTGGGCGAGGGGACTCCCCTGCCGTTCTTCGGCGTCACCCTGCCGCTCATCATCGGGCTTGTTGCCGCAATTCTTGCGGGGATGCTCATCTCGCTGCTGTACGCCTGGCTCGCGATCAGCGCCCGGATCGATCAGATAATCGGCGGCACCATCATCAATATCGGGGCAGCGGGGATAACCGGCTACATGTACAGCCTGGTCTCCGGGTTGTCGCCGGTCGGCGCCGGCAGCTTCGCCCAGTACCGAGTACCTACGGAGGTTGCCGGCATTCCCATCGTGGGCTGGCTGATCAACGCAATCCTGAGCCAGGGACCGATAGGCATCACCACCGTGATCATCGTGGTGATCCTCCAAATCATGTTGTTCCGGTCGCGCTGGGGACTGCGGACCCGAGCCGCCGGCGAGCATCCTCGGGCCGCCGAGACGGTCGGCATCAACGTAATCTGGCTGCGCTACCGGAACGTGGTCGCGTCCGGGGCGCTTGCCGCGCTGGGCGGGGCGTGGCTGAGCATGGAGCAGACGGGCCGATTCGACGCCGGCATCACGGGGGGCCGGGGCTTCATCGGCCTGGCGGCGATGATCGTCGGACGGTGGACGCCGCTTGGCGCTTTCGGGGCGGCTCTGCTGTTCGCGTCCGCGACGGCCTTGAGCACGTCGCTCACGATCGCTCCGCCGACCGGAGACCTGGGCTCACTCATGGGCCACGTGCCGGGCGAGTTCTGGGAGGCTCTGCCTTACATCATCACGATTGTGGTCCTGGCTGGTCTAATCGGCCACAGCATCGCCCCGGCCGCCGACGGTCAGCCCTACGAACGCGAGTCGGCCAGCTAGTAGACGAGCTAGTGGACGCGCCTCATCCGTCGCGTAGCAGCGAGGGGTAGAAGGTGGACTTGCCCGCGGCGGCTTTGCGCTTCCGCCAGTCGTCCAGGATGAAGACCGCCTCGTTGGCTGCCCGGATAGCTCGTTCCTCGGCGCCGTTATCGCCGAACGCATTCGTCTCGCGATTGGCTACCGCAGCCAGGATCGCGCCGCTGCGCATCCCGAACAGTCGGGCCAGCACGAATAGGGCGGAGCACTCCATCTCGAGGCAGATCACCCCCGCCCGACGCAGATCCTCGATGAGCCCGTCGGCCGCGGATTGCCAGAAACCACCGGTGACCGGCCGCTCCTGACCGACATAAAAGGAACCGACACTGCAGACAATGCCCGTGTGGTAGCGATAGCCGAGGCGCTCACATGCCTCGACGATGGCCATCGAAACCTCCGGGTCGGCGAATGCCGGATGCTCCAGTGGCACGTACCTATCCGATGTGCCGTCTCGTCGGACCGCGGCCACGGGTACGATCAAATCGCCGCACTCGATATCAGCCCGCAGGGCCCCGCAGGTTCCGACCCGGATCACCGTCTCGCCGCCGATCGTCGCAAACTCGTGGACGGCGATTTCCAGGCTCGGGGAACCGACACCGCTCGAAATGGCCCCGATCGGCACGCCTTTGTAGCTGCCACGCGCCGACCGATACTCGCGGTGGAAGGCCAGTTCCACGCCGTCGTCCCAGGTCGTCCGCATCCTCTCGACCCTGCCCGGATCGCCCGGCATGAGCACCGTCGAGGGGATGTCGCCGGCGGACAGATGCAGGTGATACTGTGCTCCCGTCTCGTTGGTGGGCGCGTCGGCACGACGTTCTTCGTTCATACGGCGCTGCTCCTTCGCACGGCGCTCGGTCGTCGCATTGGTCTTCCTGCCTCCAGAGTGCTTCCTCGACGAGGCAGACGCTACCACTTGTTAAACCTTGCTATTCGACGCTGAGGTGCTCTCGTGAGCGGATCTGGAATCGAGTCGATCGATCGGGCTGAGGCGGCCGCGCGACTGCCCGAGTTTCCGGCGCTTCTGGAGATGGCGCTCCTCGCTCAATCGAGGGCGCGGGCGACTTATTCAGGTTTCCACGTGGGGGCCGCCGTTCTGTCGGGGAGCGGCCGGCAGTACCCAGGCTCCAACGTGGAATCGGCTTCGTATGGGGCCACGATTTGCGCTGAGCGCAGCGCGATCGTCGGGGCAATCAGCGCTGGCGAGACGGAGGTAAGGGCCTGCGTCGTCGTCACTTCCACGCGTGAGCCATCGAGTCCGTGCGGAATCTGCCGCCAGCTGCTGGCTGAATTCGGCCCTGAAGTGTTGGTCTTCGCGGCGTCAAGCGTAGGAGACGGCGTGATGACAGCGCGCCTGGGCGACCTGCTGCCGCTCTCATTCGGGGCGGCGAGTCTGGAGGATGCCAGGGTATGAGCGACGAGGCCGAGTCATTCGTTCTGGGACGCCAGGTTGCGCCGGCCGAGCAATCGGCATGTCTGGACAGACTGGAGCGCGCCGTTCGCGTTCGCACCGACCTCCGCCCCAGGATCGGCCTGGTGCTCGGTTCCGGACTGGGCGGCTTGGCCGACGCGATGGATCTCGAGGTTGCCATTCCGTTCGCCGAACTGCCCGGCTGGCCGGCTGCCACCGCCCCGGGCCATGCCGGACGGTGGCTGTTCGGGCGCCTGTCGGGTGTGCCTGTAATGATCCAGCAGGGCAGATTCCACCTTTACGAGGGCCATGCGGCGGGTTTCGTGGTTCAGCCGGTGCTGCTGATGAGCCGCCTGGGGACGGAGATTCTCGTTCTGACCAACGCCGCCGGCGGCGTCAACGTCGACTACGCCGCGGGCACATTGATGGTCATCGCCGACCACCTCAATCTGACCGGCCTCAGCCCACTCCTGGGTGCGAACGCCCCGGAACTCGGGCCACGTTTCCCTGATATGACCGCGGTGTGGGACGGAGAGCTGCGGACGCGCCTCCATCGTGCCGCCGAGGCCGAAGGGTTGGCCCTCACGGAGGGCGTCTACGCCTGCCTCCCTGGGCCCAGCTACGAAACCCCGGCCGAAGTGCGAATGCTGCGAACCCTGGGCGCGGACGCAGTGGGGATGTCCACCGCGCTCGAGGCCCTTGCCGCGCATTGGGCCGGCGTCAGAGTGTGCGGCGTTTCACTCGTGACGAACCCGGGCGCGGGTGTCTCCGGCGCGCCATTGAGCCACACGGATGTTCTGGCGGCGGCACAGGCCGCGGGTCCGCGCCTGGCGCAATTGATCGGCCGGTTTGTAGCGGAGCTGGGCAGCTCGTAAACAGGGGACGCGGATGCAATAGGTACTGGAACGGGAGCCGTGGCTCTGAAAGCCATGGTTCTCGGGGGACGTGGCTACTCGCCGACTACTTGGAAGTGAACGGTCCTGGTGCGATCTCGAACGCCGTCAAAGTCAACGAAGTAGATCTGACCGAATTGACCAAGCTCGATACGGGCGTCCACGACGGGGATCGTCTCTGATCGGCCAATGAATGCCGAGCGGATGTGGGCGTCCGTGTTCAGACTCCAGGTGGCCTCTTCTTTGAGGTTGTCCACCGCATGATGTATATGCGCGGGCCCGGGATGCAGGTACTGGCCCTCGTGTCGGCACGTTGGCACGTCGACCTCTAGGCGATTCAGCATGTCCTGGAGCAAGAACTTGGTGCCGTCATACAGGGTGTCGTGAGACTCTTCCTGGATGATCACGCTGCACGTCGTGTGCGGCGAGTAGACCGTAATCGTACCCATCTGGATTCCAGATCGAGCGACCGCCGCCGTGGCGGCATCCGTGACGTCATGGAACATCGGCTTGTGAAGGTGACTGCGAACTTCAATCGCATCGTGGTAGACGGTCACTGGATCACTCCTCTGGCTCGGCGCTTCTTGTCGACCACACTGGGTCCGTTGGTTAGCGGCGGTTGGTTAGGTCCTAGATAGCCGGGTCCCGTCTCTGCCAGGCCTCCCCCATGGCGCGGACCATGGCCCGCATCTGGGCCACAGGATCTGCCGCCTTGAGAATGCCACTCGTGGAACCGGTGGCCCCGATGCCCAGTTCGACCATGCCAGCGACGTCTTTGGGCGTCTTGATGCCGGCGGCACACATGACGATGATCTCCGCGTTGATCGCCTCGACCAGTTGCTTCGTCCGCTCGACGAACTCGCGCATCTCGGTGGCAACGGATCGATCGCCGCCGATCAGTTCAGGCGGCTCCGAGAGGATTATGTTCGGGCCGAAATGGGCGACCGCGGCCGCCTCCTCCGGCGAGTCGACGCATACCAGCGTTGCCAGGCCAACCTGATCGGCACGCACGATGGCCCGATCGATCTCGCTGAGCGTCATCCGCCTCTCGGAGTGATTGAGCATCGTTCCGACAGCGCCCGCTTCCTTGAGCGCCTCCGCCAACACGCTCCCGTTTCCGCGCCCAGCCTCGACGGGATCCATGTGCTGGGCGAACACGAGCAGGTGCTGTGTCTCCCGAGCAACGGCAGCGATGTCGACGGCCTGCGGATCGAAGATGATCGTGACGCCGAACTCGAGGCCGGCTTGGTCGGCTTCTTTGGCCAGCCGCACCGCAGAGGCGCCGTAGAGATAGCCCTTGAGGCCGATCTCGAAGATCGGAGTCCTGAGGCGAATCCCTTTATACAAAGTCGCATCCCTTTCGCAAGCGGTTCAGTAGATCCCGGTGCCCTGCGCCACGAGCGCCACGCGATTCGAGGCCTCAGCGGACTCCAAATCTGTCGGCCTCGCGGTCGATCGAAGTGACTTCCGCGAGCCCATCGAAGACGATGAATGCAACCTCGGTCGTCAATGATTCGCCGGGCTGGAGGACTCGGGCGCGATCGTGCGCCTCCGCCTCCTGCAGTTGCATCGGATAACCGGTCCACGGCTCGAGGCAAACATGGTGATGGCCACGCCAGCCGCCATAGACCTGCCATAGCCAGGCTTGCGGAAAGACCTCGCGGGAGAACGCCATCGCAACGCCCCGCCGAAACTCCGTGTCCGTCACGGCTAGCCAGCCCGCTTGCAGGTCGGTTGCCCAGTGTCCCCCGAACATCCCGGCCGATGCCGGAAGGACGCGACGAGCGTCGCGCGAACCCGTTGGAGCGGCGGAATCAGGCTGATTGGGCCAGGTGTAGGTCGTGTCTACCGCTCCCATCGCCGGCCCGGAAGAGATCCCAACAAGCATCTGGTTCGCAGGAACGTCGATTCGATGAGCGGCGGTCACGGCGAAGCATGGATGGATGCCCCACAGGAACGGCAGTGGTCGGACATCGAGGTTGGTAAGCCGGTAGCGCACGCGTAGGACGGGCTCGTCGCCGTGCAATTCCATCTTCCGCTCGAAACGCGCCGGCGCCACGGTCCCGAGGCCGGTGGTTTCGATCCAGGCATCGCCGGACGTGGTGCCGGCAGTCGCCGTCCAGGGAACGGACCAGAGCTCGCCCATGTAGGGCAGCTTCTCCCCGTGGAGGCTGGCCCGATCACCCGTTGGGAAGATCTCATCCCAGCCTCCTGACCACCAGTCGTCGAAATTGGCCCCGTACGGCGCTCGGCGAGGCCTCGTGCGCGGGTTCGACCACAGGAGATTTCGATCGGCCGCCTTGTCGACAAACTCGAGGACGTGCCCACCCAGCTCGGGCATCACGGTCACTCGGAGCGCAGCGTTCTCAAGAATCAGGGCCGGGATACCACCGACGCTCCAGTCCTCCAGGACGCGCGCGGTCATGCCAGGATCACCTCTACGCCCGAAGCACGGATCTTCGCGACCTCCTCCCGATCGGCGCCCGAGTCCGTGATCAGGACATCGACCTGCGCCAACGGCACGATGGTCGTGAACCCGTAGCGACCGAGCTTGGACGAGTCGGCCAGCGCCACGACACGCCTAGCCCGGGACGCCATGGTGGCTCCCACCTCGGCGATAAGCACATGAGGCGTGGTGATCCCGGCTTCGACGGTGAGACCGTCGCAGCCCAGGAAGGCAAGGTCGGCAGAGAAACCCTTGAGACTGGCCACGGTTTGAGGCCCCACGAAGGCCTGGTAGTCCGGCAGGAAGAGCCCCCCGAGACAAATCAAGTGCCCGCCCTCCCAAGCGGCAAGCTCCTGAACGACCAGCAGCGAATGGGTCACGGCCGTTACCGCTTTCGCCTGTCGGAGTGTGGCCGGGAAGTGGGCCGGGACCTGTGCGACGGTCGTCCCGGAGTCGAAGAGGACGACATCACCGGGATGGATGAGGCCGCCTGCAGCTGCGGTGATGCGGCGCTTCTCGTCCTGATGCTCGTGCAATTTCGAGGCGACGACCGTGTTTCGGGCCGCCATGTGCGGGGCTATCGCACCGCCGTGGACGCGCTTGAGTCGGTTCTGGCCCTCGAGGACCATTAGGTCGCGCCGGATCGAGGTGTCGCTCACGCCGAAGCGGGCGGCAAGGACGGAGACATCGACCTGCTCCTCCTCGACGACAAGCTCGGCGATCTGCGCGCGCCTATCTCGAATCACGGTCATGGCTGCACCACCCCCACCGAGATGCCGGTCACTTGCCCATCCCCATCGTGAGTCCTCGAACGAGGTGACGCTGGAAGATGAGGTAGACGAGTATCGCAGGTAGCGCACTCACCAAGGAGCCGGCCATTAGCGCCGGGACGTTGACCATGCGCGAGCTCTGCAGGGTCGCGAGCCCGACGGTGATCGTCCGCACTTCTGGCGTCTGCAGGAAGAGCAGGCCGATCAACAGGTCGTCCCAGACCTGGATGAACTGGAGAACTGCCACGGTCACGATCGCCGGGGTCGCCAGCGGCAGCATCACGCTCCGGAATATCCGGAAGTAGGATGCGCCGTCCATAAGCGCCGCCTCAATTAATTCGGTCGACACGCCCCGGAAGTAGGTCGTCATGAGGTATGTGGCGAAGGGGGCGCCGATCGCGGCGTAGACGAAGATGGCCCCGTAGAACTGGTTGATCCAACCGAGCTGGCTCAGGTTCACGTACTCGGGAATGATGATCGACTGGATGGGCACCATCATGCCCGACAGCAGCAGCAGGAAGACTACGGTCGATCCCGGATAGCCGAGCTTGGCAAAGGCGAAGCCGCCGGCCGTACTAACGACCAGGATGATCAAGACCGCCCCAGCTGTAACCAGCGTCGAATTGAGCAACTGCTGGAGCACCGGGATGGTGTCGAACAAGACCTTCCAGCTGTCAAAAGAAAATCCGGAGCCGGCAAGGTACTGGTCGTAGGACCTGAACGATGTCACTGCCATGAACACGAACGGGAACAG
>JANYJG010000089.1 GCA_025358515.1 Chloroflexota bacterium
CCTGAGCGCGAAGCCATACCTTCGGCTCACAGCGCCACGCGACCCGCGCCGACTCATCCATGGCGGCGCTATCCTGCCATCCGACCACGGTGACAAAGTCCCTGTCCGCTTAGCGGTCAAAGTCGCTGTCCGGCGACATCGATAGTCGGCGATTAGTCCGGTTCGGCTCGTCACTCTCGAGCAAACCCCGCGAGAACGACGCGAGCCACGGGCCGGCCGGATGGGTGCGGACCCCAGGCGACTGAATTCGCGCATTGACTGCGCCGAACTCGCGCTGCCCTCCCCCACCACGCTCGCGCGGATGTTCAAGATGCCAGCAGATCGTCGGGCGGACGCCCCTCGCCGCAGAGGCCATGTCCCAAGTGCCAACAAGAGGCTAACGAGCGCGGAGCATGGAGGCAATGAGAGACGCATCGCGACCGGTCCAGGCGATGGACTGACTGGTTGACGGCTGCCTGAGGCATACCTAGACTGACCCAGTACCTAGACGACCTGGGTGCGCCGAGCGAAGAGCCTTGCTGGCGGGTTGCCGGCGGGAGGGGTCATGAGCCGATTTTCGCCGCGAGGGGAGCTCGTCGGTCTCGTGCTGAGGACGCTATGTCCGCGCGAGATGTCCGGCGTCGACGTGGCGAATCTGCTCGCCAACCAGGGGCTAGACCTTTGCGAGGGCTCGGTCTACGCGATCCTCCGTGGCCTCGAACGCAACGGTCTTGCAATCGGCGTCTGGGTCGATGTTGGCGTTGCGCTGCCTCGGCGGCGCTACTACCGGCTGACCCACAAGGGTGATCTTGCGGCTTCGAGATCGAGCGCTCAAGGCCTGAGGTTGGTCACACCGGCGCCCCAGGTCGGAGGGACTGGGGCGTGAGTGCGTCAACTCGGTCAGGTCCACAGCTGTCCCGGGGCGAGTTTGGGCTGCTGCTCCTCGGTCTTCTCCATCGTCGGGACATGTACGGATACGAGATCGTGGCCGAGCTTCGCCGTTCCACAGAGGGAGGAATCGATCTGCCCGAGGGGACGGTCTACCCCGCCCTGCGACGGCTTGAACGGGAGGGCCTTGTATCCGGCTATTGGGTAGAGGCGCCTAGCGCCGCCCCTCGCCGCCGCTACTACAAGCTCACGCAGTCCGGCGAACGCGCACTGGCTACTGGAATGGACGATTGGCGCCGTTTCAAAGTCGCCGCCGACGCGGTGCTGGGTCAATGACCGAGATCGCAGCCGCCTCATCCCAGTCCGAGTCCCGTCTCCGAGCCCACGTCGAAGCGACCCTCAAGAGCGCTCGAGTCCCGCGCCAGGTCCGCGACGACGTTGCCGAGGAGCTCTACGGGCATCTGTGGACCCGCTGGCAGGAGGCCATCGCGTCAGGGCTGGACGAGCAGGCTGCGGCCGAGTCGGCAATCCGATCGTTCGGCAGCGCTCTACGACTCGGCGTCGAGATGACCGCCGCATACCACTCGCGGCTATATGCCTCGACGATCGGCGTGCTCGTGCCGGCGGTCGCGGGCTCGGCCGATCGGCCCGTTGGGCTGGGCAGACTTCAAGCTCTGCTTCTCATTCCGGCGCTTGGCAGCGTCGTTGTGGCGGCGGGCGAGCTGGCGTCAATGACGCCCGGCCGCGCCGTGATGGCCGTGGTCGGAGCAGCGGCGGCAGTAACGATGAGCCTGGCAGCCATCCTCGCGATAGGCCGCGGGCAGCGCTGGGCGCTCCGATACGCGCAGCTTCTCGTGTTCCTCGCGCTCGCTTTCGCGGTGAAGGCCCTCGTGAGCATGCCGGCAAACACGTACCAGGTGCCCATGGCCGGCCTGCTCGGCCTCTATTTCCTTGGCCCGGCCCTCGGCGCCGACATGAAGAAGTGGACGGCCGCCTCACGACCACTCGGCAAACTCCTAGGCCCGCTGCTCGTCCTAACGGTTGCCGCGGGCCTGAGCCTCCCCTTCGCCGCTCCGGTCACGCCGGACCCTTCGCAAGTTGGCGCCGGAGACCTGGACGTGCGACTCTCTGTGTCATGCGCGCGCGATGCCGGTGGATATGTGACCGCTCTTGATCTGACGACTGAATTCCACTGGTACCGACTTGATCTGCTGCCGAGCGGGATCGAGGGCGGCCTCAAGACCCTAGTAGGCAGGAGCGCCGACGGCGACGGGCTGGTGTACGGGGTCCTTCCTGGCGCCGGCCCCCACCAGGACGAGTACAACAGCGAGTGGCTGGACCCGCCAACGAGCGACTTCTCCAGCGCGATATGGCCAGGGGGCACCGCCAGCCAGCAGGAACTACGAGACAACGGTGCGATCGTCGGCTCCTGGCAGTGGAGCGGTCCAGAGCCTCAACTCGCCGAGACAACGGATCGCATCTACTACGCCGATGTCGAGACCATCTCGGCGAGCATGCTGCAGGCGGGTCACCAGTACGCGCTTCGGCAGCGCGTCCTCCCGAGTTCCATTGCGGGCGCTTCGGCCGAGCGAGATCCCCTGATCTTCATCCGATACCAGCATCTGGACAGGTTCGTCGTCGAGGCCGTGGCGACCTGCGAGCGACCCGGGATCGGAGCCCCCGTCGCGATCCCACAGGTCCAGGCGCCGACATGAGCGCGTACCCTCGCCAGGTGCTCTTCCTGTTGGCCGCCGCCGAGATCGGACTGGCGCTCGGACTCGCACCTCGGATGACGCCCGGTCGTGCGGTTGCGGTGGCCATGAGTCTCTGCGTGACCTCAGCAGCAACATTGGCATTGATGGAGTCGTCCGCGACGCGCTTCAGGCGTCTCGCGACGCTGGCCGCCGCGGTCGCGTTCGCCATTGGACCGTTGGCTGGCAGTGTCGCTGCTGGATCGAGCGACCCGACCCAGGCGCGGCCGTCGGATCTGGACCTGCAGGTCAGCTGCAGCGTGTCAGCCGATCAGCAGATGATCACCGCGCAGGTGTCCTTCGTGTGGCACCGGGTAGATCTCACCATTCCCGGCACCAACACCGGTCCCGGATATGACGTGGTCGGCCTGTACCCTCAAGTCTTGGTCGAGGAGCAACCCTCGCTCGACATCCCGTATCCCGCCCCGCCATTGGTCCATCTGTCCTGGCAAACGCCCTATCCATGGAGCCAGGATGGACCGTGGGATCTAAGGATCAACGGCAGGCCGGATGGGGGTTTCGGACGGAGCGCCCTCGTCTACGACGGACGGGATCTGGTGCCGGGCGTTGTGAACCCCGGCAGAAACCTTTTGGACTTGCCCAGCTCGACGCTCGAAGCGGGTCGCACCTACTCTGCTCAGTGGCGTTTCACATACCACCCAGACGTGTACGCGCTGCCGGCTGACCAGTTGATCCTGATTGCCGACTACGGCCATGCCCGTCGTTTCGTGGCCCAGGCCTTCGCCGAATGCGGTCCGTCTCCGACGCCCCATCCGCAACGCTCGCAGACCCTCGCCCAGTACTAGTGTCCGGCGATCGGCGAGACAGGAAGGAGAACCTGCGCCCGACTCTCGATCTTGGATTGGCCGGGGCACAGCTGCGAGGTATTGCCGTTGCCGAGCCTGCGACGCGGGCTTGCGGTCGTCGACCTTGGCAGTGAAGTAGCAGACCCAGGTGTCTGCGCCAGCAGCGCGCGCGGCCCCCGAGGGCCTGCAGATCGAGCCACTTCAGGGAAGGGTTGGACTTCAACGCGCCGTAGTAGAGATTGAACCCGTCGATGTAGACGCGGACCCTACGTGCGGCCCTCCCGCTCTCGGCCCAAAGAAGAACCCGACCGCGGAACCGCCGGGGTTGCCAAACAATTTCAGCAACCCGCGTTTCAAGTCCCCCGTTACTTTCGTATCGCGCCAAGCGACACAGGAAACGCCGGAGCGTACAAGTGGGAATTCAAGCCGCGATTCCGCCGCCACGCATTTGGGTGGAAGTCGCAGCCGGCGATCCAGCGCATCAAGCAGGCGCAATCCGAGATCAAGAAGGTCGCGCGGAAAGACCCCGTGCTCGCCGCGGAGGGTGCGGTCGCCTTGATCGAGCGCCTCTCGCCCGCACTCGAGAAGGTCGACGGCTCATCCGGCGCCCTCGGCACAGCGGTGAACCACGCACTCGTCGATCTCGTCCCGGTCATCGCCAACGCGCCCGCCGACTCGAGCGTGCGCGCCGCATGGCTGGAGCGACTCTGGGCGGCGCACGAAGCAGACCAGATGCCCTACATCGAGGCCATGGGCGACCACTGGGGCGATCTTTGCGTATCCATAGAGGTGGCGTCGAGTTGGGCCGATCGACTCACCGGCATCACGGGCATGGCGCTCAGCCCCGATCCGAACCGCCGCGGCCACTTCCACGGCACCTCGGCATGCCCTATGCTGGAACGACGGCGGAATCCCTTTTAGCGTCGGCCCCGACGGCACCTCTCGAACTTAGGAAGCGTGGCAATGATTGAGACCGTTCTTGCCCGCGCGACCGCACTCGTCGCGGGAATCATGGTAATTGTGGGAGTGACCGCGCTGACCGTGCTGACCGCGGCCGCCGCCGCGCCGGACGCCTCGACGCCAGCTGAACCGAGGGTCGACTCGATCGCGACCATCACCGACTGGCGCCAGA
>JANYJG010000090.1 GCA_025358515.1 Chloroflexota bacterium
CCCGCCGCGCCCGCCGCGCCCGCCGCGGCGCCACCGGCCGCCCCGCCGAGCCGCGTCTACTCCAGATAGTCCTTCAGCTTGCGGGAGCGGGACGGGTGGCGGAGCTTGCGCAGAGCCTTCGCCTCGATCTGGCGGATCCGCTCGCGGGTAACGTTGAATTCCTTGCCGATCTCTTCCAGAGTGCGGGCCCGGCCGTCCTCCAAGCCAAAGCGGAGCTGCAATACCCGCCGTTCCCGGCCCGTCAACGAATCCAGCACCGCCTCCACCTGCTCCTTGAGCAGCTGATGGGTGGCTGCTTCGGCCGGAGCCAGCGCGCCGCGGTCCTCGATGAAGTCGCCCAACCGTGAGTCTTGCTCCTCACCCATTGGCTTGTCCAGCGAGACCGGCTCCTGGCTGACCTTCATGATCTCGCGGACCTTTTCCGGGGTGACCACCGCCTCCTGACCGCGCGACATCGCCTCAGCGATTTCCTCCACTACCGGCTCACGGCCAAGCTCCTGGAGCAGCGTCCGGGAGACCTTGATGAATCGGTTGATCGTCTCGACCATGTGGACTGGGATACGGATCGTGCGGGCCTGGTCGGCAATGGCGCGGGTAATGGCCTGCCGGATCCACCACGTCGCGTAGGTGGAGAACTTGAAGCCTCGTTCGTAGTCGAATTTCTCAACCGCGCGAATCAGGCCGATGTTGCCTTCCTGGATCAGGTCCAGGAACGACATCCCGCGACCGTTGTACTTGCGACCGATCGAGACGACCAGGCGTAGGTTTGCCGAGGTGAGATGCTCACGCGCGTCCTGTCCCGTGCGAATCAACACTCCCCGCCGGTTGCGCAGCCGCACCTGGCCGGGAACGGACGGATCCCAGCCCATCTCGCGCAGGAGGTCGGCGTCGTGGCCGGCCTCGATCCAAACGCGCAACCGTTCCCACGCCACGACGCGCGACCACTCGTACAGGGCTCGCAGGCCGGTGTTATCGCGGGCGTCCAGGTCGCCGTTGTGCACGGCCATGAACGCGAAATCGACCAGACCGAGCAGACCCTCGACATCGGGCGCCTCCGCATAGGTCGCCAGCACAAGCTTCGCTTCGCTCAACAGCCTTCTGGTTTGCTCGCCGCCAGCCTCCTGGAGGGCACGGGCCGCGTGGATATCCGGCGGAGATGGCAAGTCGCCGATGGCCAGCGCCGCCCGAAGCATCCGCTCGGATTCCAACGCGTATGGCAGGCGGTGCTCGGGACTCCGCAGCCGCGTCTTGCCCTCCGTGCCGTTCCTGGTCCACTCGAACAGTGACAGGACCGCCTTCCAGGGTTCTTCCGCGACCTGTTCGCCAAGCTCGATGGCTTTCGCCAGGACCACCTCTTCCTCGGCTTTCAGCAGCGCCACACGACCGATTTCGTGGAGATACATCCGGACCGGATCGTCGATTCCGACGATGTCGATCGAGATTGCCTCGAGCTCCTCGGCAGTCGGCTCATCGAGAGTCCTGGCATCGAGCCGTTCTGGCTCGGCCGGCGCGCCATCATCGGCGGAGTGCGTCAGTTCGGCGTCAAGTTCGAGCGTGCCGTCGATGGGGGTGCGAACTGAATCGATTGTCGGCTCCTTTCGACGGCTATCGCTGGGCAACGTCGGATCTAGCGCGCAGGCTAGGGAGATTACCCGGCCATTCTGTCATGGTAGGGTCCGAGGCCCGCTTAAGAGGCGAACGCGGCGGAAAGGCCGCACACGGCTGGATCGGCCGCCCGCGAGTCCGCCTAGGCGAGTGACCCGACGTCTTCGCCGAGCAGGATTCGGTGCAGTTCGCTCTCGCACTCGGTTCGGCCGATGCCGATGACCTTATCCCCTTCCTGGAATTCGGTGTCGCTCCGAACTGACATGGCCCTGTCGGCCCGGATGATCGCGAAGACCGAACAGCCGTCCGGGAGTTCCAGGCTGCCGGCCGCTCGTCCGATCGCGGGCGAGTCGCGGCGAAGCTGGGCTTCCACGAGTTCCAGCTCGCCACCGCCCAAGACGGCCAGGTGGAGCAGTTCGTGAACGGGGATGTCCGCCTCAATCGAGCCCAGGATCATGCGCGTCGGCGAAACAATCTCGTCCACGCCCAGGTGTTTGAAGAGGCTCTCGTTCTTGGGGTTGTTGACCCGGGCGATGGTCCGCGGAACGTCGAAGTGGTGCTTGGCCATCTGGCAGATCACGAGGTTGTCCTCATCGTCGCCGGTCACCGCGGCAACGATGTCGGCGCGGTTGGCGCCGGCCTGACCCAGGTACTTGCCTTCGCAGCCGTCGTGCGGAATGACGACCGAGCCGATCTCCTCGGTGATCTGGGCGGACCTGGCACGGTCACGCTCCATCAATGCCACCTCGTGGCCGGACTGGATGAGCTCGCGCGCCAGGAAGTACCCAACCTTGCCGCCGCCCACGACGATTACAAACACATGAACCTCCTACCCACGCTCAGTTGGCCCACGCCGAAAGCCGAGTCGATGGGCTCGGACTGTGTCAGATACGGTTGGCGCGACGACGGCCTTGTCAGTCGCTACCTTCTCCCGCTCCTCGCCCGCCGTTGGGTGCGGATGGTTTTGGGCCGGCTTGGTCGGGATGTCGATGCCGGGGCCAGTTCGCATCGGAAGGTTCAGGTAATCGGCCACCGCATCGACCATAAGGTTGGTCCGGCATAACGTGGCGATGCCGAGTTCCGCGTAGGCGGCGCCCCTGACCGGGTCGTTGATCTTGGCGATCACCTGAGGCACGGAGAACGACTCCGCGGCCACCTGCGCGGCCATGACGTTGCGGTTATCGCCCTCGGTGAGGGACAGGAAGATGTCCGCTCCCTCGGCTCCAGCGCGGCGCAAGACTTCCTCGTCGGTGCCGTCGCCGCGGATCGCCAGGCCTTTGAAGGTCTCCGGCAGGCGGTCGAAGGCGGCAGTCCGAACGTCCAGGATGATTACCTCGTGGCCCTCCGCGTCGAGGTTCTCGGCCAACGTCGATCCCACGCGACCGCATCCCACGATCACGATCTTCATTTCGACTCCTCGCCAATCGGCTCACGCACCACCCACACGGCGCAGGCGGCGTTCTTCAATGCGTACGGGACGGCGCGTCCGATCGCAAAATCACCGCCGAAGCGGGTGCGATAGGGCAGGCCCATGATCAGCATGTCTGCGTCTCGGGCGGCGGTCTCATCGACGATTGCCGCGCCAACGTCGCGTGCTTGCACGAGCACAGACTCGATCTTGTAGTGGAGCAGCTCCGCAACGCCCTCGGCCGCATCCAGGACGCGCTGGGCTTCCTCGGAGCGCTCGGCCACGTCGGCGTCCAGCGGCTGCGTCCAGTTGAGCTCAACGACGTGGACTGCTATCAGCGCGGCATGACCCGGTCGGCCCAGCTCGCAGGCCAGGCGGACGATCATCGCGTCGACGAGACCACCGCTCAACGCGAGCACCGCACGTCGGAAGACGGGCGCTATCGCCTCGGGCACCGGACCTCCGTTCTCGTCCACACCAAGGGTCGCGGCTTGGACCGCGAACGCGAGCCCGTGCGGCTCTTGGGGGCAGGCTTCCCGGAACGATACCACCGACCGCCCGAAACGAACGGGCCGCAGTCAGCGCGAGGCTTATGTGAGCGGCGGTCGGCTGGTGTCCGCCGGTACGAGCGTGCCGGCCGGCTGTTCCAATCCAGCGGCGAGGGCGCTGGCCTCGTCCCGGCGGTACGGGACGTTGATCACCACCGTGTGGGGCCGGCCCAGAAGCGTCGCGCGCAACTGCTTGGCGGCCTGGTTGTAGAGCAAGCGCTCCCACCAGCTGCGGGCCACATATTCGGGGATGAGGACGAACGTGATCGGCTCCTCCTTTTCGGACGGCCAGGCCCGATCGAGCACGTCTAAATAGGCCACGAACGGCGCGATGAGAGCGCGATATGGGGACTCGACCAGTACCAGCGGCACATCTGGCACGGATTGCGCCCACAACGTTCGGACGGCATCGCTGTGTTCCGGGTTGTCCGAGACGTACACGGCGCGAATATCCACGGTGATCGAGCGGGCCACGTTGAGCGCCTGCACGACTGCCCGATTCACTCCGGAGATCGGGATGACGACGCGGTTGTGGCGATGCGGTTGCGGGACGGCAGCCCCAGGCCGCATCTCCAGCTGCCGTGACGCCGATGCGTACTGATGGCTGACGAACATCATCATCGCGATCAAGAGCGGAATGAAGAGCAGCACCATCCACGCGCCGTCGGTGAACTTCTCCGTGGCGACAACGAAGAAAACGACGCCGGTAAGGATCGCGCCGAAACCGTTCACGAGGCTCCGCCACGCCCAACCTGAACTCCGTTCCTTACGCCAATGGATAACCATGCCGGTCTGGGACAGCGTGAAGCAGATGAACACGCCGACCGAGTAGAGCGGAATGAGGGCGTGGGTGTCGGCCTTGAACAGGGCCAGCATTGCGACCGCCACACCCGATAGAACGACGATCCCCCAGGAGAACGCCAGGCGGTCTCCGCGGAAGGCGAATTGGCGCGGCATGTAGCCGTCCTGAGCCAGGATCGCGGACAGACGCGGGAATGCATTGAAGCTCGTGTTGCAGGCCAGGAACAGGATCATCGCGGCACTGATCTGGAGCAGCAGGAAGAGAATCGTGCCGATCGTGCTGCTGCCGTAGACCGCCTGCCCGACCTGGCCGAGGACTGTCGCACCCTTGTCGTCCGTGGCCATGACGCCGTAGTTCATGCCCACGAAGGTCAGCCCGATGAAGATCACACCCAGAAGGAGGGCCATGGTGATCAGGGTGTTGGCCGCGTTCTTCGATTCGGGCGGCTTAAATGAGGGCACACCATTGGCGATCGCCTCGATGCCGGTCAGCGCGACCGATCCGCCGGCAAAGGCCTTGAGAAGCAGGAACACCGTGAGCACCTGAGTTTCCGGCTGGATAAAGTGGGCGGGCTGAGCCAAATGATGGGCACTGCCCGTGGCCACATTCACCAAGCCCACGACAATGGTCAGCAGGGCCATGCCGACGAACAGGTAAGTCGGTAGGGCGAAGATGTTGCCCGACTCACGGATGCCCCGCAGGTTCGCGGCCGTCACCCCGACGATAATCAATGCTCCCAGCGCGACCTTGAACGGCTCGATCGACGGGAAGGCTGTGGCCAGGTTGGCCAGGGCGGAAGCGCTCGAGACGGCCACGGTCATCACGTAGTCGACCATGAGCGCCGCCGCCGCAATCAGGCCGAATCTCGCCCCCAGGTTTTCGCGGGCTACGACGTAGGCCCCGCCACCGGAGGGATACGCGCGACAGACCTGGCGATAGCTGAAGGCCACGATGGTCAGCATCAGGGCGATTGCCGCTGCCACCAGGATCGACCACGTGAGCGCCAGCATGCCTGCCAGGATCAGAACTTTGAGGATTTCATCCGTTGCGTATGCGGACGACGAAATTGCGTCGGAGCTGAAGATCGGCAGGGCCAACTTCTTGGAAAGCCGCTCATCGATCTCCTGGGAGCTGGCCAGTGGCTTGCCGAAGACGAAGCTTCGAATGCGGGCGAGCCGCTTTCCGAGCGCGGTTGTGGGTGCGCTCGCGGCCGCCTTGGCGACCATGACCCCCGCCCCGGCGTAACGAAAGTACGCCGAATGGGGCCGGTCCACCACCACTCGTCGGTCGCCCAGCTTGCGGCCCTTCAAGGGCGGTCGGGGAGCGGTCATCGAGCGGTGAGTCCTCTCTGAGCGATGACGGGAGTGGGCAGGGTTCGAGTCGGCTTTGAGTCGACACTCTTTCGGCCCCCCGCAACCGGCCTAGGCTAGCATGACCCCTTGTGTTCGGTCCCGTCGGTCGCTCACGAGCCGCGGGCCAACCGTCGAATCAATTCGGTCGGCAGTCCGGCGGCGGCCATGGCTGCCTGGGTCGCCACGAGGTCGTAGGCCACGCGATGCCAGCTGGCTACGCCTGCCTCCGTGTCGATCATGAGAAACGAGGCGTTGGGGTTGCCGTCGCGAGGCTGGCCGACGCTGCCCGGGTTTAGGATCGCCCGCCGGTCACCCAGTTGCATCCGGCCCTCCGGCTCCACGACCCGCATCCGCATGCTGTCGCCTCCGGCGCGTCTCGTCCGGAAGGCCAGGGGCCGATGGGAGTGCCCAATCAGACAGAACGCGGTTCCAAAAGCCGCCAGATTCTCCGCGGCCACGTAAGGCGAGTCGATGTACTCCCAAATGGGATCGCGCGGGCTGCCGTGGACCAGGGTGAAGGCGCCGGCGGGCGTCTCCCTGACGATAACCCTTGGCAATGCCGCAAGGTACTCGCGCGTCTTGTCCGAGATACGGGTGCGCGACCATTCGGCGGCGGCCCGGCCCTCGGGGTTGAACCGGTCAATGGACTCTCCCCCGGCAACGGCGTCGTCGTGGTTGCCCTGGACGCCGATCGCACCGACTGCTCGAAGCCTGGCCACGGTCCTTTCCGGGTCGGGACCGTACCCGACCACGTCCCCGAGATGCCAAATCGCGTCCACTGAGCCGATTGAAGCCAAGACCGCGTCCAGGGCGGCCAGGTTCGAATGAATGTCCGACAGGACTGCGATCAGCATCTAGAGATGCAGGCGCCGGCGCACGGCAGGGTTTCGCGGGTACTCAGGATGGGTCGGGCCGGTCTTCTCGATTACGGCCAGGGCGTGGTTCTCAAGGCCGGCAACCGTCACGCCCTCGCAATCCACCAATCGCGCCCCCAGGCGGTGCAGAGGCAAGCGGACTGCGTCCAATTCCTCCTCGATCGGCCAGCTTTTCCAGGCCACGAGGAGTCCCCCGACGCGCAACAGCGGCAAGCTCAGCTCGGCCAGTTCCGACAGGTCGGCAACGCCGCGGACCAGGACTGCCTGCCATCTGGCGCGGTGGCGATTGTCCCTGGCCAGGGACTCCATTCGGATCGCTGCCACGCCGACCCGATCCGTCAGACCCATGGCCTGCGTGACGGTTTCCAGGAAGCGGGCCTTCTTACCGACCGACTCGACCAGCAGTACTCGAGCCGCCGGAAGGGCAACGGCCAGAGGCAGACCGGGAAAGCCGCCACCACTGCCGTAGTCGATGAACTCCGTGATTCCCGCGTACCGCAGCAGGGGTAGGGCCGTGAGGCTGTCCACTACGTGCTCCAGCGCGATTCTCTCGGGGTCGCGGATGGCGGTCAGGTTAATGGCGTCGTTCCACGCCAACAGCAGGCGGACGTGGTCGTCGATGGCGGTGAGCTGGGCGGCCGATAGCCCCTCGGACACGCCGGCCCCTGGTTCCACGCCGGCCCCTGGTTCCGCGCCGGCCCCTGGTTCCGCGGCCAGCCCAAGCTCTCGCAGTCCGGCGCGAAGCGCCTTGTGGTAGGCATCGGGGAGTGGTGGAAGGTCCTGAGCGCGCGTCGGGAGCGGTTCGCGTGCCGGACGCGGACCCGAATCTGGGCTCACGTAGATCCCGGCCGCGCCGCTCCCGGCGTCGACTCTGCTCGCACTCGGCGTCCCCAGGTCTTCCCGTGACGGCTCGGTCCTCGGCTGGGTTTCCCCAGACCCCTCGCCGCCGCGGTTACCCATTGTTGGGTCGCAACAGTAGTGCGGATGACGGACGGTAAGGCCGGGGCCTGCCGGAGTCAACGCCCTTATCCACCAGTTCTGAAAAACGATCCACGATCGTGGATAACTCCCTACGAAGCGCGATGTATTGCCACGAGGCGGTTTGTCCGAAAGGGTGCAACGTCAGGGCCGGGGATTATGCACAGGCTTGCCGAGGGTTCGGCGCACGACATCGAGCACTTCCTCGATATAGCGGTCTGGGTCGCCCTGCTTGGCGGCCGTTCGAATGCACCCCTGGATGTGATCCTCCAGGATCAGGAGGGCCACTGAATCAACGGCGGCGCGCAGCGCGGCGGTCTGCTGGAGGATGTCGACGCAGTACTCGCGTCGCTCGATCATGCGCTCGATGCCTCTCACCTGGCCGGCGATGCGACGAAGCCGACGGATGACAACGGCTTGATCCCGCGAGTAAGAATGGCGGAATGTGGGGTCGATGTCCGAGCCGTCGGCGGTGGCCTCCGAGGCGCCCGCCGGCGACCCGAGCAGGGTTGGGGGCTGGGCAACCGCGACTCGCGGTTCCGGCCTGGGTCCGGGGCGCGGGCCCCTCATAGGTTCGACCTCTTCCTGTGCCGCCACTGCCGGTCGCCTCTTCTACAACGGAACCCGAGCGCGGAGCCCGAGACTTAGTCAAATCATACCCCCCGGGAGTATTTCGGACAGCGCGCCCGACAGCGCGCCGACAGCGCGCCGGACAGCGCTTCCGGCGACCGTGATCCATTTACGTCGCTTGTGGGCGGACCCGCCCGCGCCAAGCGGCTAGAATCGATGGGTGGATCAGCGAGAGCGATCGGGCCCGGTATTGCTACATCTCGGCCGCACGAGTTGCGGGCGGCGGCACCGCGTGGTCGCATGAGCAACCTCGACACTGCGCTGGCGCTTCGCGGGGAGCCTGCCTTCGCCCACGCCAGCGAGGCCGAGTTCGCTCGCATTCTCGACTTTTACCAGGTCGCATGGCATTACGAGCCGGAGGCCTTTCCGATCCTTTGGGATCTGGACGGCAATGTTCTCGAGAGCTTCGCTCCAGACTTTTACCTGCCCGACCTGGAGCTTTTCGTCGAGATGACCACTCTCCAGCAGCACCTTGTTCGCAAAAAGAATCGCAAAGTGCGCCGACTGCGTGAGCTCTATCCGGCGTTGCGCATCAAGCTCTTCTACGCCCGCGACTTCCGCGCCCTGATGCTCAAATACGGTCGTGCCGCGCTCGTCGCCGAGCTTAGCGGGGCGCCCGGACAGGTGATGCCTCGCCCCGAGCAGCAACCTGCGACCAGGGACTTGGACGTGGCGGCGGGCCCCGATCGAGCGGCGGTTGGACTAAACCCTGGCATTCGCGCCGATTCCGCCAGAGACCTGAATCCAGCGCCCGAACGCCGCTCACGCGCGGCTCGACGGCGAGCCGGACGCAAGGCAGCCGCGGCGCGCGCGTCCTCTTCACACGTTCCTGCACAAAGAGGCATTGAGGTATAGATGAAGCACTCCCAGGACCTCCTCGACGACGTTCAAGAGGTGCTTCTGACCGAGGAGCAGATCGCGGCCAAGGTTGCCGAACTCGGCCAGCGCATCAGTGCCGACTATGCCGGGCGGGAACTCACGCTCGTTAGCGTCCTGAAGGGCTCGTTGCCGTTCATGGCCGACTTGATGCGGCGCATCACTCTGCCGCTGCGGATCGACCTCATGGAAGTCTCGAGCTATGGCGGAACGTCAACCGAGTCGTCCGGCCTGGTCCGGATCCTCAAGGACCTGAGCGCGCCGATCGAAGGCCGGGACGTCCTCCTGGTCGAAGACATCATCGACACAGGCCTGACCCTGAACTATCTGCTGCGGTATCTGCGCGGCAAGAACCCTCACTCGATCACCGTCTGCGCCCTGCTCGACAAACCGGCCCGCCGCCTTGTGGAGATCCCGATCGGCTATGTCGGGTTCGAGATCCCGGACGCGTTCGTGATCGGCTATGGTCTTGACTACGGTGAGGTGTACCGAAACCTTCGCTTCGTGGGCGTCTTGCGCCCCGAGGCGTACGAGTCCTAGGAGGGCCGCAGATGGATCGCAGCGCGACCAGCCGGGGCCGGTGGTTGGTGGCTATCGGCGCAATCATCATCGTTGGCGCCCTTTTCCTACAGTGGTGGCAAATCGGCGGTGGCGTGGGTGAGTTGACCCGCAGGAGCGACATCGGCATCTCCGACTGGCACGTCTACCCGATGTTCCTGGCAGCCATTGCATCGCTGCTGCTGATCACGCTGCCATATGCTTCTGAGCGACCGGTCGCGATCGACCACCCACTTGCCTATCTGGGGCTCTTGATCGTGGTTCTCGTCAGCTATGCGATGGATGTCGTCAGCCTCGCTCAGGCCCAGAAAATCCCGATCCCGCCGTTGCTTGGGCCCGGGTTCTGGATCGCGGCAGTCGGCATCGGGGCCCTGGCTCGGGGAGTGTTCGAGGTCTTCGAGGACCGCCGCCGCATATAGCTGCGTTCCGCCGGCCGCGCTTTCGGAATGTCCGAGCGTTGCGTCTGTGGGGATGGCGTATAGTAGGTGTCGGCGAGCCGAACGCAAGAGCGCGGCCGCCAATCGACCTGGCGTGGCTGTCGAGCGGTAATGCCGCTCGCCACCCCGAGAGCGCCGGCACCTCAGCAAGCGAACGTCGGCCCTTCCGGCTGTCGCGGCGGTGCAATCGCCCTCTCGTTTTGAGGTTCGTTCGTCCGAGTGGAGTACCTGGCTAGACAGGCCCGTATAACCGATGTTGATCGGCTTTACGCGCTATGCGCGCAAATGGGGGCTTTGACTGGTTCGGGCGCCACGCTCGACAGGATCAACCTGCTACGTCAACTCGTGGATATGCCGAATGCGAGCGTCTTAGTCGCCGAAGCAGGTCGTCAAATTACCGGCGGCGCGGTCCTTGCCCTGCGGCCCTCCATTCGAGTCGGCGGTTTCGTCGGCGTAGTGGATGTGCTGGTCACGGGTCCGGGGCACGACGTCAACAAGGTCGCCGACGTGTTGATCGACGAGGTCCTCCTATCGGCCCGACGAAAGGGCTGCGTCTCAGTCGAGGTCACGGTTCCAGCCGATGCCACGCTATCTGCGTGTTTGAGGCGCCACGGCTTCGCACCGGCGGAGGCCAATACATACCGAGTGGAAGTCGCGGTCAGGGCCCCGGCTACCCGCTAAACAATCAATCGCAGCCGAGCAGCCAGAGAGCGCCGGCACTGCGGGTAAATCCCATCAAGGAGTCATTTCGTGAGCAAGAACGTCGCCGTCTTTGTGGACGTGGCGAACATTTTCTATGCGGCGAAGGCGGCTGGCGCGGATATCGATTACGTGACGTTGCTAAAGGCCGCCGTGGCCGGACGCGATTTCGTCCGCGCCTATGCCTACACCGGGCTGGATCCCGAAAACGAGAACCAGCGCAATTTCCATTCATTCCTGGCACGCCACGGCTACAAGGTCGTGAGCAAGGACATTCGCAAGTACGGCGACGGCAAGGTCAAGGCCAACCTGGACATCGAGCTCGTCGTCGACATGATGAAGACGGCCCGAAACCTGGACGTGGCGATCGTCGTTAGTGGCGACGGCGACTTTGCGCCCGCGATTCGCGCGGTCCAGGAGATGGGCGTTCGGGTCGAGGTCATCAGCTTCCGAGGCAATACCAGCTCGGATCTGATCGAAGCCGCCGACGTGTTCTACGACATCACCCAGATCGCCAAGGTTGACCACGACTCGTCGCGTTCCGGCCGCCGCGTCGCCGGCGACGATGAGGACCTCTCCATGACCGAGGTCCCGGACAAGCAGACCGAAGGTCGCGGCGGACGCCGTGGCCGCGGTGGTCGCAGCGGACGTCCCGTAGAGCCGGTCGAGGCATTGGTTGCCGCTCCGGTGAGAGATGGCCGCTCAGGCCGCGGTGGCGGTCGAGGGCTGGTCGGCAGGACGGCGCCGCGAGTCGCTGACGTCGCTCCCGTCGCCGCTTCCCTCGCTCCCACTGCGGGTACGGGTCGCCTCGTGGCGCTGCCCGGCGAGAAGCTTTCTCGGGCCGCCTCCAGAGCCGCCGGCGAGACCGGCGTGGATATGCTCGACGAAGAGCAGCTCACTGAAATCGAGGTCTTCGAGGAGAACCTCGCCACCGACGGTCTTGATGGCGATGTTCCTGCCGGAGAAGGCGCCGAAGGTGCCGATGATGCCGATGGATCGGCCGACTCCACCGGGCGACGGCGCCGCCGCCGCGGAGGACGCGGGCGCGGCCACGGCCGCTCTACGGAAGCGGTCGGCGAGGCCGGAGCCGCCGGCGAGGCCGGCGAGGCCGGCAACGGTGCCGAATCGGGTGCCGAATCGGGTTCCGCTGGCTCGGACGAATTCGAGGAGGCCGAACCGGTTGCGGCTCCCGTAGCTCCCCGGCACAACCAGTTCGGCTCGGTCTGGGACTCCCAGATCGGCATGGTCGGTCGTCCCGAACGACTCACACCCTCAACGGCCGACGAAGACGATTATGCCGAGCCGGAGATCCCCGAGTACCTCCTGGCTGAGCGCCGCCGCAGTAGCCGCGGTCAAGGCGGCGGTCAGGCTGGTGGCCGGGGCGGTATGCGTGGCGGCGGCGCCCGGAGCGCCTACTCAGCTGCTGTGGATCGGGAGCGCTACGGTCGTGGCGCCACTTCATCCAACCGATACCCGGAACCGGCCCCTCGCCAGCCCATCGTGTCCCAGCCGCCGCGTCGACGTGACGATCGGCCGGTTCGGCAGGCTCCGCCCCCGCAGCAGCAGCGCGGTTTTCCGCGCGGCGTAAATAGCGGTCGGGATTCGTCGGAGCCGTGGAGCGAGGTTCCGCCGGAGCTCGAAGAACTTCTGCGAGCCCAGCTGTCGACCAAGTTGAGCCGATCCAGCGCACCGTCTGCGCCTGCATCGCGACGCGAACGTGTCATTGCTCCCGCCGCACAAGCCGACGCCGCTCCTGTCGTACAGGCTGCTGAGGCTTCTGTCGCCACGAAGCCGTTGCCTCGACGAGCCCCCCGCCGCAAGCCCGAGTCCGCCGACGCGACCGTCAAGGTTGAGTCTCCGGCCGCGCCGCAGACCGCGGCGGCGCCCGCTAGCGACGTGGCCTCAAAGCCGGCCCCGCGGAGCCGCCGCAAGGCAGCCCCGACGCAGGCTCTAGTGGCAGCTCAGGCGGAAACGCCGGCCGCAGCCGCTGAAGCTCCGGCCGCTCCCAAGCGCCGAGCCCCCGCTCGTCGCAAGGTAGCCGCTCCTGCCGACGGGGACGCGTCCGCCGAGTAAGTCGGTCGCGTCAGGCGCCGTCAGCCCGGATTCGGGCTCACTGGGGCACCACCCATGGAACACGCATTCACTCGAGGACAGCCGAGAGCGCTGGCCGAGGTCCACTCGATGGTCCTCGGTCCGGCTCCCCATGCGGTCCTCCTGGTCGGGCCGGGGTCCAGCGGCAAGACGACGCTTGCCCTCGATCTGGCCGCGGGTCTCCTCTGCAATGATCCCGATCCTGCCGCGAGGCCGTGCCGGGTGTGTCGCGGCTGTCACCAGGTGGCGTCGGGGAATCACCCGGACTTGCACCGCTTGGCGCCCGTCGGAGCCGGCAGGCAGATCCCCATCGGCGATGCCCACGGGCGGCCCGATCCAGGCACCGTTCGACACTTGATCGGCGAGCTGTCCTTGCTGCCCGTCGAGGGCGGCGCGCGGGTGGCCGTCGTCGAGGAAGCTCATCGCCTCAACGAAAGCGCTCAGAATGCGCTGCTCAAGATGCTCGAGGAGCCCCCGGCCGGAGTCACGATCGTGCTCTGCGCCGACGATGAGGAGTGTCTGCTACCGACGGTTCGGTCGCGCTGCTCGAGAATCCGATTGGGGCCTGCGGCCGGTCACGAGATCGAACGCTGGCTGGCCGAACTCGGGGCCGCAGATCCGCCGCAGGCAGCCAGGTTGGCCAGGCTGTCCGGCGGTCGCCCTGGGCTGGCTCTTGCGTACGCCCGGTCGCTTCAGGCCGAACGGCTGCGGGGCGAAATTGCGCGCGGGCTGCTGGACCTGCTGACGGCGGGTCGGCGCGACCGCTTGGCCGCCATCCGGGGACTGATGAAATCGGCCGCCGCACTCGACGGCGCCTTGGATGAGGGACGCGGCAAGGGCCTGGCGGAGGCCGCGCCCGAGACGCCGCGGCGCCGCAAAGGGCGTGCCACTGCCGACCTCGCCGCAGCCGAAGGACCGTCCAGAACCGAGCCCGACGCTGAAGCCGGGGCCGTACTAGAGGCTCCCACTGCCAAGATATCGGCTTCCGACAGGCGCGCCGCGGCCGCGACCCTCATCGAGATATGGGCTTCCGTCGCTCGAGACCTGTGTGTGGCCGGATTGGGAGACGCGCGCCACCTGCGAGAGATGGAGCTGCTGGACGAGCTTCCCCCTGCCGCAGCGGTCCTGGACCGGGCCGAGCTCACCGACTTCATCGATCGACTGGGAACGATCGGCGCCCAGATCGATGAAAACGTCAACCCGGAGCTGGGACTTGACGTGCTCTCGATCTCATGGCCTCGGCCGATGGTTTCGGCCGTCCAAGCCAGGCGTTCGCCCGCGTTCGACGCGCGCCGGTGATGGTCGCACGGGCTCGCCCCAACGACCTGGCTCGCCTCGAGGTGAGAATTCGAGGCCGCGTCCACGGTGTTGGGTTTCGCTATTTCGTGGTCACCCGCGCTTCCGAACTGGGCCTTACTGGCTGGGTCTCGAACGAGCAGGACGGCAGCGTGCGGTGCGTGGCCGAGGGGCCGCGGGCGGATTTGGTGGAACTGCTGGAGTTGCTCCACGAAGGGCCCGCCCCGTCAATCGTGGAGCACGTGGACGAGGACTGGCTGCCGTACACGGGCGCCTGGGGCAGCTTCGGTATCAGGTCGTCGGGCCACCGCGGCGACTGAATCGACAGGCCGGCAGTCACCGCCGACCGACTGATCGACCGACCGCTAACCTATCGGTGTGACCGAACCATCCGCTCCCGATTCAGCCCGCGCCGTCGCCGAACGTGCCGCAGCCGCATACCAGACCCTGGCGGACCTGGCCGAGACCGTCGAGGACGAGTGGCAGTACGTCACCGACCTGGTCGATGCATACATGCCGTCCCTTGGGGCGCTCGCCGGCGCAGAGCCGATGCGGGTGCTCTCCGCGCCAGCAGTCAACGCAGTGGTCGAGGCCATCGCCGAGATCGCGCTGATCACGGACCCGCACAAGGCCATCGATTGGCTGTCGACGTTCCCACACGTCGTGGCTCTGGCCATGGGCGGCGTGGTCGACTCGCCGGCCGAGGTCGCACCGGGCAACGACGACGAGTCCCCCGGGGACAACGACGACTCCCCCGGGGACAACGACGACTCCCCCTTCCGGGCGTTGCTGGAGCGTGGACGATGAGATTCCAGGACGCGGCCCGCGACGCGCGAGCGGTGGTGTACGCGGGCATCCAGGCGGACCCACTCGTGGCGCGGATGGCCTCGCTGCTGGCCGAGGCTACGACCGCAGAACGTTGGCTGGCTCGCGCGGTGATGAACGGGGAGCGGACCGACGCCCAGACCTGGCGCAGCATCTTCCCGACGCTTTTCGACGGCTTGGTGGATCCGGGCTTAGCGGACCATGCCGGGCTCATCTTGGTCGCGTCGCTGGAGGTTGCGAATCGCGGCGAGCAGGTTCGCAGCCAGTTCCGTGGCGCGATCGTGGAGGAGCTGACCGCCAGACTGCTGGCAACTCGCGTGGCGCCGGCGACGGTGAAGCGGGAGCGGCGCGTTCTATTCGACGGGATCCGGGCGGAGATCCACCCATACGACGTAACCGTGGAGGCGGACGCGCGGCCGGAGGTCTACGACTGCAAATGGGGCGCCCGCGGCATCAACGCCGACGTGCTAAACCAACTCGACGACGCTCGGGTTCACGCCGCTGACGAGGACATCTCCCTGCACGTGGCCCTCGTCATCTTCGACGCCCGCCGCTCATGCGAGATCCGGCTGGATCGCGCCACGGCCAATCGCGAAGGAACGGCCCTGGTCGCGATCGAGGGGCTGAACTCGCTTGGGAAGGCCGGGCGATGACCGAAGGCGCCGGCCCCGAAGCCCCGCAGCCGCAGGCCGCCCAGCTCGCCGCCAAGCTCGCCGGCGAGGAGCTGTTTCGAATTGTGAGGCCTTACCAGGTCCGCTTTGAAGAATCGACCCCCGACGAGACGATGCGGACCTCGATCCACCTGGCCTGGGTCGCCGACATCGCCTGGCAGCACTCCACATTGCTGGGCTTTGGGCGCGACTGGTACACCGAGCGGGGCTGTATCTGGCTCGTTCGGGCCGTTCGTCTGGAGATACTCAGACCCATCCATACCTACGCCCGCGTGCTCGTCAGCACCCGTGTGGCCGGGTTCCGGCGTGTCTCGTCCCGGCGCGAAAGCGAGGTCCGCGACGAATCCGGCGAGATCCTGGCCCGCGTGGAGATCGACTGGGTCATGACCAACGGGCGCGGCCTGCCGACGCGAATTCCCCGGGAGATGGCCGCCTTCGTGCCGGGCACGGGTCGCGCCTTCGAGATGCACATGCTTGCGCTCCCGAAACCGCCGGCGGAGGCGACGAAACATCAGTTCCGCGTTCGCCGCCGCGACCTGGATCCGCTCGACCACGTCAACAACAGCGTCTACATCGACTATTTCGAGCAGGCTCTCGAAGATGCCGGCCAGGCCGGCTTGATTGCCTTACTGCCCCGGACGTACACCGTGGAGTACGTCGGCGTTGCAGCCCACGGCGAGCGAATCACGGGCCACGTCTGGCCGCACGAAGGCGGTTGGGCCTACCTTCTGACACGGGATGACGGCAGCCCCGTCCTGCGGGCGACCCTGAAGGTTGCATCGCCCGCTTCTCCGACCCGCTAGGGCTCGGCTTAGGCCGTTGTGCCGCCGTCGTGCTTGGCTTCGTCCTCGGGAGCCGAGGTGGCCTCCGGGGAGCTGGCAGGGGCGTTAGCGCGTGCGTTCTCGGCGGACTTTCGCAGATCCGCGGCAAGGTCCTTGCTGCGGGCCGCCAGCCGCTCGCCGACGTGCTCGGTCACGGTTGCGGCCTTGTGGGCCACCGGGCCCGCATTCGCGGCGGCGACGGCCGCGAGCTCAGCGGCCTTGGCCCCAACATCGCGCAGAACCGGCCCGGCCTGCCGACCCGCCTGATCGATCATGTCCTGGAGTTGCGCCAGCCACCTCTCGCCCAATTCTCGGGCGCGCGTGGTCTGGTCGCGGCGCGGGTTCTGCCCGCTCGCTCCTTGCTCTCCACCTTGACCGGTCTGATTTTCAGGTTCCATCTCAACACCTCGATGTTGGCGAGGATTTTGCCCCTCGACTCGTAGCTCGACAATCCTACGCCGCCGCGCCCAGAACCGGGAATCCGGTATGACCCGCGTGGCGCCACTCGGCCCGAAGTTAGCCCGCCAGCACTCCTGAAAGCCACGATCCGGTCCGTCCGGCGCTATCCGTCAGCGTGACCCGGAACCGATAACAGAAGAGGTTCGTGAGGCCGATCGTGAACGGCGATCCGGCCGCGGTGCTGCCACCCGAGACCCACATGGCGCCGGCGCAGCTACCCTCTACGGGGGCCGCGGCATATTCCGCCGTTACTTTGCGCTTCACAACAGTGGTTCCCGGAGCGGGCGTCTCGGTCCAAGTGGCAGCCGCAGACGCGGCCGTCGTCACCGTTAGCGAGCCGGTCGCCGGCGACGTGAAGGTGACCGCCGGTGCCAGCGGGTTCGACAGGACTGTGCCGGACTCGTACCTGGTCGTACTTGCGTTCGAACCGGTGAGCGTCAGGACGAAGCGGTAGCAGAAGCCTGGCTTTAGGCCGGTGGTCGCTTGAGGCGACGCTCCGTTTGAATGCCAAGCCTGCGCCGTCGCGACCCAACGCTCCACATCGCAGCTGCCGTTGATCGGCGCAGCCATGGTCAGGCTCAGGTTCCGGGCGGTGACGGTCACGCCGGCGGCAGCCTCCTCTACCCAGCTGGCGGTCAGCGAGGCTCCGCCGGTCGTTTGTCCCGCGAATCCGGGCGAGGTGAATGTGGCGCTCGGCTTCAGCGGCAGATTCCAGACCTGTATGCCAGGGTCGTAGTAGAGGTTCAGGATCTCATCTGCGAGCAGGCCGTCCAACGCGCAGCGACGCACGCTGTGCTGGAACAAGTGGCTGCCGTCACGGTCCGACGCGCACGGCACATCGTTCCCGCTCCGGTAGCCAGTGCTGAAGATGGCGCCGCTTCGGGTGATCGACTCGTTCCATGTGGCATCGACGGCGGCGATAAGGCTGGCGGCCGTCGTTCGCCCCTCCGGCCTGTAGACCTGATCGCTGGTGTTATCCAGGACGTCATAGCACGACTTGCCAGAGGTGCCACCGCGCCAGTTGAGGGTGCGGTACCAGGCATATTCCTTGACCGTTATGGCGCCGACCTTGAGGGATTCGAGTGGCCAACTCGCGGGCCATTCGGAGGCCATTACGGTCTTCACGTACGCTTTGAAGTCGACGGTCTGGACTGTTCCGGCGCCTGGCCCGGCCGTTCGGTAGACCCGAATTGTCGTGGGCGGAATACGCGTACTCTGCCAGCCGGTACACGCAGTCGCTGCGCGAGCGGCGGGTGGCGCGGTGATCGCGGGAAGCCAGACCAGCGTGGTGAGCACCAGGATGGCGGCGATTAGACGTCGCATTGCGGGCAGGCTACTCGGCATCGATGGCACGAGTCAAGCCCGTCCGACCGACCAAGCCATTCGCACCGGTCGCCCGTCAGCCCTGCTCCTCGTCCTTCCAGACGGCCGCCCGCAACTGCAGGTCGGTTTCTCCGGCTGGCCCGACAGGGTCCAAGATGCCTGCCGCCAAGGCCTCGAGAGCCTCGTCGGAGGGCGGCCCGACGGGCTTGGCGATGTCGTCTTCTGCGCTCATAACGGCCCCGCCCGCGTTTTCGATCTCCGCGGCGAGCTGCATCTTCCTCATCTCGAGGCGGACTGCGTCGCTGGGCGGCTCGATGGCGCCACGATCCGAGCCGGCCGACGCGGAGAGGTTGGGTTCCGGTACCGGAGCGCCCTCCCAGCCCTCCAGCTTGGCGCCGCACCGGGGACAGGCGGTCATGCCCGCCGACAGAGGGGAGGAACACCATGAACAGATCTGGGTCGAACTCTCAGTCATGACGCGCACCGTACCGGGTCGGGCCGTATTCGGCCATTGGACCTTCTGGCCATTGTCGACCATGACCGAGGGCATTTCGCGTTCAGGTAGCGGCCGTGGTGTTCTGCTCGATGACTGCGAGGATCTCAGGGCCGTACTTCTCCAGCTTGGCCGGGCCCATGCCGCGAACCCGGCGGAGCGCGGGCAACGTGCGGGGCCGCGCGTCGGCGATGTCCGTCAGCGTCGAATCGTGGGCGACGACGTAGGCCGGTACCGCGTCATCCCGGGCACGATCGCGGCGCCAGGTTCGGAGCGCCTCGAGGAGAGCGTCATCGGTCGGGGCAGCTGTGGCGAGGGGCGCTCCGGGCAGAACTCGGACCCGGGTCGTTGAGGCGTGGCCGGCCGGAGAGCGGCCCGCCGAAGGGCGTCGGGCAGTTCCGCTCGGTCCGAACGATGCCAGGAATCGGGACGGGCGCCGCGACGACGACGACAATGCCAGGAAGCGGCGGGCTCGCGTGATTCCTACGTACAGTAAGCGCCGCTCCTCCGCGATCTCCTCCTCTTCCTTGGCCTGGCGGATGGGGAGCAGCCCCTCGTCCAGGCCCGGCAGGTAGACCGCGTCCCATTCCAGGCCTTTGGCCCGGTGGTACGTCAGCAGGTTGACTCCCTCGGCAGAGGCGGCACCTTCCGCCTGGTCGCGGCGGTCCAGTTCGGCGAGTACGTCGTCGATTGTTGGGCTGGCGTCCGCCGCAGCCGTGGGGCCGGCCGCCGTCCGCCGCCCGGCCGCCTTGTCCTCGACGATGCTCAGGAGCAACTCCAACGACGCCGCTCGCTCGCGTCCCTCCATGCCGGCATCCGCGGCGACATCGTCCAGCCCGAGCTTCTCGACGAATAGCCGCTCGATCGCGGTCTCGAGCTCGCTCCCGGTTTCGGTCGGGCGCACTCGGCGCAGCAGCGTGAGCGCCTCGCGAACTTCGCGCCGTCCAAAGAACCTCTGCCCGCGAACGGTGAAGGCGATCCCGGCCCGGGTCAGGGCATCCTCTATCGGCGGGATTTGGGCGTTGATCCGGAGGAGCACGGCCGTCTGAGACGGGGCGACGCCGGCTGCGGCAACGGCTCGAATCCAGGCCAGAATCCCGTTTGTCTCGGCCTCGGTGTCCGCGAATCGCCCGATAGACGGCGGCGGCCCGGCCGGCGCGGTGGCGACGAGGGGGCCTCGCGGACCTCCGGCCGTCAGCCGATTCGCCAACTCCAGAATCTGCGGGCTGGAGCGGTAGTTCTCGGTCAGCGTCACGACGCGTCCCCCGGTGTGCCGCTGTGCGAAGCCCAGCAGGAATTCGGGTGTGGCGCCGGTAAATGTGTAGATCGTCTGGTCCGGGTCCCCCACCACGGCCAGATCGGCCGACTCGCCGAGCCAGAGTTCGAGCAGCCGTTCGGACAGGGCATTGGTGTCCTGGTATTCATCGACGCTGAACCAGCGCTTGCGCGAGCGGACCAGCGCGGCCGCCTCGGCGTCGCCCTCCAGCAACTCCACCGTTTCGGTGAGCATGTCTTCGAAGTCGAGCACGCCCGCCCGGGTCTTGGCTTGCTCGTAGTCTCGGTAGGCCCGGGCGAAGACGTCGGCCGGCAGAGGCGCCCGATCGCCGCCGTCTCGAACCCAGCGGTCGGGCCGGATGCGGCGAACCTTGGCCCATTCGATGGCGTCGGCCACATCCTTGGCGGGCGTGTAACGGTAGCCGCCCGGCAGTCGCCCGATCAGCGGCACCAGCAGCCGCATCTTCGAATCGAGAATTGCCGGCAGGTCCGCGCCGTCGTGCCGGCTCGGCCAGAAGTGACGCAGCTGGGCCAGCGCCGCAGCGTGGAAGGTGCGGGCCATGACGCCCGAGTGGCCCAGGCTGCGCATTCGCCCGACCATCTCGCCGGCGGCCTTGTCGGTGAAGGTCACGAGCAGGATCTGGTCTGCCGGCACCGCGCCGGTCTCGATCGCGTATGCGGTGCGCCGGCTAATGACCCGCGTCTTGCCCGAACCCGCGCCGGCCAGGATGGCGAGCGGCCCGGAAGTCGCGGTCGCAGCCTCGCGTTGCGATGGGTTGAGGTCATCGAGCAGGCGGTCGGCGGGAGTCACGTGCAAGAGTGTCACGTGGGGGAGTGTATTGAATCCGGCTTAAGCCCCGGTTTGCGCATCGGGCGCGCTCACGGCGCGATTGCGGCGTCGTGACTACGCGATCAGGCCGTTTGCTGGGTAGGCCCGCCTGGCTCGAGCCTCAATGCTCAGCTTCGTCGGCCGCGTCGGCTTCAGCCTTGGTCTTGTGGACCGTGCCCGGCTTGTGCTCAGGCGGGGCGTAGATCGTGTAGAGCCGAAGATCGACCTTGCCGGTGTTGAAGAAGTTGTGGCGTGTCCCGGCAGGGACGTGAACCAGTCGGTCGACGCCGACGCCGCTCTTCTCGCCGTCCAGGATGGCCTGACCTTCGCCCTCGACGAAGACGAGCGTCTGATCCACGTCATCGTGGACTTCCTCGCCGATTTCACCGGCCGGCGGAATGCTCATAACTACGACCTGACTGTGAGGCCCTGTCGCCAGGACCTTGCGGAAATACGAGTTTGCCTTCGCCAGTTTGACGATGTCCTCATTGAACGGCATGTCTCACCTATCGTGTGGGGGGAGTCCGCCAGCCCGATACCAGCTTGCGCTAGATAACAGCTTAGCCGGCAGACGGAGAAGAGTCTGCCAGCACCAGCTCGGTCGGTCCGGGCGTCGCGTTCCGAGTGCCGGTCCGGTTTTGGTCCTCAGCACCGCTCGCGATAGGATGAAGGAGAGGTCGCCCACCGTTGGGCATCGGGCCTACCGGAGGAAGCATATGCCGAAAGGGTTCGAGGCGATCAAGACCGTGACGATCGACGCTCCCAAGGCTAAGGTCTGGGACGCGCTGACAAATCCCCAGAAGGTCAAGCAGTACATGCACGGGACGAACATGTCCACGGACTGGAAGGCGGGTGGTCCGATCACCTGGAAGGGCGAATGGAAGGGTCAGTCGTACGTCGACAAAGGCATCGTTCCTGAGGTCGAGCCGCAGAGGCTCCTGAAGAACACGCACTGGAGCCCGATGGGCGGCAGTGAGGACAAGCCTGAGAACTACCACACTGTCACGTATGAACTGTCCGAGGAGGGCGGCAAGACCACCCTGACGCTCACCCAGGACAACAATGCTACCCGGGAAGAAGCCGACAAGATGGCCGAGGACAACTGGGGACCGATGCTGCAGGTCCTCAAGGAAACGGCCGAGAGGTAGCCCGGCGGAACGGTCGGTCTGCGGCGCCTAGGCGGCCCGGCCACCCGGGTGCGACGCGCCTCAGGTCACGGACGCCTCATCGGACTGCCGCTCCCACCGGCCGATGCTGGCAAAGACGCCCGGCAAATAGCGGCGGCGATGGACGAGCAGGCCCAGTGCGACGACGATGTAGATGACCGAGAAGACGACCCGCACATCGGTCGTGGGGAACGGGAACTGGACGATGAACAGCCCGAAGATTGCCGCAGCCTCCCATAGTCCGAAGCGACGGTCGGCCAGGACAGCGAAGGCGAGGAGGGCCTGGGCGCTGGTAAGTAGGAACTCCTCCGTCTGGCGATTGTCCAGCGGCAGCGCCGCTCCCCCTCCGCCGCCGAGCGAGTAGGCCACCCACAGGCTGCCAACGAGCAGCGTCCACTGATTCACCTTGGCGGAAAGCAGCATGCCGAGACCCTCGTCGGCGTTGAGACGCCAGGCGAAGATCGTCGCCACGATCAGCTCGGGCGCCTCGGACGAGAGCGGCGCCAGCCACTGGACGAGCAGGAACTGGTCGATGTGGAGCGATTCGCCGGTGGCCACGAGACCATCGGCGAACGGCTTTGCGGCGGCGACGACGATGGCCGCTGCGGCGAGGAACAGGCCCGCAACCAGCAGGCGGCGTCGGCGGCGAGGGAGCAGCGCGATGTCGGCAGCCAGGCCGATCAGTTCGGGCTCGCCGCGCCCTTCCCGGGTGACACGCCAGAGGTAGGCACCGAACAGCGCCAGCAGGATGACGGAGTCGTACCAGGCGATCGAGTGGGTCAGCGGGATGAGGAACGCATAGGCGCTGGCGATCGCCAGGAACGCCAGCTCGACGCGGTTGCGGGCCGGCAGGACAACCGCAGGCTCGCGGTGCCCGGGTATGAGCTTCGGACGCGGCTCGACCGCGCTCAGACGCGGCTCGACCGTGCCCGGCTCGACCGCGCTCGGCTCGACCGCGCTCGGACGCTGCTCGACCGTGCCACGCCACCGGTGGCGTCGCACCGCCCAGAACCCGACGAACGCGACGACAGGCCAGCCGATCCCGATGAGGAGCCTGTTCGAGCCCGTCATATTCGCCGAGGCGAACTGCACATAGCTCGGGTCGCTCCCCCCGGTATAAGCGAAGTACAGGTCCACGGCGTACTCAGGCAGGACGGCAATAAGCGCGAGGATGGCGATCGCGAGGCTGCCGGAGATATCGACCTGGGCCGCTTCGGCCGCCCAGGACAGGAGGACCGCCGCAGCGACGACGCCGGCGCCGAATACCAGGACGGTGAGCTCCGGCGACAGCGTGGTCCCGCTAAGCCGCAGCACCATCGCGGGAAGGGCGACGCTCGCCGTGAGTCCAAGCCTGCGCCACATCATCGACACCTCCGCTCGCCCGAGGTGTCGCCTGCGCGCGGCAAGACCTCGACCAAGTGTTACCTGGTCGAAGGTCTCGTCCGTCTCACGTCGAGGTGGGGGACCGGGCCGAAGCCGGTATGTCGATCTCCCCTGGCCGCCGGGGTGACGGCCGGACTACTCCCCTTCGGGGGCCAGTCTAGAGCGGCAGCAGGTAGAGCGCCATCTGCATGGGAGTCCGGGCCACGAGGCTGTGTTTCACCTCGGGCGCCATGCGTAGCCAGGTTCCCGGCCGGGCGGGATAGGCGTCGCCGCCGACAGTCAGCTCGCCCTCGCCTTCGAGGATGTGGATAATCGCCGGTCGCGCCGACGTGTGCTCCGAAAGCTGCTCGCCCACGGCGAAGGCGAAGAGCAGGAACTCGACGCCGCCCTCGTCAGAGAGCGTCTGACTGAGGATGCCTCGAGCCGGGATGGGAGCCTCTGTGGCCAGGTCGGCGAAGAAGGTGTAGGGGGTGGTCATGACTCAACCAGGTGGGGGTTACAGGTTGAGACTACCTGCCACGGCTGAATTGCGCCCGCAGGCCGGACCGGGCCGCGGAACATTACCTCAGGCGAGTGCCGGCCCTGTCAACAGTCTCGCCCGTGGACAAGCGCTGACCCGACTCTAGGGTCGACCGGCAGGCTTCCGCAAGAATTCCCGCAGCCCGATGACCAAACCGCCCACGACGAGCACGACACCCACGAACGCCCACATCGACTGGCCGCTCATGGCACTCCCGGCGACCGCGCCCGTGCCCTGGCCGATCCAGATCACACCCACAAGTAGCAGGACGGCAGCAACAGCAAGTCTTGACCTGCGCATGACAGGTACCTCCGTGATCGATTGCGACCGCACCTGGGTCACCCTGTCGATCTCGTTCATCAGGATAACTTCTCAGGTCCGATAGACCGAGCCTCGCTTCCCGTCTGTTGCACCGGCTGTTGCAGCGAAACCTTTTTGTGGGAGACTGCGAGAAGCATTCGATCGCCTCACCGCCCTCGAGTTGGAAGATCCCCGTTCGTGAAGCCAATCGACGCTCGCGCAGATACAGCTCAGGAGCCCACCGTCCTGCGTTCGGCGGTCGCCGGAGCCGTAGCCGGAGCCGTGGGCATCGCCGCCAGTGAGCTGGTGGCCGGAATCGTTCCGGGAGCCCCGTCGCTTGTCGTCGCGGTCGGGAGCTTCATCATCGCGAAGCAGCCGCCGGGCGCGAAGGACTTGGTCGCCTCGACGTTCGGCACCAACGACAAGCTCGCCTTGAACATTGCGGTAGTCGTGGTGGCCCTCCTCGTGGCCACGGCCGCCGGCCTCTTGGGCCGCCGCAGCTTTGGCAACGCGTCGCGACTCTTCGCCGCGTTCGGCCTCGTGGCTTTTGTTGCGGCGGCTCTGCAGCCCCTGAATTCACCCGTGCTTGCCGCTGTGAACGCCGTGGTCGCTACGGCGGCGAGCCTTGCGGCGCTCCGGATTCTCCTTGCCGACGCCGGGTTCCTGGAGCCTGTGCGCCTCGGCTGGATCGGGCTGGGTGAGGACGGTCCAGTGGCTCCATGGCCCGAGACGCCGACCGACCCGCTGCCGTACCAGAGCCGCCGGCGCTTCCTGATTCGAGCATCGGGTTTCCTTGTCGGCGCCCTGGCCATGGGGACCCTGGGCCGACTGCTCATATCCCGAGGCCACCCTTCGGGCATCCCCGTCTCGGCAAGCCTGCCCGCGCCGGCGGCATCGGTGTCGCCCCTGGCCGCCGAAGAGTCGTTGACCGCTCCCGGGATCACTCCGATCGTGATCCCCAATGACCGCTTTTACCAGATCGACACGGAACTGCTTGTGCCGCAGGTGGACGCCTCTACATGGCAGCTCCGCGTGACAGGCATGGTTGACCACCCCTTGACGTTCACCTACGCCGAGTTGCTTGCGCTGCCACTCTTCGAGCAATACGTGACTCTGGCGTGCGTGAGCAACACCGTCGGCGGCGGCTTAGTTGGCAACACGCTGTGGACCGGCGCCCATCTTAAGCAGGTTCTGGCCCAGGCGGGCGTGAAGTCGGGGGCCACCCAGATCGTCGGGCGCTCGGTCGACGGGTTCACGGTCGGCTTTCCCACAGCCTGGGCCCTGGATCCCGCCAGGGACCCGATGATCGCGGTAGGCATGAACCGTCTGCCGTTGCCCACGGAGCACGGGTACCCCGCACGACTCATCGTGCCCGGCCTCTACGGCTACGTGTCGGCCACCAAGTGGCTGTCCGAGATCGAGTTGACTACCCGCGAGGCTTTCGACGCGTACTGGGTTGCCTTGGGCTGGGCGAAGGATGGCCCGATCCTGACGGAGTCTCGCATCGATCATCCCTCGAACAGCGCCCACCTGGCTGCCGGACCGGTCGACATCGACGGGCTCGCCTGGGCACCGGACCGAGGCGTCGGGAAAGTCGAGGTCCGCATAGATAACGGGCCGTGGCAGACTGCCCTGCTCAGCCGCGCTATCTCCAAGGCGACGTGGGTGCAGTGGATGTTGCGCTGGGAGGCGACGCCGGGCACGCATACCATCGAGGTTCGCGCGACGGATGGGACGGGCAACGTGCAGACGGCGACACGGGGCGGTCCCTTACCGGCGGGGGCCACGGGATACGATCAGGTGAGCGTCTCGGTGACCTGAGGTGCAAAGAGCGCAGCCGCGGACGGCTGCCAGAGAGTGGTGCGCCCGACAAGATTCGAACTTGCGACCTTCGGCTTCGGAGGCCGACGCTCTATCCGCTGAGCTACAGGCGCGCGACGCCGCGGGCTGGATCGGTTCGATCGACCGCGGGACGCAAGGATAGCAGCGGATGCGGCCACAGGCGGTGGCGCATCTCGTTGGTCTGTGAATCTGTCAGTGCCAACTGTTCAGTGACTTTGTCAGTCTCCAGCTATGGAGACCATCACGATGTCCGTCACCGAACAGCGGAGAGCATTGGTTATGACCCGAGTCGTTGGGAGCGATCTCTCGCCTGGTGATGCCGCTGAACGTCGACACACAGGCGGTGGCGCCCAGACCGAACGGCGGCCCCACTGCTCCGGAACAGCCACAACCGTCGTTGGCGGCTTTCGGCTTCCGACCCAGAATCCGAAGCGGCTCCCGAAGGAGCCGCTTCGTTGCTGTCCCGGTGAAGGGTCGACCCGCCGAAGCGGACCGTCTTCTGCCACGCTACAAAGGCATCTATCACGTCGGCTGCACCGACTACCCTAACCCGACCTACCCATGACCTTGCAACTGGGGCAGCAGGCTGACTGGCAGCTTCTAAAGTCTACAGCCCTTTCTGCCTTAGTTACAGGGGTTTTGGCGGGCTGCTGGGTTAAAATCCCGCAACCTTGTGGGCGATTCGGCCGGGTATCGTTGCGAGGGTCGCAACACTGAGGAAAACATCCGACTTAGCCTCGATTTTTGGGGCTCGGCCGGTGGCTTGGTCCGCCGACTCGTCCAGCTGCCTTGGCCGCCCGAATCAGTCGGCGATCTTGACCGAGATCATTGCTACCGGTTCGACCGGGCGGTCGCTGCTGTCGCGTTTGACCTTGGCGATGGCATCGACCACGTCCATGCCGCTGGTGACGTGCCCGAACAGGGTGTACTTCTTGGGCAGCTTGCCGCCTGAGAGATCCTCGATGCAGATGAAGAACTGGCTGCCATTCGTGTTCGAGCCGGCGTTGGCCATGGCCACCGCGCCTCGGATGTAGTCGCCTTCGAACGGCTCGTCGGCGAATTTGTAGCCCGGCCCACCAGTGCCCAGGCGCCCCTTGTCGAGCTTGTCTACGTGGCCGTACTCACCGTCACCGCCCTGGACGACAAAGCCCGGCACGATCCGGTGGAAAACCACGCCGTCGTAGTAGCCCTTGCCGGCCAGTTCGATGAAGTTGGCGGCGGCCTTGGGAGCGCCTGCGGTGTGAACTTCGAATTCGATGACGCCCTTATCGGTCTCGATTGTCGCTGTGGTCATCGCTGTCTCCTCAGGGGGTGACGACGTTGGTGCTGGTGATGACAGCAGGCTCGAGAGCCATGGTGCCGCTATCCCCGCCGGTTGGGATGAGGCCGATGCGATCCACCACGTCCATCCCGCTCGTAACAGTGCCGAAGATCGAGTACGTCTTCGGGTACGTCGAGAAAGTCTTCTCATTGAGAATGATGAAGAACTGGGAGCTGCCGGTGTCCGCCGCGCCTTTGTTGGCCATGGCGAGGGTGCCGCGTTTGTAAGTGCTCTTGACGGCGTCGTCTTTGGTCGACCAGGTGGGTCCGCCCGTGCCCATGAGGCTGGGCGTCAGGTTGGGCAGACGACCATAGGTGCCATCTCCGCTCTGGATGACGGCGCCGGTGATGATGCGGTGAAAGAGGACATTGTTGTAGTAGCCACAGCGCGCCAAAGCGACGAAGGCGCCGGCGGCGTTCGCGCCGAGAGAGCCGTCGACCTTGATAACGATGTTGCCGAAGTTGGTGGTCATGGTGACCGTGGCCGTGCCCGACAACGGGGCTGGGGCGGCCGTCGGGCAGGTGTCGTTTGGCGACGGCGACATGGTGGGTCCGAGGGTATAGGGCGGTGCGGTCGGGGCCCAGGTGGGCGCACCCGGTGTTGGGGCGGACGAGGAAACTGGAGAGGCGCCCGATGTCCCGCACCCGACGACGAGCAGGGCGACGCAGCCCAATGCCGCAAGACGGCGAGCTGACGACGGCAGCGAAGCGAGGATCATGCGGCGGCCTCCAAGGCTTTGGCGAAGTCTACGGCTCCGGATAGGAGCGGTTCTCCGAGGATGATGCCTGCGATTCCTGAGTCCCGCAGGCCTTTTATGGCTTCCAGATCGACAGATCCGCCCGCAACGAACATTTCGGCGCGGACCGTCCGCGCCAATTCGGCGAGGAACGACAGGTCCGGACGCACGCCTCCGTGAGCCAGAACGAACCGACGGACCCCGAGGTCCACCAGTTCGCCGGTAAGCTCCACCAGGCTCGGCGGCGTGGGTCGGTGCCAAGGATACGCGGCCACGCGCTCCTGGCGCGGGTCAAGTCCGACAGCAAGCCAGCCTTCGGCCACCGCCAGACATTCGCGCAGCAATTCCGGACGATCGGCGATAGACATGGATAGAACGACGCGCGTCGCCCCGGCGGCGAAGGCGAGCCTGATGTTGTCCGCTCCCTCCATGCCCCCGGCGATCTGAAGCGGCACGGCGACTCGTCCCGCCGTGCGCCCTATCGCCTCGAGATTGGCCGGCTTTCCGGCGCGTGCTCCGTCCAAGTCCACGAGATGAATCAGAGTTGCGCCCTGAGCCACGAACTGCTCCGCGATCCGTTCCGGGCGGTCCGTTGGCGCGCCGACGCCGGCGGCGACGCCCGGCCAGAAAACCACGCGTGAGCGGCCGTTCAGGATGTCGATGGACGGTACGACCAGCACGGTGACCCTTAGTTGCCCTTCGCCGCTTCGGCCGCCAGCAGCCGGCGATGGAAGCTGATCGGCAGCGAGCCGTTTCGCATGAGGGTGTCGTGGAAGTCCTTCAGGCTGAAGCGATCGCCAAGGCGGCGCTGCTCATCGGCCCGGAGCTGGAGCAGCAGTACCTTGCCCAGGAGGTAGCTGAGCTGGTAAGTCGGCGTGTAGGTGTAGCGGAAGACCTCGGCCTGGGCGTTGGCGTGCTCGAAACCGGTGTGCTCAATAAGGAAGGCGGTGGCCTCGTCCACGGTTACCTCGCCGCGGTGCATGCGCACGTCCAGGATGATCCGGCAAGCTCGCCAGATCGCGTCGGTATGCATCGCCAGCAGGAACTCGGGCCCGGCGTCGAAGCCTTGCTCGCGCATCATTTGCTCGCTGTACATGCCCCAGCCTTCGACGAACTCGGGCGCGTCGACCAGCAGGCGAACGAGCGACGGGTGGCGCGTCGCCGCGGATAGCTGGAGATGATGGCCCGGGTACGCTTCGTGGACGCTGGTGTTGCTGATCGAAGCGTAGTTGTGCTCGCGCATCGCGTTTGGATCGTCTCCGACGGACGGAGTGACGATGTATATGCCGGCCGGGTGCTTGTCGAACTTGGGCGGCTCAAAGTACGCGGCGAAGGGGATGACCGTGCGCAGGTATTCCGGGGTGGCAATCACCGAGATCTGCTCGCCCGGAGGCATGGTCACGATGTCGTGCTCGATGATGTGGGCCCGCGCCCGGTTCATCGCGTCCTTGTAGGCCTCGAGCGCGACCTCGAACGTAGCCGGGTGGTTCGACTTGACTCGGTCGACCACGGTTGCCTCGTCCACGCCGGGATCGATCCGGCGGGCGTCCTCCACGCGAGCGGCCTTGTTGAGGGCCAGTTGCTCGTGGCCGATCTCCAGGATCTGCGCGGCGTCAAGCCCGTCGAAGGCTCGCAGACCAACGAGGCGATCGTAATTCTCCGAGCCCAGGGCCCAGGGCTCGACGGTCTTGCCCATGCCGGCCTTGAGGGTTTCGATGTAGGCGGTAATCGATGCCGTGGCAGTCTCCACTGCCTTGCCCAACCGAGTCTGTGCGCGACCGTCCAGGACTCCGAGACCGGCGGCTTTGATTTCGTTCAACAGGAACGGCATCTGCTCGCCCGATTCGATCTCGAGCTTCTGCCACAGCTCGACCTGGGGCGCGGTGGCGCGGCTGCGATGCTGCTCCAGCGCGGCCGGGATGGCCTCCATGCGCGACGTAAGCGACGCGAGCCGGTCCGCCAGGGGGGCGTAATCGCGCGCGAAAATGCTGAACAGAGCGTCCCCGACCTGGTCCATGGCCGTGGACCGGCGCTCCCAGACTCGATGCACCTCAGTGTCAAAGAGGACGCGGCGGACGTTGTGGAGAGCCAGCTCGCGTTCCATGCGGACGCTCTCGGACAGCCCGGCGGGATCCAGTGCCTGAAGCTCCTGCTCCTCGCGGTGCCAGTCCGCGATCTCCTGCTCGACGGCATCTCGCGTGGCGTCGTCCAGCCGGTCATCGGCGTCGTGGATGCCGATATAGGTGGCGAGAATCGGGTGCTGCTCGACGAGGCTGCGGAAGTGGCTCTCGACAATTCCCCAGAACTGGTCGTCGAGGGGGCCGGCGGGGGCTTTGGAGACGGGTCGCGGGAGGAGGAACTCTGCCATCTATCGCTCCTGGTGTGTGGTTGCAGGGTCGGCGGCAGCCGATGCCGGTGTTTCGCGGAGTGCGGCCGAGCAGGCCGAAAGGACGGTCTCAATGTCTTGTGCGGTGACGCCGTAGTGGGTCACGGCTCTCACCGTGCCATGGGGATAATCCACCATCAGGATGCCGCGGGAGCTGAGGGCGTCGAGGAATGCGGCTCGGTCGCGTCGAACCTTGAAGATCACGAAGTTCGTGACTGCGCGACTCGGGTCCAGCCGGCCGGGCGTGGGCTGCAGCAGGCCACCGGGGGACTCGATGCCGTCCATCTCGGCCAATCCCTCGGCCAGTCGGCGGGCGTTGGCGTGATCCTCTGCCAGCCGCTTGACGGTGCCGTTCGGGCCGTCACTGAGCGCCACAAGGCCGGCCGCGGCCAGCACGCCGACCTGGCGCATTCCGCCGCCGACGAGCTTGCGACCGCGCCGCGCTTTGGCGATGTACTCGCGCGAGCCGACGAGGACCGAGCCGATGGGGCAGGCGAGGCCCTTCGAGAGGCAGAACGTGACCGAGTCCGCCGGCGCCGCCAGCTCTGCCGGTGCGACCCCGAGGGCCACGACGGCATTGAAGAAGCGTGCGCCGTCGATGTGGAGTGGGACGCCGCGCTCGTGGGCTATGGCGGCGATGGTGCGGGTGTACTGGACCGAAAGCGGGCGGGCCATGACGGCGGCGTAAGTGTTCTCCAGGATCACGAGCCCGGTGATCGGTTCGTGCACGTCCGTTGGATCGCGGAACGCCTCACGAAGCTGCTCGAGGTCCCAGGTGCCGTCCGGGTTCTCGCGCATCTGGCGGACGGACGTGCCCACGATCACGGCATGGCCGGCCTGCTCGTAGGTGACGACGTGGGTGCTGGCCCCGGCGATGCTCTCCTGGCCGCGCGCCAGATGGGCCAGCTGGGCCACGAGGTTGCCCATGGTGCCGCTGGCCAGGAAGACGGCCGCCTCCTTGCCGAGCAGTTGCGCCGCGCGTTCCTCCAAGGCGTTGACCGTGGGGTCATCGCCGAATACGTCGTCCCCCAGCTCGGCGTGATGCATGGCCTCGCGCATGGCCGGCGTCGGGTGGGTAACGGTGTCGCTGCGAAGGTCGACTGTCATGGCGTCGAGTATATGACCGCTGCCTTCACGCGCCGTTGGCGGCGGCGCGGGTGAGGGCGAGCGGGCGGCGGCGCGGGTGAGGGCGAGCGGCGCGGGCGGCGCCCGACTTCTTGCTGATTGCGCGTGAGGTGAGCGTTACTGAGGAGTCTCACGACGACCAGCACGACGCAGGCCGATCGGGCGCGAGAATCGAGCATTTGCACCGCGTAATCGGGCCAGATCCGCCCGATGTGAGCCTTTGCGACGGTGCGGGAGCCGGCTGCGCACCCGTTTCGTGGGCGGGCCTTTCTTTGCGCTCACCTGGCAAGCGTTAGCCAAAATTCGGCGGCTTTGCTGGCGGCAGCAGGCCAGGCCAGGCTCCGGGCAGCATTCGTTGTTCGAGGCTTCCACCGGACGACGGGCACACGCAGGGCTGTCGACGTTCAGTGACCCTGTCAGTTCAACTGCTCAGTGAATCTGTCAGGGCCCGAGCCTTGTCGCGGCGGGCAGCCGTCATTCTCTTCCATGGATGCTCAACCGGTGGGACGTAGGGGACATAGGCAG
>JANYJG010000119.1 GCA_025358515.1 Chloroflexota bacterium
CCCCGCGCGGCCCCGGGCCCCCCGCGACTGGCAGCGTCAGCCCGCCTGATTGCGGCGCTGGAACCAACGCCGGAGGGCAACGCCGGACCACACCAATTCCACCAGGCCAAACGGCCATGCCCCCTGGAGGAAGCCATACGCCGACGACGCCACGCAGGCGGCGGCGAAAGCTAGAACGAACACCGGCGCCCGGGCCTCCAGGGCGAGAAGATCAGCATCGCGGTCACGGCGACGGCGCCGTACAAGGTCAGCGGTGCCAAGTTACCTCCCATCAGGGCAGTCAGGTTCGGCTCGGTGAAGAAACGCTCGAGGGCGATGATGGCCCGATCGGGTGGGTAAACGTTGTCGTGGCGCATACGCCGGCGCAGCGCGTGAGGCGACGCCATCGGCGACAAGGGCGATCGAAGCTTCAACGTCAGAGACTTCGTTGGTCAGCCATTCAATGGCTGGGTCTGGCTGAGTTCCCGTGATCGATTCCATGAACCCATTGTCGATCGGGGACTCAAGAGGCCGAGTGGTCGGCGGCGCCAGCGACGCTACACGCGGTCTAAACGATTCGGGCCCACGCCAAGCCGGGCGCTCAGACCGCTGCTGGGAGCTCAACCCGCCGGCCCGGCTCAGACCGTCGCCCCGGCTCAGCCCACGGCCGGGTGCTCAGCCCGCTGCTGGGCTCAACCTCACAACCCAGAGGCCTCGGCCCGGCAGGCTGAGCAGCGGCGTGACCGTGGTTCGACCCACCTGCACCGCGTGGTCGACCATGAAGGGCGCATCGACTCGGGCGATGTCTCCCCCGTGATCCCGGTCGATGTACACGATTGTCGTGCTCGTGACCGACAGTCCAGCTGGGTCCCCGGTGATGGGCGAACCACCGGCCACGGACCAGAATGGCAGGCCTAGGTCCACGGCTACGCTTGGCGTCAGCAACATCGGAACCCAGAGCCGGGGCGGCGGGCCTTCATTCGGTCGCTCTACGTCGGTCAAGACCCAGGCCGGGCGATCCGGCAAAGCGTCCATCGCCGCGGCGATGATCGGGAGGGCAACCTGGGCGTTGGCCTGCAGATCGATGGAACCGGCGATCGTCCTGCGTGTGTCTTGACTGATTGGGCCGTAAGGCCTGACGAGGGTGACCGCAACGATCGCGCCCACGATTAGCCAGCCGCCGCCCGCAATCACGCGAACTCCGGGGCCGCTCGAGATCGCCGGCCGAGGTGAGCTGGCCATGCGCGAGGTCCAGGCACGCCGAGCAGCCAGGGTTGCCAATGTCACCAGGGCTTGCGCGCCAACGGCGGCGCCGAAGACCACAGCCGCATCCGCGGGGATCACGTACCGTCCCGAAACATACGTGTTCCGGAGGGCCAGGAACTCCAGGAACGCCAGCACGCCGGGCCCGGCCGCGGCAAGGCCGATCAAGACGACCGTTTGGCGCCGCCGAAGCAGGTCGAAGACTCCAGCGGCGCAAAGTCCAAGAAGGGCCAGACGGGTCCAGTTGCCGGCGAAATGGTCCGCGAGGGTCCGGGCAAGTTCCGCCGGGCTCTGTACGGCCGCAGGCACGGCCTTGGACACGATTGTCGAAACATCCATCCAGAAGAACCCGTTGCCGGTGAGCAGCCAATCGTGCAGGACCATGACCGGCAAGGCGGCAAAGCCCAAGAGCAGCAACGCGGCCCGTCGGGGTGGACGCGGAACGCCGCCCAGCAGTTCACCGGGCGCGAAGCGCCAGACGCCGAGGGCGGCGGTTGCGAGGCCCAGGATGATGAATGTCTCGACTCGCGTCAGGGCGCCGAGGAACAGGGCGACGCCGGCGATGCCGAATCGGGGCGACCGTGCGGTCAGGGCCAGTCCGGCCACAACCCACAAGAGAATGGCCCATGGAGTGGCATACGTCAGTGAGCCGTCTTGGAAGAGCAGATAGCTCCCGAGAAGCCCGAACGCTGTCATGCCCGCCGCGACCGGTCCACTCGTCCGTTTGGCGAGCACGGCGGCCGCCGCGAGCATCACCGCATATTCGAGAGTCGATAGGATCGCAAGGGCCCGCCAATCGTGGCCCAGATCGTAGGCCAGGCCGTACAGAAGCGTCATGAACGGTTTGGGCGTCGAGGAGACCCAGGCTTCGAGGGGCTGATGAGCCCCGAGCCTGTCGAAATACAGGACGGACGCCGCCGAGTCGAAGCCGATGGCAGGCGTGCCCAGCGGGCGAAACACAAGTGCCACAACCACCAGACCAACCGCCAGAACGGCGAGCAGTATCGCCGCCTCCCCTGAGATTCGAGGGCCCGATCCGGATGATTCCTGGGGAGAATTGGAGCGAATTATTCGATACGGGTTCTGCACCGGCGAAGCTTACTAGGCAGACTGAGGCACTGTCGGACCCGGCTGGCCCAAGTCGGTCAGCTGGATCACACCAAGGGGCTTCCAACGCCTCCGCTGCACGCCGCACCCTGTTCGCCGCCTTGCGCGCCTCCGGCGAAATGGTGGATGAAGTCGGTCAGCCGCGAGTCAGAAGCCTGGTCGAGGCTGAGTTGGGCGCCCCACGCACTCGCCACGATGGGTGAGGGCAAGCCGGCATAGGGGCTCAGAATCAAGTACCTCTCCGTCCCGACGTAGCTGGACGCGACCAGCTGCTGAAGTGCGGCGATCTGGTCGGCCGCGAGGGTGGGCTGATAGGTGATCCATACGGCGCCGTGTTCGAGAGAGTGGACTGCATTCTCATTCGGTACGGGTTGCACATAGATGCCGCAGTTCAGGGCAGCTGAGTTGTGGGGGCCTCCGGCCGGCGGCACCCGGTCGTATGTGACCGATCCAGTCACATGGGAATGATCGGCCTCGGCGAACGTCTGGGTGCCCGACGGCAGAGAGCTGGAGCCGGTGGTCGAGAAGGCGGCAGCAGCCACGATTACCGCAACCACCAACCCCACAACGATTATGCCAACCACGCCCGCGACGACCCTGAGCGGGATGCGTCGATCAGGTACTGCTACCCGGCGTTGGGGCTCCGCTAGGGTGTTCGTTCTTCGACTCTTCCGGCCCTGTTTCCCCACGGTGCGCTTCTCCAAATTGCTGAGATGGCGCGGTCAGTCTATTTGGTTGGCCCTCAGGCATCTTCGCTCTTGCCACGTCGGCCCGCCTGGTGTGTCGCTGCCTTGGATGCAACTCGATTACGTCGATCGATGGCGGGCGCTAGAGGAGGTCCACGCCACACTCGAATCGGGCGATTGTCGGACGTCGACCGGGAGTCAGCCCGATACGATGCGGTGATGGATGGCCTGAAGCTGGCCTCGGTGCTCCTCGTTATTATTTCGTGTCGCTTGCGGCCATCGGCACTGCCTCCGTCCGCGTACCACGAGTCCGGGCGTGGTACCTGCCGCATGTCCGTGCCTTCGCAGTCCTCGTTCTCCTGGGCGTCGTTGCGCTGTTCGTCGTGATCGGAGTCGAGGCCACCCGTTGATGACGAAGGCTTGATGCGCAATACGGGACCCAAATCTCCAACGGCTGCTTCTGGACGAGCAAGTCGCAAGGCTGGATGTACCCAACGACTTCTTCTTGCTCAACTTCAAGGGACTCGCTCGCTTAAACGGCAACGGAATGCACGAGGCATATGTCGAAGCCCTGTATGTCAGGCTGACGTGAGACACGCCCTCTAGTCGATCTTCCCACCAGGGCGGGGAAGGATCTCCCCGATGACCATGACATTGACGATGGCCCGCGCCCGCCACCGCCGGCAGCATGCTGGATCCCCAGGTTGGCATGGCGTTGATCGTAATCCCTGCCGGGCCGCTGCCCACCCTTTGGGCCAGGTGTGTTGAGCATTTGTTGAGCAGCGGCGGGGCGTGGCGGGGACCTTCCCTCTTGGGGCACTGCCTACCTTGGACGAGTGACATTCGCCGAAGGGGTTCTCCGCCTGGTCCGAGTTGGTGCCCAGATCGACCGCAGGGTCGATCTGGGGGACCGTGGTGCTGCGCTCCCGGCCGCTCCAGTTGAGTCTGATGTGACCTTCGCGGTTCGGCTGTTCGCCCAGGACAACCCATCAGCCGCGGCCGCCCCAATGGCGTCCAGCGCCCAGTTGCCCGATCTCGAGTTCGGGTTCGCGGACATCGAGGCGGCCGTCGGTCTGGTGGAGACCGGCATCGCGACTCGGGTCGTCCTGGCCAACTTCCCATCGTGGCCCGGCCTCCTGTGGCGGGCCTACGAGCTGGCCCAGGAAACTGACGTTCAGATCCTGCCGACGGTCGTCCGTCCCGGCGGCAAGGTTGACATCGTGATTGCGAGGAATCCCGCCACCGATGTCTGACCCACAAACCCTGAAGGGCCGAAAGCTGGGCGATCGGCGTGTCGTGGTCGATCGGCCGCATGCCAGGTATTTCCGGTACCTTGGCCCGGGAGTTTTGGAGGCCAAGCTCGAAGCGCAAGCGCCTCGCACCGGTTACCAGCGTCGAATGGCAACGGTCCGGGGCGTCCTGTTTGGTCGACCTATCTCAACCGCGGCAGAGCTTGCCGAGCGCCTGCCGATATGGAAGGCCTTGCCGGTCTTCTCGTCCGACGTGATGTCTTCCGTTGCCTACGCCACCGGGGCGATGATGCTCATCCTTGCCGGCGCCGGCCAAACCAACTTCAAGTACGTCCTCGGGTTGTCCGGCGTCGTCGTCGCCTTGCTGGTTATCGTCACCTTCAGCTATCGCCAGACGATCCGGGCGTATCCCAACGGCGGCGGAAGTTACATCGTCGCCCACGCCAACCTCGGCGTGCTGGCCGGCTTGATCGCCGCCGGGTCGCTGCTCACGGACTACGTGCTGACCGTGTCGGTCAGTGTGTCATCGGGGGTGCAGGCCCTGTATTCGGCCCTCCCGGCAATTCAGCCGTTTGCGGTTCCGCTCATCGCGCTGTCCATCGTGCTGGTAATGATCGTGAACTTGCGAGGTCTGAGCGATAGCGGCACTCTCTTTGCCAGCCCCACCTACATCTTCATCGGCTCAATGATGCTTCTCATCGGCGTGGGCATATTCCAGTCGCTAACTGGGCATCTCCACGAGGTGGCAAATGTCGAAAAGTTGACCGGTCTGGCCACCGAGAACATGGGCATCTTCCTGCTCTGCAAGGCCTTCGCCGACGGTTGTTCGGCCATGACGGGCACCGAGGCCGTCGCGAACGGCGTACCGGCCTTCAAGCCCGTGGAATGGAAGAACGCCCAGAAAACCATGATCATCATGGCCACGCTGCTGGGCATCATGTTCCTGGGCACCAGCTATCTGGCCGTGAACATTGGGGCTCACCCTGCGGGTGCCGCCGGGATAGGGGAGAGTGTTCTGTCCCAGGTCGGCCGCACCGTCTTCGGTGGCCGAGGGCCGCTCTACTACATCCTGCAGTTCTCGACGATGGGCATCTTGATCCTGGCGGCCAACACGAGCTTCGCCGACTTCCCGCGCCTGTCCTCCATCCTCGCCCGCGATGGTTTCTTCCCCCGCCAGTTCGCGTTGCGCGGAGAGCGGCTCGCCTTCAACTCGGGCATCGTCGCCCTGTCGCTGGCGTCGATCGCGCTGGTCGTTGCCTTCAACGGTTCGACTGATCGGCTCATCGGTCTGTACGCGATCGGAGTCTTCACCTCGTTCACGCTGTCCCAGTCGGGCATGGTTCGCCACTGGTTCGCCGAACGCGGGCCAGGCTGGCGACGCAGCGCCTTCATCAACGGCATCGGGGCCGTCGTGACGGCCATTGTGGTCGTGGTTATCGGCATCTCGAAGTTCGACCAGGGTGTCTGGATGATCATCATCGTCGTCCCGATCCTTATCGCCATGATGCTGTTCATCAAACGCGAATACGCCCTGGAAGGGGTCGGCTTGGATGTCCAGCCGGACATCGTGTTCGGGCCCCACCATCGCAGTCAGCGGGTCGTAGTGGCGGCCCAGGCGATGAGTCGGGCCGTCGTCCAGGCCGTCAGGGTCGGCCAGACCATGGGCGAGGAAGTTCAACTTGTCCACGTGACCCTGGACCACGTCGAGGGTGAGCAGTTCCGCGAACGAGTCGAACGACAGTTGCCCGGCGTGCGGGTGGTGCTGGTCGAGTCGCCCTATCGGGCCCTCGTTCGGCCGTTCGTGCGCTACCTTGAGGTGTCCCAGGCCGAGGACCCCGACAGGCTTACGGTTGTGCTTCTGCCGGAGCACCTTCCCCGCCACTGGTGGGAGCGCCTGCTCTACAACCAGAACGTCCACCGCATCCGGGCGGCACTTGTCGGCCGCAAGGACTTCGTGGTCCTGGGAACGCCATATCGCCGCGAGTCCTAGACCTCGATCATCGTCCCCGGCCGGGCGACTTCGATCGCGCCCCTGTAAGTCTCGGCGGCCCGTTCGATCGCTTCCTCTTCGCCAAGTCCGGGGGCCAGGTGCGTCAGCACCAGTCGCGACACGCCGGCGCTGGCGGCGGTGGTGCCCGCATCCTCCGGCGAGAGATGCACGGACGGGATCTCAATCACGCTTGTGCCCACCTCCGCGACCAGGACTCTGGCTCCCTTGGCGAGGGTGGTCAGGTTGTCGCACGGGCCCGAATCGCCCGTGTAGGCCAGGCGACGATCGCCGAATATGGCGGTCAGCCCAAATGCCGGTACGCCGTGCTCCACCGTGCGCGCCTGAATGCGCAGGTCGCCGATCTCGGCGATGCCGCGATCTTTGAGCTCCACGACCTGGAAGAAGTTGCTCATATGGTGATCGGCGGCACTCTTCACGAAGTCCTCGACCCGCGCCGCCCAACCCACAGGCGCCAGAACCGGGATCTTGCGGAGAGGCCGATCCGAGAACGCAAAGGCGTAGTACAGCATTGGCATGTCCGCGAAATGGTCGGCGTGGAGATGGCTGATCCAGACCGCGTGCAGATCCTCCAGGCGGATGTATTGCTGCAGAGGACCGAGGACGCCGCCGCCGACATCCACCAGTACGTTCGCTCCGCCGGCCTGAAGCAGATATCCGGAACAGGGCTCGTCCGCGCGTGGGTATGGTGCGCTACCCAGCGTCGTCCATCTAATGGGTCCTTCCGGCTTCCGCCGCTTGACCACAGCTACCTCCTAATACTCTGTTCTCGGCTGTGTCAGGCGGGGACACGAGCACTGAATAGGCCGACGCATCCGCTCGACTCGACCTGGACCTGTTCGAAGCGATCCTCAAGCGCCGACTGCAAATCCACCAGGCTGTCCTGTGAATTGCCGAAGATACCCATGGCGTTGTATGTGGCTATCAATGCTCGAGCCTGGAGAGGTAATCGTATGCCGTGCCGGAGGATCGTTCCGCCGAAAATCGCACCACCCGGACGCAGCAGCGGGCGCAGGTTGTCGAATGCCACCGCCTTCGCTGCCATAGGACCGGGCAGGCAGTGGAGCAAGTAATTCAGGCCGATCGAATCGAACGTTTCGATGTCGGACGCGATCGGAGTCAGCACGTCGGCTTGATAGATTTCAGGCCGATACCGAATCAGGCGCTGCGCAGTGTGGATCAGGCTGTTGCCGTTGAGGTCCATCAGGCCGAGTCGAGGCGCTGGCGACGAAAACTGGACTCGATCCAGGAAGTAGCCCGTACCGACGCCAACGTCGAGGTGATTATCCGACACGTTGGCCTGGTACAAGTCCAGGACCCGTCCGCTGGGACAGCGCCAGATGAATCGGCTGGAGATTCCCAGAACGCCGGCGTCGTAGAAATGGAGCCCGGCCCGACTGTATGCCCCGGCGCCAAGCGCGCGCTGACGTTGGCCCTGGCCGCTATCGCTCACCTTGTGAGTCTGCGGGACGGGCCTCGCGCACGCAAGCCGCGACAGTGTCCGAGTTGCCGGCGTCATCGGCCCGCGGAATCAAGATGTAAGCCAGAACGACGGACAGCACGTTGGCCGCGACGCCGAACAGGATCGTGCCCTCGACCGAGAAGTTGACCAGGACTCCGGCAATTGCGGCTCCGATCGGGAAGCCGCTGAAGTTGAGGCTCATCGAGACGGTGAAGGCGCGCCCCATCCAGGCCGGGTCGGTGCGTCGCTGGCGGAGGGTGAACATGGCGATGTCGAGCGGGCCGTTGAACAGGCCGGAGAAGGCCATACACAGCGCGATCGGGAGCAGTCCCGCCGGCCAGAGGAGGATCGCGGACGTTCCGATAAAAAGCACGGCCGGCCAAATGATTAGTTGCCGCTCCCGACCCTCGGTCTTGAGCCGGCCGCAGGCGAAGGCGGAAACCACGCCGAATAGTCCGGTCAGGCCGAACATCAGGCCGACCACGCTCTGATCCATGCCCAGCCGTCGCAGGACGATGAACGGAACCACGATCTCGATCATGCCGCCGCTCAAGTTCATAACGGACAGCGAAACCGCGAGCGATCGCAGCGTCTTGTTGTGCCACGTGTAGACGAGCCCCAGCCAGGCGTCTCGGAAGATGTTGCCGCTGGACGCCACGTCCGTCCGCGGGTCAGGGGCCCGGAAGATGACTACGGCCGAGACGAAGTACCCGACCGCAATCATCGCCAGGGCAGCTTCGAAGCCGAGGATCTGGGCGGCCACGGCGCCGATTGGCGCGCCGACCAGAGTCGCCAGGACCCAGCCGTTCGAGTCCAAGGCATTGACCCGTTCCCACAATGGCTCGGGGACCATGAGCGGGAATAGGCTGCGCAGCCCGCTGCTGCTGAGCGGTCCGGTCAGGGACGCGACGGTGACGATGGCGATGAGCAGGCCCCACGGCAGCTGTCCCGCCAGCGACAGGCCGGCCACCAACAGCAGCGATGTGGCAGCCACCAGGAAGTCCAGGATGATCAGCCGGACTCGGCCGTGGCGGTCGAGCAGGGCCCCGGCGATGGGGCTCACGATGATGCCCGGAGCGATGCTGGCGAAGGCCACGGCGCCGGCGAGTTGGGGCGAGTTGTAGCGCTGCAGGGCGAACAGAATGACCACGATGGCGACCATCGATTGGGCGATCCGGGCGATCTGCATGCCCAGCAGAACCCGTGCCAGCGAGGGAACGGCCAGCAAGGCGCGGTATGAGGGTTTGGCGATCTCGGGTTCGGGCACGGGCCTTGAAACCAACGTTACGGGCTAGGACCCGCAGGGTGCCACACATGGCCCGGAGGCGCAGGCGTATAGCGTTGGTCCGGGGCACCGCAGTCAGATGTGCCGCCTATGTGCCGGATGTCGAGTCCGGTGGCTCGCGCGGCGGCACGTGGGCCGGTATCTCCGCAGGTGGCGGCGCGCTCCACGAGGTCCAAAGGTCGCCGGCGGCTTGCGGCATCACAACGATCTGTCCTCCGCCACCCTCATCCGGCGCGACCCCCACGACGGGCCGGCGCCTGGACCTGATCACGAGAACGGCAATCACTGCCGCCAGCAGCAGGAGCAGCAGGATGCCCAGCAGCAGAAAGATCCGGAGGACGCCCTGGTTGCTCGAGGCCCTGATCTGGTTCGCCACTCGCGTCGCATCTGCGGCGGCCGGGACTGGGTCGATCGCCTTGAGTTCGGTCGCCGCCTTGTCGATCAGCGGCTTGAAATCGGTGCCGACCAAGCCGATCGACCCAAGGAAACCCCTGTGCTGCTTGGACATCGAATTCGCCTCGGCCAGTTTCGAGGCTGCGTCGGCCTCCTCCTGGGTCAGGGCAAGAAGCGCATCGAGATCGGCCTGAGAGGATGCATCTTCGAACTTGCTCTGGATCTTGGTTCCGTCCAGCTTGAGGCCCGGCACGTCCTGGTGGATCTGTTCGCGCAGATCCAGGATCTCTCCGGCGGATGCCATGGCTGCCTCAGCCGTGTCGAATTCCCACTTGGCCATCGGGCTGCGGACCGCGAGCGGCAGCGCCCAGCCCTTCGCCGCGGTCTGGAGCTCGTGGTAGGTGGTGCGCGCCGCGGATCTCGCGTCGAGTTGGGTCGTGTCGCCCAATATCCCGTAGCGTTCGAGCAGGTTCTGAGCCAGGTTGATGTCGCCGACACCGGCCGGGACCATGCCTCTTTCATCGAACAGGTCAAGCAGCGTCCGGGTCGAGATCGGTGGGCCGGAGAGAGGCGACTTCTCGGTCTTCGATTTCCCGAGGTAGGCGATCTCGCCGTCGTTGGCTGCCGCCAGGACTTGCTTGACGCGGACGGGGCCGATCGCGCTCGACAGACGGGCCAGGATGTAGCAGGCGGCGCGGTACTGATAGTCCACGACGGCCTGGTCCTGTTTGGTCGAGGCGATATCGAGGAAGACCCAGTTGGACAGGTTGGGGGAGCCGTTGCCCGGATAGGCGCCCGGGTCCGTGCACTTGGTGTACTTGCCCGGGCCGGCGACCTGTTCGCTGAGGACGGCGAAGCCTTCATCCAACCAGCGAGCGTCGAAGAGGTTCTGATTGAACCAGATGTGGGATAGCTCATGCGCCACCACGTCCGGAGACGTGTCCTCGGCGATCGTCGCGCTCTTAGTCGTGGCGTTGTAGAAGCCTGCGTAGTCGCCCAGCTGATTGTCGCCGGCTTCGCGGATGACGATGATCCCGCCGGGCACCGAGAACCCGGTCAGGTCCATCAGCTTGGCGACATCGCCGCTGACGTCACTTTGGATTTGCGACGTCCACGTCAGATCCTCCGGCCACGACTGGATGTCGAAGCTCTGGCCGCCGGCGGTCACGGTCGAGGCGGAAAAGGCGGCCGCGTTTTCCGCGTCCAGGCATGTCCAGAACTTGTTCGGCTGGGCCATCGACCCTGTCGAGAAGGTCTGCTTGCCGTTCGAGTCGTCGGTGGCAGGCAGCGTCTGGCCGATAACCATGTTCACGGTGTAGACGTCGGGAACGATCACCGAAATGGAGCCCGTGTCCTGTCCGTTGCCGACTGCGCACAGGCTGGCGTAGGCCTTGCCGGCCCGGAAAGAGCTGGCGGAGTGGGGCGCCGCCGGGATCGAGTAGTTGACGGTCACGGTGCGGGTCTGGCCGTAATAGACGTTCGGGTAAGTCAGCTCAAGGTAGCGGTAGTACTTGTCCGACTGCGTTGTCCGCTGGGTAACGGCACCGGCGTCGGAGGCGACCTTGACTGACTTGGCCTGCGCCTCGACCGCGACCTGAGTCAGGTTCCAAAAGTAGTCGGTCGTGCTGGTGCTGGGCATGTTGTTGTGGATTGACAGTTGGATTGTCACGCGGACCGACTGCTTGCTCGGCAATACCTCATAGGTCGTGATGCCGTTCTCGGTCATTCCGTCTGCGGCCATCGCCGGGGCCGGAGTGGCAAGGCCGGCCGATGCCGCGATCAGCATCGGGACGATCCACAGAATCAACCGCTTGCGCACGCTTCACCTTCACACTGGCCCGAAGGCATTCGCGACGACCGCCATCGACGCAGCCTCGAAAGCTAGTCTGACCCGGGGAGTCAAGCGGAACAGCGGCCCCGCGTCAATGGCCTGAATGCACTGCTGCGGGTCTTGGAACGCCGCCGTGACACGCGAGCTGTCACTCGCGGGCGCTAAGGTGTGAAGCGATGCAGATCATCGATGGCCGACCCGTCTTCGCGGCGACGGATCTCGTGGGTCTTTTAGCTTGCGAGCACCTGGTCGGCCTGGAACTGGCTGCGCTGGCCGGCCTCGTGACCCGTCCGGATCGGGTGGACCCGGAGATAGACCTGATCGCAAAGCGAGGCCTGGAGCACGAGCATCGGTACCTTGCGGATCTCGCGGCCCGGGGCGCGCGGGTGGTTTCCGTGGCGGAGGACAAGGCGCTGTCGGAACGCGGGGCGCGATTGCGCGCGGCCGCTTCGGCGACTGCCCAGGCTGCCCGGAACGGCGCGGACGTCATCTACCAGGCCACTTTCTTCGACGGTCGGTGGCTCGGTCTGGCGGATTTCCTGGTCCGGGTTGAGAAGCCGGGCCTGCTGGGCGGCTGGAGCTACGAAGTCGTGGACACCAAGCTCGCTCGCCACGTCAAGGCCTCCGCGCTGCTGCAAATGTGCTCGTACGTGGAGCAGCTGACGCGGCTGCAGGGCGTGGAGCCGGAGCTGATGCACGTGGCGTTGGGCGGCAGTGCCCGGGCCGTGGAGCCGTACCGGGTCGCGGACTACATGGCCTACTACCGCGCCGCCAAGGCGGCCTTCGAGACGCGTGTGGCCCTGGCCGGCTTTGCCGCAGACGGGACGGGCGAGGGCGCGACGTACCCGCCGCCGGGAACGTACCCGGAGCCTGTTGAGCACTGCGATGTCTGCCGCTGGAGCCGCGAATGTCAGATCCGTCGCCGCGCTGACGACGACCTCTCGCTGGTCGCCAACGCGCCCGGCCGGATGCGCAAAGCACTCAAGGACGCGGGAGTGGGCACGCGGCGCGGTCTGGCGGCGCTGGCCGTGCCGGCTGTGTCCCCGGCGCAGCCGGTTGCGGGCGTGGGTCCGGCGGCGTTGGCCGTGGCGCGGAACCAGGCGAACATTCAGGTCCGCGGCCAGGACGCGGGCCATATTCTGTACGAGTTGCTGGCGCCGGGCCGCCTGGCGGATGGCTCGCTGGAGCCGAACCGCGGCTTGCTCATGCTGCCGGACCCGCGTCCGGGAGACCTCTTCTACGACATCGAGGGCGACCCGTTCGCGCTGGACGATGGCCTGGAATATCTCCACGGAATACTTGAACCGGGTGTTCTGGGCCTGGACGGTGATCCGCTGTTCCACGCCTTTTGGGCCGTAGACAGAGACGGTCAGGCCACCCGTGAGGCGGAGAAGCGCGCCTTTGAGCAGACGATCGATTTAATGATGGATCGGCTGGCCCGTGATCCTTCGATCCACATCTACCACTACGCTCCGTACGAGCCGAGTGCGGCCGGGCGGCTGATGGGCCGGCACGCCACCCGGGAGGCGGAGGTGGACAGCCTGCTGCGCGGCGGCGTTTTCGTCGACCTGTTCCGGGCGGTTCGCCAGGGGTTGCGTGCTTCGGTCGAGAGTTACTCAATCAAGAAGCTGGAGCCGCTCTACTCGCTGGTCCGCGAGGAGGGCCTGCGCGACGCGGGGTCGAGCATCGTGGCCTTCGAGACGTGGTTGGCGGAAGCCGAGACGGGTGGCGTCGACGCCGGTGGTGGGCCCGGCTCCGCCCCCTTGGCCGCCGGCCGATCGCCCCAGACGGACGAGACGCTCCGCAGCATCGAGACCTACAACCGCGACGACTGCGTCTCGAACTGGCGGCTGCGGAACTGGCTGGAGGAGCGGCGCTCAGAGTTCGCGCACCAGTTCGGCCTGCCGGAGCCTCTGCCTCGACCAGCTCCCACGGAACCGGAACCAGGCCTCGTCCTGTCCGACCGGCTTGTGCACGTGGCGGCGGTAGCCGAGCGGCTGGCGGCTGACGTTCCGGAGGAGCCGGCCGCCCGCACCGCCGCTCAGCACGGCCGCGGGCTGCTGGCTCAGCTGCTTAGCTGGCATCGTCGCGAGGAGAAGGCGTCGTGGTGGCGCTACTTCCACCTGCTCAACGACCTGACCGATGAGGAGCGAATCGAGGAACGCGAGCCGATCGGCGGCCTGGAACTGATTGGGCCGGTAGGGGAGACGGTGCGGTCCACGGTGTATCGGTTCCGCTTCCCGGAGCAAGAGCATGAGATCCGGGTGGGGACGGAGGTTCGCGATCCTGCGACGGGGCGGTCGCCGGGAAGCGTCGTGGCACTGGATGAGGTGGCGGGCACTCTGGATCTGAAGCGAGGGCCCAAGACGGATGGCCCGGCGCCGACGTCGCTGGTGCCCCTGGATCACGTGGACTCGGGCCCGCTCCAGGAGAGTCTGCTGCGGATCGGGGAGTGGGTGGCGGAGCATGGGATGGATGCTCCGGGTCCGTATGCGGCAGCGCGCGAGTTGCTGATGCGGCAGCCGCCTCGGCTCATGGCTGTGGCCGGCGACCCGCCTGGGGCCGGCGACAGCGCGCTTTGCGGGGCCGATGAGGCTCCGCCGGCCGCGGCACTGCGCATCGCCCCTGTGCTAGACGGCAGCTACCTGGCGGTCCAGGGGCCGCCGGGATCGGGCAAGACGTACCTCGGCGCGCTCGCGATCGTGGAGCTGGTTCGCCTCGGCCGAAAGGTCGGGGTGACGGCCAACAGCCACAAAGTCGTCGGGCATCTCCTGGACGCGGTCGCCGAGCGCGCGGCGGAATTGGGCGTGGCGGTTCGAATCGGGCAGAAGACGGACAAGTCGGGAGATTGCGCCTCGAAGTCGGCCGAGCCGTTCGGCGACTACGGCAACATCCTGGCGGCCCTCCAGAACGAGGAGCTGGACGTCGTTGGCGGCACGGCCTGGCTGTGGTCGCGCGAATTGTTCTCGGACGCGCTGGACGTGCTCGTGATAGACGAGGCCGGCCAGCTGGCCCTCTCCAACGCAGTGGCCGTCTCAGCCGCCGCGCGCAACCTCATCATGCTGGGCGACCCGCAGCAGCTCGATCAACCGCTCCAGGGAACACACCCGCCCGGCGCCGAAGCATCCGCCTTGGGCCACGTGCTGGCGGGCAAAACGACGATGCCGCCGGAGTGCGGCCTGTTCCTGGAGCGGACGCGCCGTCTCCACCCGGACGTGTGCCGGTTCACCTCCGCCGCGTTCTACGAGGGCCGCCTCAGCTCCGAGCCTTGGCTGGCCGCGCAGACCGTCCGGGCGGCCGGCGCCGTCAGTGGCACCGGGGTTCGATACGTCCCCGTCGAGCATCGGGCGAACCGGAACGCGTCGCCGGAGGAAGCGGCGGTAGTCGCGCAGCTGGTCCGCGAGCTGGCGGACGGCTCGGCCACGTGGACGAATGAGCGGGGCGAGACCCGGCCGCTCACCGCGGACGACGTCCTGATCGTGGCTCCGTACAACGCCCAGGTCGCCGAGATCCAGCGCCTGCTTGCCGGCGCC
>JANYJG010000122.1 GCA_025358515.1 Chloroflexota bacterium
GAACACGAAGCCACACCGTCGGCTCACAGCACCACTCGACCAGCACAGACCCATCCCTGGCGGCGCTATCCTGCAGTCCGATCACGACCACGGTGACAAAGTCGCTGTCCGCTTAGCGGACAAAGTCGCTGTCCGGCGACAGCGGGCCGACGTGGCCCTGTGTCGCCCTCCCAGTCGGCGTGTGGGCCCGGTCGGGCGGGCTAATGTCGCGATCGGGGTCTCGGCGGTTAGAGGCGGGCGCCGATAGTACTGAAGATGGTGCTTATGCGGCCACTCAGCAGCATCAGGGCCACGATCGCCAGGACTGCGACTAAGGCTAGGGCCAATGCATACTCCGCAAGGCCTTGACCGCGCTCACTTGGTCGAAGCCAAGAGTGCGGCATCGCCGATCTCCTCCACGGTGACGTTGCGTCGATGTACCTCTCCGACTGCACTTCCGATGCTACGGGTCACGGAGGTATCTGCCGATACGCGTACCGGCAGATGAGGCCCTTGTACCGCGGCATGGTTGGCGCGACCGCGATCGATCAGCCGCGAGCGCCGCGTTGACCACCCAACGTCCGCGCCAACTCGTCCAGATGCTCCGACCGATGGATCGACCGGTCGAGCAGGGCCGGCCGCTCCGCCAGAACTTCCGCGACCAGCGCAATGTCTGGGAGGGTGGCAATGATGCCGTCGATCTGTTCCGCCGCTTCCTGGACCTCGCGGATGAGTCCCCCGCCTTCGGCTAGAGCCAGCCACGTGGGCGGCAGCGCATCGTTGAGCAGGCCGGCCAATTCAGACGGGAAGACGAGCGGCTGCGTTCCGGGGGCCGCTGCCAGAGCCGCGCTCCAGCGGGCGGCAAGGAACCTATCCCAGAACGCCAGGTGTCCCAGGGACTGACCCACGGTCCAGTCGCCCTCACCGAATTTGGCGGCGAGATCGGCGGCGGTCAGGTTCTCCAGCAGGGACAGAAGTCGGGCGCGGGAGGCCTGGTTGCGGGCCAAATAGGAGCGGTCGGGCGCCTCGAGCGCCTCGGGCGCTGTCGACGAGTCGCCTGCGGCTGCCGCCAGGACGCGCTCGATGTGATCGAGATGGTCGTTTCGGTGGCCGTGGCGATGAACCAAGAACGCTATCGAGGTTCCTTCGAGGCTATCGACTAGGGCGTCCGGCGCGCCGGCAATCAACGCGTCCAGAGTGGCCGCGGCCTCGACCGCCAGGGCCGGGACGTTCGAGGCATCGATGCCGGCCCAGTACGGGTGCAGAGCTTCATTTGCCAGATGCTCGGCTGCTAGAACCGACTCACTGTCGGCGGACCACGTGCCGGCCAGCATGGCGGTCCAGCGCTGCAACTGCCAGCGATCCCAGAAGCCTATGTGGGCGACAGCCGAGCCTACGGTCCAGCCTTCTCCCAGGTCGGTGGACAGCAGCGCCGGCGTTAAGGTGGCGACCAGGAGGGCCAGCCGTGCACGAGACTGGTCATTGGCTTGTGCAAACCTGCGGTCGCTCATCGTCATCTTCTCAGTGGTCTGGCATGCCGGAAAGTGGCGTCATAAGCCGCAATGAGGCCCTCCCCAAAGCTATCCGGGGATTCCCCACGCTGCTCCGCGATCCATGCCGCGGTGACACGGACCCACTCTGGCGCGTTGCGGCGGCCGCTGAATGAGGACCCGGACGTTGCGGTCGCTCCGGACGTTCCGGCGGCTCCAACCGGTCGCGGTCCAACCGGTCGCGGTCCCGATGAGTGACGCGGCACGCCAGGCGGCGAGAGGTAAGGCGAGTCGGTCTCGACCAGCAACCGCTCCCCGGGGACGAGCCGCGCGACCGCCGCCGACGACTCTTCCCCGTGCCGGAATACCAGGCCGCTAAGGGAGATGGCGAGTCCAAGCTCCAGAGCGTCGGCGGCGTAGCCAACGGGACCGGAAAAGGAGTGCAGGATCGCGGGAGCGGGCGCGTTCCGGAGTTCTGCGATCAGCGCGTCCTGGGCGTCGCGCTGCCCGGCCGCGGAACGGCAATGCAGGATGGCGGGCTTGCCCAGGTCCAGGGCGAGGCGCAGGTGGCGTCGCAGGTTGGCGAGTTGCGCGGCCGGCGGGGAATGCATTCGGTCGAAGTCCAGGCCCGTCTCGCCTATACCCAGGACGCGCGGATCGGCGGCCATGCGGACGACGGTTGCCCAGTCGGCCTCGGTCGCGACCTCCGCGTCGTGGGGATGGATTCCGACGGCGGCATCGATCCCCCACTCCGCCGCAAGCCGGACGGCCGCCTCGGACGAGGCCGCATCCCATCCGGGAACCAGAATTCGCTCGACTCCGGCCGTGCGCGACGATGCGATCACGGCCGCCAGATCGCCCGAGAAGACGTCGGACTGGAGGTGAGCGTGACTATCGATGAGGCGCATTGGCGAACCGAACCTAACCGGCAGTCGGCGTCGCAGCCTCTGTCTCCAGGCGCGGGAAGAGCGGTTCCGCAGCCCCAATCGTTCCGGCCTCACCGGCCTGAGCGCCCCAGCGCAATTCATCGAGCAGGGCCGGGCCGCCGTTGCCATCGGCGGCATATGGGTACGAATACCCGAGCTGGGCTAGGGCACGCGGCGCGGCCTCCGGCATATATGGCGCCACCGCCAGCGCGATGACGCGACACGTCTCCACGAGATCACCGATGACCGCGCGCAGCCGAACCTCTGCTTCGGCGTCGCCGGCTTTCATCGCCTTCGCCAGCAACCACGGCTGCTCCGCCTCCACCAAGCGGTTACCGGCCCCCACGAAATTCCAAAGCACGCTCAGGGCGTCGTGCAGGAGGCAGCCTTCGATCCGCTCGCCGTACGTTGCCAGTGTCTCGGCCCAGGTCGCGGCCATGCCGGCCTCAGGACCAACCGCGGGCCGCTCACCTGGGAAGTAGCGGTTGGCCATGGAGACCGTCCGGTTGATCAGATTGCCGAAGTCGTTCGCCAGATCGGCGTTGTAGCGGCGCACGAAGGAGTCCCACGAGACGTCCGTGTCGCGGTCGAAGGCGACCTCGCGCAGGGTTACGTAGCGGGCTCCGTCCGGGCCCAAAGTTCGCACGACGTCGATGGGGTCCAGGAAGTTGCCCAGGCTCTTGCTCATGCGCTCGCCCTGGGCCAGCAACCAACCGTGGATCCAGACATGGCGCGGCGCCTCGAGGCCGGCGCTCCACAGCATGGCCGGCCAGTAGACGGTGTGGAAGCGGGCGATGTCCTTGCCGATGACGTGCAGATCGGCCGGCCACCACTCGGCGAACGCGGCCGCATCGTCGGGGAACCCGGCTCCGGTGACGTAGTTGATAAGGGCGTCGTACCAGACGTAGATCGTTCCCGCGGCCGGATCCCAGGTGCCGTCCGCACGCTCGGAGGAAGATCCGTCCGGCATGATCGGGAAGGGGATGCCCCAATTTGCCCCGGCGCGACTGATCGAGAAGTCCTCCAGACCGCCACGGATGAAGCCGAGCATCTCGTTGCGCCGGAAGTCCGGCTGCGCGAAATCGGGATGCTCCAGGAAATGCTTCTCCAGCCGCTCCTGGTAGGCCGAGAGGCGGAAGAACCAGTTGTGCTCGGACAGCCATTGCAGCGTAATCGTGGGGTGGTTCGGGCAATGGGTGCCTTGTGCGGTTTCGACCACGTCGGACGGCGCCTTGAAGCCCTCGGCCGGGCAGTACCAGCCTTCGTAATCGCCAACGTAAATGTCGCCGTTGGCGTAGGCCCGGCGAACCATCTCCTGGGCCGCACGAATATGGTCCGGATCGGTGGTGCGGATAAAGCGATCAGGGCTAATGAGGAGCGCGTCCTCGGCCGCCTGGAACAGGGCCACGTTCTCGTCCACGAAGTCGCGCGGCTCCATACCGAGTTCGGTCGCGCGCTGGGCGATGTTTACCGAATGCTCGTCCGTGCCGGTCAGGAAGCGCGTCTTGTCGCCCTTCATCCGATGCCAGCGTGCGATGACGTCCGCGCCGACCACCTCGTACAAGGTGTGGAGGCCGGGCTTGTTGTTGGCGTAGGCGATGGCAGTCGTGATGTAGTAGCGATCGGGGCTCATGGCGACCGATGGTATCAGGCGGCGCGGGCAGCGGTTCGCACCGGCCGATCCGGCCGGCCGGCGGCTGAGGGGGCGGTGGGCAAGAGGCCGCTCAGTGGCGGAAGTGTCGGACCCCGGTGATCAGCATCGCGGCGCCGGCCTTCTCGGCAACGGCGATCACCTCGGCGTCACGCATCGAGCCGCCCGGCTCGGCGAAGGCGGTGACGCCGGCCTCGAGGCAGACCTCGACCGCATCGGCGAACGGGTAGAACGCGTCCGATCCGCAAGAAGCTCCCGCAAGCGCATCGGCGCCGTGGAAGGCGATGGCCTTGGCGACGGCCTGACGAGCAGCGTCCACTCGACTCGTCTGGCCCGAGCCCAGGCCGATCTCCATGCCATTCTTGACCAGGACGATGGCATTGGACACGACGCCGCGGCAGAGTCTCCAGGCTAGGTCCAGGTCACGCTTCTCGGTGTCGGTCGGAGCCCTGGACGTGGCCAGCTTCCAGGTCGAGGGGTCGTCCGGAACCACGTCCGCTGCGGTCACGAGCACGCCGCCTCCGACGACACGGATCGAGCCGAGCGGATCGGGCGTCGGAGCGACTTCGCCACGACCCAGAACCAGGTCCTCCAGGAGGCGCAGGTTCGTCTTGCGGGAGAGGATAGCGAGCGCCTCGGGCGAGTAGGACGGCGCAATCACTACTTCCAGGAAGATGCCCGCGAGGCCCTCCGCCGTGGCCGCGTCGACGTGCCGCGTCAACGCTACGACGCCGCCGTATGCGGAGACGGGATCGCCCGCGAGGGCCGCCTGCCAGGCTTCGGCGAGGGTCGCGCGCTCGGCGGCGCCGCAGGGATTGGTGTGCTTGACCACGACACAGGCCGGGCCGCGCAGCTGACGGGCGATCGCATCGGCAGCCGACGCGTCCAGGACGTTGTTGTAGCTGAGGGCCTTGCCCTGCAGGATCGTGCCGCCGAGGGCGAACGGCCCGGCCCATTTCCCCGTCCCGGGACGGCGGTAGCGTGCGGCCTGCTGGTGCGGGTTCTCGCCGTAGCGGAGCGTTTCCACTTTCTCCAAGCCGACGACAAGCAATGGCGGGTACGGGTCCGTGGCGCCGGGTAGACCCGGCTCGTCCGGCAGCGCAATCCCGGCAGCGGCCATGCGCCCGGGCAACTCTCTTGATATCCGAGCGTCGTATGCGGCGGTATGGCGGAACGCCTCGACGGCAAGGGCGGAGCGCAGGCCCTCCCCCACCCGACCCTGCGTCTCCAGTTCCGAGAGGATGGCCGCGTAGCGGGCCGGCGAAGTCACGATCGCGACAGAGGCGTGGTTCTTGGCAGCCGCGCGAACCATCGAAGGTCCGCCAATGTCGATCTCTTCGACCAAATCGTCGAATGAGATGCCCGGCTTCTCCGCCGCGGCCGCGAACGGATAGAGATTGACGACGACCAGCTCGAACGGATCGATGGCCGCTATTGCCAGCTGTTCGCGATGGGACGCCAGCCGCCGATCGGCCAAGATCCCGCCGTGGACGCGCGGATGAAGCGTCTTGACTCGCCCGTCCAGCATCTCGGGGAACCCGGTGACCGACGCGACCTCCGTGACAGGCAGACCCGCGTTTCGCAGCGCCCGTGCGGTTCCGCCGGTGGAGACGAGCTCGAACCCGAAGCGAACTAATCCGGCGCCGAACTCGGCCAGCCCGGCCTTGTCGAAGACGGACAGCAACGCCCGACGCGGCACCGGCATCGATTCGGCCGCCTGGACGGCATCGATTTGAACGGTTCGACCGTCCTTTGCGATCGTCAGCGCGCCGGCCAGGGCCAGGCCGACGGCACGCGGCAGCAGCCGATACTCGACCGCGTGAATGCGCTCGAACAGCTTCTCCTCGGTGTCGCCGGCCAGAACCGCAACGGAGTCCTGGGCGATGATCGGGCCGCCGTCCAAGGATTCGTCCACAAAGTGCACGGTTACGCCCGTGACCTTGACGCCCGCCGCCAGAGCGTCGCGAACGGCGTGGGCGCCGGGAAACGCCGGCAGCAGGGCCGGGTGCAGGTTGATCATCCTGCCCCGGAACGCGGCCAGCATGGCCGGCCCGACGACCCGCATGTAGCCCGCCAGCACGACCAGCTCCGGTTCCACCGCGGTCAGGGTCTCCGCGAGAACGCGGTCTTCGGCCGACCGGGCGGCGTGGTCACCGCGCGCGGCCGCCGGAACGAGCAGTGCCTCCAACCCGTTCTCCACGGCCCAATCGAGGGCGGCACACGGCCGGTCGGCGAACACCAGCGCCACTACCGCGTCGAGCGCACCGCGCCCCGCCATGGCGTGCAGCGCACGCAGGTTGCTGCCGGTTCCCGAGACGCCAACCGCGATCCGATGTACCACGCCGCTCCTCCTCCTATTGGCTCCGACTCTGTCAGGACTCCGAGTAACGCGCCCCTTGCGCGTCGATCGCCGCCACCTCACCGACCGACCAGGCGATCAGGCCGTCCTGTTCCAGGCTCTCGATGGCTGTCTTTTCGGCTCCCGCGGGAACCACGCACACCATACCGAGTCCGCCGTTGAACGTTGAGCGCAATTCGGCATCGGATAGCCCGCCAAGGGCTCCCATGAGCCGCATGATCGAAGGCATGGGCCAGGAATGCGGGTGGAGTTGCGCACCCAGACCCTCCGGCAGAACCCGCGGCACGTTGCCGGGAAGTCCCCCGCCGGTGATGTGAGCCACTCCTCGCAGGTCCGCGCCGGCTTCGTCCAGGCGCCGCCGCAGCGACAGGATCGCCTTGGAGTAGATCCGCGTGGGGGTGAGCAGAACCTCGCCGATGGACAGTGGCAGCGTCTCCGGTTCGGGCGACGTTTCCGGCCCCAGGATTCGGCCTACCAACTCCGCGTAACCCTCAGCAAGGTCCACGTTGGAGTCGGCGATGATGCTGCGGATCAGCGAGAAACCATTCGAGTGCAGCCCGTTCGCAGCGATCCCGATCAGCACGTCCCCTACCCTGGCGGCAGTTCCGTCCAGCAGTCGATCGCGCTCTACGACGCCGACGCAGAAACCGGCCAGGTCGAATTCGTCGGGCTCCATCAGCCCCGGGTGCTCGGCCGTTTCGCCGCCGATCAGGGAACAGCCGGCCAGTGAGCAGCCGGCGGCGACGGAGCCGACGATTGCCGCCACTCGATCCGGGATGATGCGCCCCACGGCCACGTAGTCCAGAAAGAACAGCGGCTCGGCGCCCGCGCAGACGAGGTCGTCGGCGCACATCGCCACCAGGTCGTGGCCGACGGTGTCGTACCGTCCGAGCGCCATAGCGATAGCGGTCTTGGTGCCCACGCCGTCGGTGGAGCTGACCAGCACGGGTTCGCGCAAGCCCGCCGGCAGGGTCATCACAGACGCGAACCCACCCAGCCCGCCGATCACCTCCGGCCGGCGCGTTGCCGCGACGGCGGCCCGCATCAGATCCACGGCCTTCTCGCCCGCGTCGATGTCCACGCCGGCCGCGCGGTACGCGTTCCACGCCCCACCCTGCTTGGCGCCGGGCCTGGCGCCGGGCCTGGCGCCGGGCTTGGCGCTCCCGCCGACCTCACTCATGCGGCGGCGGCGTGGCGGCGGGGAGTACGCCCGGCACGTGCAATTCGCCCTGCGAAACCGGCTCGCCCTCCGCGTCCTCCAAGACGAACTTGTGTCGAGTCGTGTCATAGGGCACCGGGACCGGGTATCGCCCATCGAAGCAGGCGAAGCAGAAGCGGTCGTACGGCAGGTCCAGCCCTTGCAGAACTCCCGCGATCGACAGGAAGCTGAGGGAGTCGGCGCCCACGAAGTCGCGAATCTCGTCCACCGAGTGGGTCGCCGCAATCAGCTCGGTCTCGATCTGGGTATCGATGCCGTAGAAGCAGGGGTGATGGATCGGCGGCGAGCTGATCCGCAGGTGAACCTCAGTGGCTCCGGCCTTGCGCAGAAGGGCCACGATCTGGCGGGTGGTGGTGCCGCGCACGATGGAATCGTCCACGACAACCAGGCGCCGCCCGGCAACGACCTCGCGCAGAGGGCTCAGCTTGACGGTTACGCCGCGCTGGCGCATCGCCTGGGAGGGCTGAATGAAGGTCCGCCCGGAGTAGCGGTTTCGAACCATGCCCTCGCGATAAGGCAGGCCGGAAGCCTCGGCATATCCTGCTGCAGCGGGCGCTCCCGTCTCCGGGACCGGCATCACCATGTCCGCCTCCACCGGCGATTCGGTGGCCAGGGCCATGCCCATGCGGCGGCGCGACTCGTACAGGTTGCGGCCCAGCATGTAGGAATCGGGCCGGCCAAAGTAGATGAGCTCGAAGACGCACAGCTGCTCGTGACCCTCGGCAAAGCGGACCGAGACCGGCTCCTTGCCCTCTTCTAGGATGACGATCTCACCCGGCTCCACGTCGCGAACGACGGTCCCGCCGGCGACCTCAATCGCGGCCGATTCGGAGCTGATGAGCCAGCCGCCGGAATGCCGGCCCTCCGGGTCGTCTGCCGCGGGCTCCATTCGACCCAGCACCAGCGGCCGGAAGCCGAACGGGTCGCGCACGCCGATGACGTGCTTCTCATCGAGGATCGCCAGCGAGTAGGCGCCCCGGACGAGAGGCAGGACGTGCAGAAGGGCCTCCACAGTGTCGCCGGATGGATAGTCCGCCAGCAGCGCCGTAAGCAGTTCCGTGTCCGTCGTCGCCGATAGGCGGGACTTTCCGCCCTCGAGATGCGACAGCAGTTCGCGGGTGTTGACTAGGTTGCCGTTATGGCCGATCGCCAGGGCCCGGCCCCGACCGAGCCGGAACGTCGGCTGGGCGTTCTCCCAGACAGTAGATCCGGTTGTGGAATAGCGGCAATGGGCGATCGCCAGATGGCCGCGCAGGCTCGGCAAACGCCGCTCGTCGAGGACCTGAGCGATCAGGCCCAAATCCTTGTAGAGCATCAACTGCTCACCGTCGCTGACGGCCAGCCCCGCCGATTCCTGGCCGCGGTGCTGGAGCGAAAAGACTCCGAGCGCGGCCAGGCTCGCGGCGTCCGTGCCGCGCATCACCGCGCCGAAGATGCCGCACATGGTTAGTCGGCCGTCTGGGGGGCGGGTTGCGCGGCGTGCGCGACCGGGTTCGGATGACTCTCCGCCGCGGACGGCTCCACGCCGAGGGCGCGAGTCAGCCCGTGATCCCAGGCGTGGCGCAGGTCCGACAGGGACACGTCCAGCGCGTCGGCGACGCGCGATCCGCGCTCTTCAGCCGCGCCAGTCGCGCCCCGACCGGTCAGCTCGATCCTGAGCCGCTCCCCGCCTACGAACCCGAGAGTCTCGGCCTGTAGGCCGAACTGACGAGCGAGCAACTCCAACGCCGGGACGTGGCGCGGACGGCTGGAGATGACGATGCGCGTGGGACTCTCACCAAACAGCTCGATCGCGGGCGACCCGGAGATGCCGAGCCGAAGCCGGGCCCCCAAGCCACCCCACATGCAGCACTCGGCGATCGCCACCGCCAGGCCGCCCCCGGAGACGTCCTGAGCAGAGGCCACCAGGCCGCGCCCGATCGCCTCGCGGATGAATGACTGCAGCGCAGCCTCACGCACGAGATCCAGGCTTGGCGGCGAGTCTTCCGCGGACAGTCCGGCAAGAGCCGCATACGCGGACCCGGCCATTCCCGGAGCGCTTGACCCAACCAGGATGACGCTGTCGCCTTCCTCCGTGAAGGCCGGTCGAACCAGCAGTGCAATGTCCTCCAGGAGACCTACGACGCCGATCTCCGGAGTCGGCGCGATCGCCCCGCCCGGATACTCGTTGTAGAGCGAGACGTTGCCGCCGGTTACCGGGAGACCCAGCGCGCGGCACGCATCGCCCAATCCGCGGACCGCTTCCTGGAGTTGCCAGAACGCCTCGGGGCGCTCCGGGTTGCCGTAGTTGAGGCAGTTGGTGATTCCAAGAGGGCGCGCGCCCGTGATGCTGACGTTGCGGGTCCCCTCGGCAACCGAGATTTGGGCGCCAAGGTAAGGATCGATGGCGCTGATGGTCTGGTTGCCGTCCGTGGTGGCGACGAGGGCCTTCTTGGTGCCCTTGACGCGCAGAACAGCGGCGCCGTGGCCCGGCCACTCGACGGTGTTGCTCCGGACGCAAGCGTCGTACTGCTCGTACACCCAGCGGCGGCTCGAGAGGTTGGGGCTGCCCAGCAGCGCAGCCAGAACCGCGGCCGGATCCATGCCGCGTTCCGGAAGCCCGTCGTGGGCGGTGATCGGTAGACCGGGGGCCGGCGCCTGGCGGCGTCGAGTGGGCGGAGTCGCCAGGCGGTAGTGGACGATAGCCTCGCTGGTCAACGCCTTTGCCGGGATGCGAGCGATCTCCTTCGCGCCGGGGTTTGGGCCGCCGTCGGGTGCGATGCCGCCCTCAACAATGGCGATGTCGCCGTCGGTGGTGACGCGCCCGACCAGGGCGATCGGAATGCCCCAGCGTTCACAAACCTCGCGCACGGCGGGGAAGTTCTCGGGCAGGCAGGTGGCGAGCATTCGCTCTTGGGATTCGGAGATCATCACTTCCCAGGCCGCCATGCCCGGCTCGCGCCGTGGGATCGCGTCCAGGTCGAGCAGGATGCCGGTGCCGGCCTTATCGGCCGATTCGGAGGTGGCGCAGGAGATACCGCCCGCGCCGAGGTCTTGGAGGCCCAGGACGAGTCGGCGATCGATCAGCTCCAGGCTGGCCTCGATGAGCAACTTCTCCGCGAAGGGATCGCCGACCTGCACCGCCGGCCGCTTGGACGGGTCCTGATCCTGGAATGTGGCCGAGGCGAGCACGCTGGCGCCGCCGATTCCGTCGCGGCCGGTTGTCGAGCCGAACAGAACCACGTAATTGCCCGGCCCCGGGGCCTCGGCCAGGATCAGCATCCGCTCCTCGAGCAGGCCGATGGCCATGACGTTGACCAGCGGGTTGCCCTGGTAGCTCGGGTCGAAGACGAGTTCGCCCCCGACCGTGGGCACGCCAACGCAGTTGCCGTAGCC
>JANYJG010000082.1 GCA_025358515.1 Chloroflexota bacterium
GGGCCATCGGGGTGGCCATCCCGAGTGCGCACGGGCAGGCGATGATGAGTGTCGTCACTGCCACGATCACGGCGTAGGCGAACGCCGGCGCGGGGCCGAAGTCGTACCAGATGACGAAGCCGGACACCGACAGGATCAGCACGAGCGGGGTGAAGTAGCCGGAAACCACGTCGACGATTCGCTGGATCGGGACCTTCGACGCCTGGGCGTCGCCGACCATTCGCACGATCGTGGCAAGGGCGGTTTCGGAGCCGACCTTCGTGGCCCGGAAGCGGAATGCGCCGGTCTTGTTGATCGTCGCGCCGATGACCTCGTCGCCAGGTCGTTTCTGGACCGGCATGGACTCGCCGGTGATCATCGACTCGTCGAGCGACGACGCGCCCTCGACGATAACGCCGTCCACCGGGACCTTTGCGCCCGGCCGGACGACGACGATGTCGCCTGCGACTACGGCGTCGATCGGGATCTCGAGCTCTGTGCCATCCCTGACCACACGGGCGGTCTTGGGCTGGAGACCGATGAGCTTCTCGATGGCTTCGGACGTTCGGCCGCGCGCCTTGACTTCCATCGCCATCCCGAGGACGACGAGAGCGGTCACGACGACGGTCACGTCGTAGTAGACGTCGGTCATCTGAGACGACGGGAAGATCTGCGGAAAGAGCAGCGCCACCGTCGAGTAGGTCCAGGCCGTGCCGGTCCCGATCGCGATGAGCGTGTGCATGTTGGCCGAACGGTGTTTCAGCGCCTCCCAGGCGCCGGTGAAGAACTGGTTGCCGGAGTACACGAGCACGGCGAGCGAGGCGACTCCCATGGCTACCCAGAGCCACCAGAGCTGCTGGCTCCCGTGCGTAAACGCGTCGCGCAGACCCGGAAACAGCCAGGGATAGGAAAGGACCATCGTCGGGGCGCCGACCGCCGCGCCGAACCACCATTTGCGCATGAGGGTTCGGTACTCGGCCTGACGTTCGGTCACCGCAGTGTTCGCGGCAGCCGCCGGAGGCGGCGTGCCAAGCTGGGGGTTCGGGATTGCAGTCTTTGCATGGGCGCGCTCATGGGAGCGCGCGTTTGAGGTGGTAGTCATCGCTCTGGCTCTAGCTTCCGGTTCGTTCTGGGGATGCTCAATGGCACCCGTGGGAGCGGTGCTGGTCGTGCTGCTGGGTCTCGTTTCCGCCGGCGCCGTCCGGGCCTGAGTTGTCGTGGCTCTCAACGGTGCTCGACTGCTCATGGCCCGCGTGGCCACCATGGCCGCCGGCGTGCATCAGGATCATGCCGCCGAAGACCCCGAAGAGGAGCACGGTCGAGAGCGAGACGATGCCGGCGAGGACGAGCCCAGCGGCGAGGAGGCCGATAGCCAGTCCAGGTACTAGCCAACTCGGTAGGGCCGGACGAGCTGCCTCAGATTCGGAGTCGAGGTTGGTCTGGTTGTGAGCGTGTGCGGTCAATTTCGTCTGCCTCTAGCTGATGGAGGTGGTGGCCATCCCGGCGGGACGGTGGATCATTGGTGTTGGCACCCGCGCGAACGGGGTTCGATCCGGGGTGGCGAGCTTCACGCCACTGACAGGAGCTTGAGCGGCCCAGCTGAGAGCGCTATGAGCGGCAGATGAAAATGGGGGACGAATGCGACGGCTGCCGCAGAGCGATCACGATGCGTCTCCTGACGGCCATGACTTGCGTGTTCGCCATGACCACCACGTCCGCCGCCGCGCATTCGGGCTACCGGTCATGGTCAGCTGTCGACGGTCGCCGACAAGTTCGATGCGGCCCCGGTACCGGCCCATCCCGCAGGTGAAGCGGACCTCGCCCGGCGGCAGGGCAGGAAGGTCAACGGTTGTCACACCTGTCTCGGAGAGACGGTGCCCCAGCCGCGGGCTGGAGAAGACGACCCGCTCGGAGCACACGTCTTCGTCTTCTCGCCGGAAGACAAGCCGCAGCGGCACGCCAGCACTCGCTCGGATCGAGTTCGGCCGATAGCCGCGATGAACGGCGACGTCGACGACCTGATTGCCGGTCGAGTCGAACCGCGCCTGGGCCGGTCGCGCCATCATGGCCACCGCGCCCTTTCTAGGAGCGGGTCGGCGACCACTGAGATGGCCGCGGCGATGAATGGCGTTTCGAGGAGATCCATGACGCCAGTACAACTCACCCAGGTGAGCGTCCGATGAAGGCCGTATAACGGCAGGCTGAGAACATGCGCGTCGAGGTCCAGGGCTTGCGGTGCTTTGTGGCGTGGCGCAGCCGCCCTCAGACAGGATCGACCTCTGCCTGTCCGATCGTCGTCAAGCCGACAGCCAGGGCAACCGCGGCAAGCAATGCCCCGGTCAGCAGGTAAGGAGCGTCGATCGCCAGGATGAACAGGACGCCACCGAGCAACGGCCCGATGGCCTGTCCGAGGCTGTTGGCTGCGCTCTGGACTCCGAGTGCCGTACCCACGCGGCGTCCCCCACCGCGCTTCGAGATCAAAGCCGCGAGGTTGGGGGTGATCAGAGCGGTGCCCAGAGCGAAGAGTCCGACGAGCGCAAAGACAATCAGGGTCGTCTGCGCGACTACCAGTAGCGCGAGACTCAGCCCCATCAACGCGAAGCCGGCACCTATCTGATAGGCCTCACGGATGCGGCCCTCAAGGAAGCCGACGGCCCCGACCTGGAAGACCGTCATCACCAATCCGCACACTACAAAGGCGGCTCCCACTTCCGCTGGACCGTAGTTGAATCTCGCCTGCGCATAGAGTGCAAACGTCATCTCGAAGATCGCGAGGCCGAATTGGCCCACGAAAGCCAGCCCGAGAAGGGGCGCCAGTCTTCGTATCGGTCTTCGCGAATCAGCACCCGTCTGGTGCCCTGCCGTGCGTGGCGCGATCACAGGCAACGACTCAGGCAGCCACCGCATCGCCGCCAGTAGCGCCAGTAGTCCGAGGGCGGCGGCCGCGAAGAACGGGACCGAGAAACTGTCGATCATGAGACTCGCATAACGCACGGAGATGTGGAGGTCTCTTCTGGACAGCAGCCCACCGAGCGCCGGGCCAACCACGAACCCGAGACTCACGGCCGTACCCAACCACGCCATTCCTCGACCGCGTTCCTCGTCGGTGGTCATGTCGGCAACGTAGGCCGCCGATACGGGCAGTGTCGCCGAGGACAGAACACCTCCGAGAATCCGCGCCGCGTAGAGCATCCAGAGAGAGGTGGCCAGTCCGAACAGAACCTGGCCGACGACGTAGCCCCCGAGGCCGATGAGGATTAGCGGTCGTCTGCCAATCCGATCTGACAGGCGTCCCCATACCGGCGCGAAGAGGAGTTGTCCTGCCGCGTAGACGCCCGTCAGCAAGCCGACGTTCGTCACCACGGATTGGGGTGTGGCGCCGTCTGCGAGCGCGAGCCGCTCCACGTAGAAGGGCAGCACCGGCGCGGCGATTCCGAGCCCGATCATCACCACGAACAAACAGGACAGCAGTACGAACAGGTGCTTACTGATCACACTCGAATCCCATTTGCGTTTGACGAGCAGTCTCCCACGGATCGGGCAACCCGACTTGCGGCTGAACAATCCAACTTCGACCAATGCGCGAGACGACGGAATGAGGCTCCGATCGTCGCCTGATCGCCTGGTCGAGCATCGCGTGGAAGCGCGCTTCACGTCGGCCGCGTGGCGATCCCGAGCGGAGTGAGATCGAGGCCCACCACGAAGACCCACACGGGCCGAGCCCGATGATTGACGCCGAGCAAGCCCTCGAGATCGACCGAGCTAGGCTCAAGCTCGCCTCTGTTCGAAAGCTGTAGGCGCGGTACCCCTCCAACCCCCTCAGCTGGCCGGCAACGACCCAGTACACATCTCTCATCGAGTGCATTCAAGCGTCTGTCGGGCTTGCGATCGTGCATCCCGTGCCGCTGGCGACCTACCAGCTAGCCTCATTCCAGTCGCTGCGGGCGCCCCTTCGGTTTGCCTCCGACTCGGCTTCGTAACCGAGCGCCCGAGTAACCACGAGGTGTCTGGGAGCGGGCGCGTCCAATTCGGTGATTTCACCGATCGAGCTTTCGGCAATACCGCCGTAGCCCATGGACCCATCTCGAACCCACGATGCGTGCGATGACGGCCAAGCCAGACGGCCGGCCACGTCGAGTCGCAAGGAGCATCCAGATGTCACCACTCAATCGGCTGGGGCAGGCGGCCGCCCGCCATGCCCGGCTCGTGATCGCCGTCTGGCTGGTCGCGACCGTCGCCGCGGTCGCGCTCGCCGCCGGATTCGGCGGCACGTTCGACGATCGTTTCGTCATCCCCGGCGCCCACTCGCAACAGGCCATCGATCTGCTCGAGGCCAGGTTCCCACAGGTCGCGGGGACCCAGGTTACCGTTGCCTTCCACGCCGAGCGCGGCACCGTCCGCGATCCCGCGGCGGCCGCCGGAATCGAGGCGACGCTCGCGGCGGTCGGGTCACAACCGGACGTGGTCGGCGTGACCGATCCATTAGCGGCAGCGTCCTCCGGGAGCGTCTCGGCCGACGGGACGATTGCGTTCGCCGCGGTCCAATACGACAAGCAGGCCGGGGATCTCGCACAGCCCGCGGTCGATCGTCTCCACGCGGCCGCGAACCTGGGTCGACAAGCCGGACTCCAGGTCGAGCTCGGTGGCGAACTCCTCGACTATGCCTCGCCACTGGCCGGTTCGGCCGGCGAGGGTATCGGTGTTTTGGCTGCGCTCCTGATCCTCCTTGTTGCGCCGCCGGACGGGCGGAGGCCGGCGTCGCGTCGATCCTGTCGGGCGGTCAGCCGCTGGTACTGGCGTCGCTGGCTGGGCCATCTTCGGCGAACGCCTGTCCGGCCGGACAGTCCTTGGTCTCGGACTCGCGATGGGCGGCGTGATTCTCGTGGCTGCGGCGAGCTCGGGCACGACGACGCCCGAGGTTATCGCGCTGGCACTCGCCGCAACCGTCGCGCCGGCGATCGGGACGATCCTGATGAGGCGGCTCGGGCCGGATGCAGACCTGCCGCTAATCACGAGCGCTCAGTTCCTGCTCGGGGGCGCCATCCTGTTCGCGGTCAGCACCCCGACCGAGCCTTGGACCGGACTGGCCTGGACGCCTGCAGCGGTGGCGAGCCTGATGGTTCTCGGTGTTCTCGGAACGGGGATCGCTTACGTCGCCTGGTTCTGGCTCCTTGGAAAGATGTCGCTAGTAGGCCTGTGCGGCGCGCTCTTCCTCGTTCCTGTGGTGGGCGTCGTCGCGTCGGTTGCGAGTGGGGACCGCCCCGGGCCGCTCGAGCTGGCGGGAATGGCCACCCTGCTCATCGGCATTGCGGCTGTCACGTCGGGCAGCCTGCATTCGGCTCCACGGATACCGGAGGCCGAGCCGGCGTGACCACAGGCGGGAAGTCTCCTACGGTTCGACCTGACCGCCCAGAAGCTGCACGATAGCCTTCCTCGGGAGTGAGGTGCGTCGCTCGACGAGTCGGGCGACCTTGGCGGGCTCGCCGCAGGTGCGGGCTAACTTGGATGCGTCGAGGCGGGGCCAGATTGCCAGTGCGCGGCGGCGCAAGTCGCTTGCGTCGGCTGGGGAGCTGGGCCTGGCTCCACCGATGCTGTGCTGCTCCATCGGGATACCTCAGGTGTTCGTCCGATACCGCCGACGCGAATGCGGCTTGGACACCCGGCCGGCCCGCATATGAAAGGACTCGCACCTGAAACGGACGTGATAGCAGGATAAGGAAACGGGAAGACATTTCGGTTGGGTATGAGTTCCCACCAGTGCGTCTGGCCAATTCGGGCCTCCGCGCCTCCCGCAACGCCCAGCCGAGTTCTCATGTGCTTCTCAGGGAAGTGTGCTCAAGTGGCCGACAGGCAGTCCGCCCTCTGTCGCTGCTCGTGTTCCTGGCGGTCCCGCCGTCGGAGAGGTAGCCCGTGCCTGAGCGCGTCGTGATGTAGAGCGAGCCAGGCCAGAGCTTTGCGGGGCCGCGACTCTCGACCCGAGTCGCGGCCTCTCTGTACCCCCCGCCGACGGAACCGCGCCGATCTTCTCGACTCGCCCTATCCGTCCGCCGGGAGACACTTCGACATGACGCTGACCCTTACTCAATCCGACCTGACTACCTCGATCAGCTATTTTGACTCGGTGCTCGACCTGATCGGTCGCACGCCCCTGGTCCGCCTGAGCCGCGTGACTCGCGATCTCGGTCTGCTCGCCCGTCAGCCGCTTGTCCGGCCAAGCTCGAGATGTTCAATCCAGGTGGTTCGGCCAAGGACCGGATCGCCCTGCGCATGATCGAAGCCGCCGAACGCGCCGGAAAGCTGCGACCAGGAGGCACGATCGTCGAGCCGACTTCGGGCAACACCGGGCACGGCCTCGCAATCGCCGCCGCGATCAAGGGTTACCGAGCCATCTTCGTGATGGCCGACAAGCAGTCGACCGAGAAGCAGGCCCTCCTGAGCGCGTACGGCGCAGAGGTCGTCGTTTGCCCTACGGCTGTGCCAGCGGAATCACCGGAGAGCTACTACTCAGTCGCGACCCGGTTGGTCCGGGAGACGCCGGATGCGTGGATGCCGGGGCAGTACTGGAATCAGGAGAACCCAGCCGCTCATGAGGCGACGACCGGACCGGAGATCTGGGAGCAGACCGGCGGTCGAGTGACGCACTTCGTCGCCGGTGCGGGGACGGGCGGCACGATCACCGGAACCGGGAGATTCCTGCGCTCGCGCAGGTCGGACGTCGTTGTCGTGGGCGCGGACACGGAAGGCAGCGTCTTTACCGGCGACACGCCGCGGCCCTACCTGACTGAGGGTGTTGGTGAGGACTTCTTCCCCGACACCCTCGACCGCTCCATCGTCGACCGATGGGTCCGGGTCCCGGACATGGACGCCTTCGCGGCGGCCCGGCGCCTTACGCGTGAGGAAGGGATCCTCGCGGGCGGGTCGTCGGGCACCGCCCTCGTGGCGGCCCTTGCGGTGGCTCGCGAGCTGACCGAGAGCGGCGCGGGCCCGGATTCGGTGATGGTCGTGCTGCTGCCGGACACCGGGCGCAACTACCTCTCCAAGCTTTACAACGACGAGTGGATGCGTGAGCGCGGGCTGCTTCGGACGCCGGCGATCGACGATCAGGATGGCGTCGCGCTCGGCACGGGAGCCGACCATGAATGACCGGCCTGATGCCGAAGCAGTCGACCTGGCGCCACTCTCGGCGTCGTTCGAGACTCTCGTCGTCCACGCCGGCGCCGAACCGGACGAGCTTACGGGCGCGGTCTCGCCGCCGATATACCAGACCAGCACGTTCGCCCAGGATGGTGTCGGCCGGCCCCGTGGCGGGTGGGAGTACGCTCGGACGGGCAATCCGACTCGATCTCGCCTCGAGCGGGCCGTGGCGTCGCTTGAGGGAGGCGCATTCGGAATTGCGTTCGCCTCCGGAGCGGCCGCCACGGCAACGATCGCCGAGCTCGCGCGGCCCGGAGAAGAGATCGTCGTCGGCGACGATGTCTATGGCGGCACCTATCGGCTCTTCGAGCAGGTACTCCACGACAAGGGTATCGACGCTAGGTACGCGGACCTAGCCAGCGGACCTGATGCACTCCGATCCGCGCTAACCGAGCGTACGCGCCTCGTGTGGTTCGAGACGCCGACGAACCCACTCCTGAAGCTTGTCGACATCGCGGCTGCGGCGGCCACAGTGGCCGGTCATCGGGGTGCCCGTGGATCGCGCCCGTTCGTCGTCGTGGACAACACGTTCGCCTCGCCCGCCCTGCAGAGGCCGCTCGCGCTCGGCGCCGACATTGTCTTCCACTCCGCGACCAAGTATCTCGGCGGCCACTCGGACACAGTCAGCGGCGTCATCGTGACCAGCAACGAGGCCGTCGCCGAGCGCCTTCGGTTCCTCCAGAATGCGATTGGTGCGGTTCCGGGGCCGTTGGACTGCTTCTTGGTTCTGCGCGGCCTGCGCACGCTGGCGGTACGAATGGAGCGGCATTGCGCAAACGCGCTCGAGGTCGCCAGGTTCCTGGCCATGCGCGACGACGTGGCCGAGGTTCGATATCCGGGGCTGGCCTCGGGACCGATCGCTCGCCCGCAGGCGACTCTCGCCGCCCGCCAAATGAGCGCCGGCGGTGGCATGGTGAGCTTTGTCCCCCGACCCGTTGAGGGGTGGTTCGCCCGGGAGCGGGCGATGCGAATTTGCGAGACGACCCGGATCTTCACGCTCGCCGAATCGCTCGGCGGTGTCGAGTCGCTCATCGAGCTGCCGGCCGTCATGACCCACAGCTCGGTGGCGGGTTCGCCTCGGCGGTTTCAAGTACTGCCCGAGCTTT
>JANYJG010000156.1 GCA_025358515.1 Chloroflexota bacterium
CGCTGCTTACCGCGAGATCCTCTCCACCACGGGACACGATGACTTCCTTTCGGGCGCCGCGGGTGGCGCGGGGCGCCGCGGGTGGCGCGGGGCGCCGCGGGTGGGGCGGGCGGCGTGGGGCCGGTGGACCCTACTTCAGCGCCTCGGCGAGGATCGTCTTGAGCTGGTCCCACTCTACAAGGAAGGCATCGTGTCCCTTGGTGGAGAGGATCTCGCGGTAAGCAGCGTCCATTCCCGCTTCGTTCGCGGCATCGACCATTGCCTGAACCTGGTTCGTGCCATACAGGATGTCGCCCTCGATGCCTACGCCCGTCAGGCGAGTTCCGTAAGCGGCAAGGCGCCGCATCGCGCCAACCGGTCCGCCGCGGTCGCGGCCGATGTCGTGCGTGTCCATGGCCCGGATCAGCACTCGGTAGGTATCCTCATCGAACCGCTCCAGAAGCTTACGGCCCTGGTGGCGCAGGTAGCTGACGACCGAAGGTGTTCCGTCCGGCTCGACTCGGCCGGCGAACCGTTGCTCGAAATCGATCTCGCTGCGGTATGTGGTGATAGCGAGCTGGCGGGCCAGGTCCAGGCCGTCCAACCCAAGCTTGTCCACGATCTCGAGTTGGAGGTGGTCCCAGCTGACGGCCAGCTGGCCGATGCGGGCCGGCGCGGCGATCGGCAGAACCCGGCTGATCTCACCGGGCCGCTCGAGGGCAACCTCAAGCGCGACCATGCCGCCCACTGAGCCGCCCACCGCCAGAGCGAGTTTGCCGATGCCGAGGGCGTCGAGCAGGCGCCACTGAGCTCGGGCTTGATCGCGGACCGTGATGCGGGGAAAGGCCTTGCCGTAGGGCTTGCCCGTCGCCGGATTGCGCGAGATCGGGCCGCTGGTGCCGTATCGGCTGCCCAGCAGGTTCATGCAGATGACGCCGTACTTCTCGGTATCGATCGCCTGGCCTTCGCCGATGATCGGCGCCCACCAGTCGCCGGCGGCATCGGCGGAGCCGGTCAGGGCATGGACGACCAGAATCTGGCGTCCTTCGCCGATCGGGACGCCGTCGTGGCGATAGGCCACGACAAGATCGGGTATGACTGCGCCCGACTCGAGAGTGAAGCGCCCGAGCCAGCGCGAGACGATTTTTCCGGTCGCAGGATCGGGAGGGTTGTCCACACTGCTCAGGCTACGAAAACCAGGCTCGTCGCGTGCGGTGGAAATGCCAGGATCGTCGACCAAAAATGGATGCGCGCCGCGGTGCGCCGAGTCCGTGCGCCCAGCCGCGTGCGCCGAGTTCCGGAAGAGACTTGGCGACACGACAGACTGGGCGCGAGAAATGGCGGATTCGGGTTCGAAATCGCCTTCGGGTGCGAAATCGGCCGCGGGCAGCACGAACGGATGGAGCGCATCACCGCCCTCCGCCGGGTGCGCGGAATCGCCGAGCTCCCCGTGGATCCGTCTGATTTCCGCTGCCGACATCGCACCACTCCAGAGAACTGGGACTCGGAAGAGATGCCTTTACGAGCCCGCGCCAACCGGAACGCCGGCTGATCGGATCCCGGTAGCAACCCCGATGGCCTGATCGAGGTCGGCGATGATGTCGTCGATGTGTTCCAGGCCCACCGAAACGCGCACCAGCTCGGGCGTCACACCGCTGGCGACCTGGTCGGCCGCCGAAAGCTGCTGGTGAGTCGTGGATGCGGGGTGAATGATCAGGCTCTTGGCGTCGCCGACGTTGGCCAGCAGGCTGAAGAGCTTCACCGAGTCGATCAGTTTGCGGCCGGCTTCCACGCCGCCCTTGAGCCCGAAGGTCACGACGCCGCCGAAGCCACCGGAGAGGTACTTGCGAGCCAGATCGTTGGATGAATGAGACGCCAGACCCGGGTAGCTGACCCATTCGATGGCCGGGTGGCCTTCGAGCCAGGTGGCCACGGCCAGGGCGTTGGAACTGTGGCGCTCGATCCGCAGCGGCAGGCTCTCGAGGCCCTGAAGGAACAGGAAGGAGTTGAACGGGCTCAGGGCCGGGCCGAGGTCGCGGAGCAGCTGGACGCGCAGCTTGATGATGAAGGCCAGGTTGCCGAACGCGCCGGTATAGCTGACGCCGTGGTAGGACGGGTCCGGATCAACGAAGTCCGCCTTGAAGCGGGACGATGCCGCCCAGTCGAACTTGCCGCTGTCGACGACTACGCCACCGATGGCCGTGCCATGGCCGCCGATCCACTTGGTCGCCGAGTGGACGATGATGTCGACGCCCCACTCGAACGGCCGCGAAAGAAGCGGCGCAAAGGTGTTGTCGACAATGACCGGGATGCCGTGCTTGTGGGCGATGGCTGTGATGGCCTCGAAGTCCGGCACGTCCAGGCGCGGATTGCCGATTGTCTCCAGGTAGACGGCCTTGGTCTTGCCGTCGATTGCGTTCTCGAACTCCTCGAGTTTGGAACCGTCGACGAACTTGAAGTCGATGCCGTATTTCGGCAGGGTGTACTGAAAGAGGTTGTACGTTCCGCCGTAGAGCGACGAACTCGTGACAATGTTGTCGCCGGCACGGGCGAGGTTCAGGATCGCCAGCGTCTCGGCCGCCAGCCCGGATGCCACGCCCAGCGCTGCGGCGCCACCCTCAAGGGCCGCGATGCGCTGTTCGAAGACATCGGTGGTCGGGTTCATGATCCGGGTGTAGATGTTCCCGAACTCCTGCAGCCCGAAGAGACGGGCGGCGTGGTCGGCGTTGTCGAAGACGTAGCTTGTGGTGGCGTAGATCGGAACGGCGCGCGCCTTGGTCGTGGGATCGACCGTCTGGCCGGCATGGATGGCGACGGTTTCGCGGTGGGCAGGAGTGCTCTGATCGGACACGGTGATCTCCTAGGATTGGCCGCCCGATGGCGGAAGTTACCTGCCTGAGGTTGATCCCGGGAGCCCCTGGGGTGGGGCATTGGGTCCGGCGGCTGCCCTTAGTGTTATCCGGAAAACAAAGAACCGCGGCTCCAAAAGCGAAAGCTGCTTTCGCTCCGAGTCCGCGGCCCCGGGACCGATCTTTGGTCCGGCTACGCTGCTAGGTGAGCCAGAACCTCAGACCCCATCCTCCGCACTTCGGGGCCGCCAGGGCATACACAGCATCGAACAGCGCAGGCACGAAGCCATGCGCGAGTACTCCCGGCGGCTGAAGTCGAAGGTGTTCATTGCCGCCGCAGTCTAAGGGCATCGCCCTCGATCGCGCAACTTGAGTCCGCTCACCGGTCACGACCGTCCCGCATGGTGACCGCTCGATGTGGGAGCAGGCGGCTCGGGGACGAGCATTCTCAGCCCACTCTCAGGTCTGGCTCACCGCCATCTCAGCAGCCTGCATGAGCCTGGAGCCAGATCTCCGGAGTTCGGTAAGGCCGAGTCCGGCAGGACGTCGCCACACCAGATTTGAGGCCGCACATGACCCGTCGATCCACCTCAAGATATCGAGCCGATCATTCATCGACGGCCGGTCAGTCGGTGCCTACGGGTGGCAGACTTCCTCGCTGGCTCCGGATCGGCGTGTTTGGGACGATTGCTCTAGTCGTTGCGATCGTGGCCGTCAACTTGGTCATCGGTCGGCTGCAACCACCCGGCACGCCGCAAGCTGGGGCCCTGCAGGTCCACGCCAGCATGGAGGGCTTCGACCCCGGTGAGCTGACTGTCAAGGCGAGCCAGACTGTCGATGTCCAATTCGCCAGCATGGATACGGCCATGCACAGCGACGGAGGGGGCTGGCATGAATTGGCGATCGAGGCACTCGGGATCGACTGGAAGGTAGGACCCGAGAGCAGCAAGGTGTTCACATTCACGGCCCCCAGCACGCCGGGCACTTATCAGTTCTATTGCGACATTTGCTGTGGTGGGAAGGCAAACCCATCGATGCAAGGCAAACTGACGGTGACGGCCTGATGCAAGCGGTTGCCGGTTCGTCGGTGACCCGGACAAGACTGTTATTGCTGGTCACGGGCCTGGTCGTGGCTGCTTCAGCAGCGGCCATTCTTACTGCCGGACCCCGAAGCGCCGATCACGGGGCCGTGGCCGCCCTGAGCCTCCCGGCAATAGTTGGTGCAGGCATCCTCGACGGCTTCAACCCGTGTGCCTTTGGGGTCCTCATTCTGTTTGCGACCTTCGCCCTCGGGTTGGCATCCCGCCAGTCGGTTGGCCTCGACGGCATCGCCACCGGGCTGACTACACGAGCCGCCAGCCGGACCGTGCTCGGCCTGGGTTCTTTCTTCGTCGTGGGGGTGCTCGTCACGTACTTCCTACTCGGGCTCGGGCTGCTGACCGTGGTCGCGACCTTCACCCACTTCGGCGGCAACCATCTGCCCAGCCGAATTGCGGCGCTCATCGCTATCGGACTTGGGCTCTGGATGCTTCGTGACGTATTCCTACCGGACGTGTCGTGGAAGCTTGAGGCGCCTCATGCGCTGCATGGCCGAATGCGCGACTGGGCGCGCTCCACCTCGCGTCCCGCCCTCTTCGGCGGAGGCGTGCTCATCGGGCTGTGCACAGTGCCTTGCAGCGGCGCGGTTTACCTCAGCGTAGTGGCGCTCCTGTCCGTCCAGGGAACGGTTGCCGCCGGCCTTGGAGGCCTGATTCTGTACAACCTGGCTTACATCACGCCGCTGGTCGCCCTGCTCGTGCTGGCCAGCCGGCCAGGTCTGATCCGAGTCATCAACCGCTGGCATCTTGAGCATGCCGGCGGGAGCAAGTTGGTCCTCGCGATAGTCGTCCTGGCAATGGGTTTTGCGATCCTCGTAATGGTCTGAGAGGCCGCGGGGTTGCACGTCAGCCGGCTCGCGCCTCATCTCGCGCCTCATCGTCGAGGCAAAGGCTCGGTGCCCAGATCGTCGTAGCGCTTCCAGCGGTAGACGATCGTGGAGCCGACCCAGCTCACCAGGAACAGACCCACGATCGCGGCACCCAGCAGGCCCATGTCCAGGTTGCCGGCGGCACCCCAGATCCCACCGGACAGCCCGAGCTCCGCGCCGATGACGTTGAGCGCCTCGATGCCGCCGATGACGAACGCGATGACCACCGACACGAGAGTGATATTGAGGTTGTAGTAGAGCTTCCGGATTGGCTTGACGTAGGCCCAGCCATAGGCCCCGAGCATCAGCACGCCGTCGGTCGCATCCACAAGCGACATCCCCGCGGCGAACACGGCCGGCAGCAAGATGATGTACCAGACCGGCACGTGGGAGGCGCCCGATGTTGCGGCAAGCCCGAGGAGGGCGACCTCGGAGGCCGTATCGAAGCCGAGCCCGAACAGGACGCCGAGCGGGTACATGTGCCAGCTCTTGCGGATCATCCGGAGGGCCGGCCGGAAGAGCCGGGCCAGCAGGCCGCGGTTAGACAGGTAGTCCTCCAGCGACTGCTCGTCGTAAGAGCCGCCGGCCGAAACCTTGCGGAACATCCGGTAGATGTCGAGCAGCACCACGAGATTGATGAGGCCGATGACGAGTAGGAAGGTCGCCGAAATGGCCGTCCCGATCAAGCCACCGGCCGATCGGAGAGTCGGTACATCGCTGACGAAGGATGCGGAGACGGCAATCACAAGCGAGAGGGCCACGACGATCGTGGAATGCCCCAGCGAAAAGAAGAAACCGACGGCGACCGGCCGCTGGCCGTCCTGCATGAGCTTGCGCGTGGAGTTGTCGATGGCCGCGATATGGTCTGCGTCCACGGCATGGCGAAGGCCGAACGAGTAGGCCAGGAACGCGGTCGGGAGCAGGATTGGGTACGACGCCGCTGCGATGAGGACGAGCCCCCAAGCGGCAAGGTTGAAGACCACCAGGAAGGCGTAGAGTCGAACCAGGCGCCGCCTGAGGTCTGAAGAGACGCCAAATAGCCGAGTTGCCGTGAAGATCACTGTTCTCTCGCTTTTAGGACGTGGACGCCGACGCGGCCGCCGAGACCGTTGCGGTCCGCATCGGTCCGTTGCGGATACCAAGGTATATTGAGATTGTGCGTATTGCCACTGGTTGCAGTATGCGTCCCGGATAGTGGGCATGCAGACATGACCTCCACTCAGCGAACCCACGCGGACCAACTCGCCGAGCCATGGTCTGGCGTCCCGGAGTGGCTGCGTGTGCGCGGCCTGCGATGGACGCCTCAGCGTCGCTTACTGATCGAGGTCCTGTCCGGGATCGACGGTCACGTCACCGGCGCCGACCTGGTCGAGCGCTGCCGAATGCTCGACCCGGAGACCACGCCATCGACGGTCTACCGCACCCTCGACGTTCTTGAGGAGATAGGCCTGGTTCAGCACGGCCATGGCGCCGACGGTCGTGAGGAGTACCACGTTTTGCCGGCGGTCGAGCACGGCCACCTGTATTGCGGCAACTGCGGTGCCGTCGAGGAGATCTCAGAGGGTGAGGTCGCTGCCGTGGTCGAATTGTTCGATTCGCGCCATGCCTTCGCCGTCGACGGCTCGCACATCACGATCGTGGGCCGCTGCGGGAGCTGTCTGAGCGCTTCCCGGGCATAAATCCCGCCGCGGGCAGCCCCATCTGATCACCCGCCGAACCGCGTCCGCCGCCGTTCTATGCGGAGACTCAGGCCTGACTCATCACGTTCTCAGGGCGAGGATCGAGGATCAGCGCGAGCGACGAGAAGCGTCGATGTGGAGTGTCGACCCGGCACGAACGGAGAAACATGGGTAGCGACGATTTCGGGGGCGGGCTCTGGATCCTCGTGGTAATCAACTCTGTCATTTTCATCGGGTTCGCCGCCACTTTCTTCCACCCGCACACGAAACGGGATTGGCGGGTAATGGGCGCCTATTCGGCCTTCATCGTGGCCCTCTTCACCGAGATGTACGGGTTCCCGCTCACGATCTACGTGCTTTCGGGCTGGCTCGGGTCCACGATCCCGGCGCTGGCTCCGACCCACGCCGGCGGCCATCTTCTGAACGACCTCGTCGGCTGGCAGGGCGACCCGCACCTCAGCCCCTTCCACCTGGCCAGCTATTTCGTGATGGGCGCCGGCTTCTTGCTGCTGGCCAAGGCTTGGGCCGTGCTCTGGAGGGCTCAGCGAGAAAATCGCCTCGCGGTGACTGGACCCTACGGCTCGATCCGACATCCGCAGTACGTCGGCTTTTTGCTGATCATGGCGGGCTTCCTGCTCCAATGGCCGACTCTGCTGACGCTCGCGATGTTCCCAGTTCTTGCATTCGCCTACACCAGGCTTGCCATCTCCGAGGAGCGCGAGGTACGGACTCAGTTCGGTACCGAATACGGGCTCTACGCCGCCACGACGCCCCGGTTCATTCCTCACATCGCATTGCGGCGATCGCCCCAGGTGGCGTAATGCCTGTCAGCTCGAGGTATCCGACGATGACCACAGACACCGGCGACCACTCAATGCCCGGCTCCATTCATCCAGCTGCTACCAGATCACGCTGGCTCATCCCGGGCATCGCAGTTGGTATCGCTGCGACTGCGCTCCTCATAGCCGGCGTTATCTCGGTGACGACTCTGCTCTCCGTGGGAGCGATTGGGGGGATGCTATTCATGCACCTCGGTCACGGTGCCCACGGTGCCCACGGAGGCCACGATCGCACCGTCGGCAGTGAAACAACCGAGAGCGACCATGACGCCTCAGCTGATCGGCCCGAGTCCCACTCGTCCCGCTCGTGCCACTAGCAGCACGACGGCACACTTGGCATGTGCAGACGCCGGCATGGTACCGTTCAAGCGTGAATGCGACAGGAGTGACCATGTTGTGTCTTCCGGCGGCCCTGCCGCCCGGAGGAAGGGGTCCTTGGTCGCGCGCGATCTGAATTGACGATCGCATCAGCGGGACCTCGGTCGGTCCCGAGCCACAGCCAGTAGCGCTGAGGCCAATCCATCTCCGGAACTCGCGGTGGGTGGCCGTCGTCTCTCGGGCCCCCCGGCCCGTCAGGATCCACTCCCCTGTCCAGTCCGGAGATTCTCGTGACCAAATCCTCGTTTGCCCCGCTGTTCCAGGCGACCTCGTCGGCCCTCCAAGCCGCTCCGGAGGCCGCCGTGGTCACGTTCCGCGCCCAGAGCCAGCAGAAACTGGGATTGCGCAGCGACGTCAAGGTTCGTACGTTCGAAATCCCGGTCGATGAGCCGCCGACACTCGGCGGTGTCGACTCGGCACCGAACCCCGTCGAATACGTCCTCGCCGCCCTGGCGGCCTGCCAGGAGATCACCTACCGGCTTCACGCCGACGCCTTGGGCATCCCGCTCGACAACGTCGCAGTCACCGTTGAGGGAGACATCGACCTGCGCGGGTTCTTCGGCGTGGATCCGTCGGTTCGCCCCGGGTTCACGTCGCTCCGTGGAACCGTGCACCTCGACAGTCCGGCGCCGGTCGAGGAGCTGCGCCGGCTCCGCGATCACGTCAACGCACATTGCCCCGTGCTGGACCTCGTCTCCGCGCCGACACCAGTAACCTTCGAGTTCGCCATCACAGCTGGTGCCGAGGCCCCGTAATCGCAAACTGTGGCCGTCGTCGTAAGAGGGCGGCCACAACCCCGTGCCAGGGCTTCGGCCCGGTTGACCCAAGGGGAGGATTCGGGCTTGATCAGCAAGCACCTATGCATCCGGTTCACTGGCCATAGCGACGGATCCCTTCGAGCTTCGTCCGCTTGAGGAGCAGTGCGTTCACCGCCACCAGGAATGAGCTGCCGGCCATGCTGATGGCCGCGATCTCCGGGCGCAGGATCAGACCGAACCACGGGTAGAAGAGGCCCATGGCGATCGGGAACGCCACCGTGTTGTAGCCGACGGCCCACATGAGGTTCTGGCGCATCTTCCGGACGGTGGCGCGGCTGAGGGCGATCGCGCCGAGGACGTCGACGGGGTCGCTCTTCATGAGCACGATGTCGGCCGTCTCGACCGCCACGTCCGTGCCGGCGCCGATTGCGATGCCGACGTCGGCCTGGGCCAGCGCCGGGGCGTCGTTTATCCCGTCGCCGACCATGGCAACGAGCTTGCCGGTCGCCTGGAGCTCCTTGACCTTGGCGGCCTTCTGGCCCGGCAGCACCTCCGCGAAAACCGTGTCGAGCCCGAGTTCGGCGGCGATGCGGTCGGCTGTCGCCTGGTTGTCGCCGGTGAGCATCGCAACCTGGATGCCGAGGTTGTGCAGGCGGTCGATGGTCTCTTTGGCGCTCGGACGGACCGCGTCGGCGATGGCGATCAGACCCCCGGCCTTGCCGTCGACGGCGACGCGCACCACCGTCCGTCCCGCGCCTTCCAGCTCGTCGGCCCGAGCGGTCAGGCCGTCGAACGGGATCTTCCGATCGCGCAGGAGCTTGGCATTACCCACGAGTACGCTCCGACCGTCGACCTTCGCCTCGAGCCCGTGGCCGGGGACGGCCTGGAAGTCGGTCGCGTCGACGAGCGCGAGCTTGCGTTCCTTGGCCGCGTCAACGACGGCCTGGGCGAGTGGATGCTCGCTGGAGCCCTCGGCCGAAGCCGCAAGTCGCAGGACCTCGTCCTCGCTCACCGACTTGCTCGCGCCGACAAGCTCGGTCACTTTCGGCTGGCCGATCGTGAGCGTGCCGGTCTTGTCGAAGATGACTGCGCTGATCTTGGAGGCCTGCTCAAGGGCCGTCGCGTTCTTGAAAAGGATCCCGTTGAGCGCGCCGAGACCGGTCCCGACCATGATCGCGGTCGGCGTGGCCAGGCCCAGGGCATCGGGGCAAGCGATGATGACCACGGTGATGGCGAGGGTGAGGGCGAAGATGAACGTCGATCCACCGATCGTCAGCCAGCCGAAGAACGTCACCAGACCGAGGATGACGGCGGCGGCGACAAGCCACTGGGCGGCTCGGTCGGCGAGTCGCTGAGCCGGCGCCTTGGAGTTCTGGGCCTGCTGCACGAGCTTGACGATCTGGGCCAAAGCGGTGTCCGCGCCGACCTTCGTGGCCTTGAACCGGAATGTGCCGGTCTTGTTGATCGACGCGCCGATGACGTTGGAGCCGACCGTCTTCTCGACCGGGACGCTCTCGCCCGTGATCATCGATTCGTCGACGCTCGATGCGCCGTCCACGATGACGCCATCGACCGGGACCTTGTCGCCGGGTTTGATAAGGACGACGTCGCCGAGCACGACCTCCGATGTCGGGACCTCGATCGGCTCGCCGCCCCGGATGACGGTCGCTTTTGGCGGAGTCAGGTTGAGGAGCGCCTTCATCGCGTTCGAGGCTCCGGCCCGAGCGCGCATCTCCAGCCAGTGGCCGAACAGGACGAACGTCAGCAGGACGACCGCCGCCTCGTAGAAGACCTCGCCCTTGAAGAGGAACGTGCCGGCGACACTGAACAGGTAGCCGCTGCCAACCGATAGCGCCACGAGGACCGACATATCGAGAGTGCGATGCCGGAGTGCCCGGTAGGCGCCGACGAAGAACATCTTCCCGCTCCACAGGACCGCGGGCGTGGCCAGCAGGAAGGACAGGATATTCGCGTCCACCCCAAACGGGGTCCCGAGGCGGATATTGAAGACCTCGGTCGCCAGCGGCGAGTACAGGAAGATCGGGATCGCCAGGATGAATGCGACGATGAAGCGGTTGCGCATGTCGCGGACCATCTCGTCCATGGTCATCCCGCCGCCGTGGCCCATGCCATGGGCGGTCTGAGCCATCTCACCGGAGACGGGCGCGGTTCCAGCTGGTGCGGCCGATCCAGCCGGCGCGGCTGGCGGGGCCATCACGTGGCCAGCGTGTTTGTCGTGCGGCGCGGCTGCAGCCCCTTCAGGCGGCGGGGCCATCACGTGGCTATGGGCGATGGCAGCGCCGATGGCCGCCTTGCGTTCGTCCTGGCATAGATTGCTCGGCACGATCTCTCCGCCGCACGAGCAACCGAATTCCTGGATGAGCCTCCGGACGTCGTCAGCGCGCAGCGCTTTGGCGTCGTAGGCGACGGTTACCGTCTGCGAGACTGGGTTTGCCTCGGCCAGCTCGACTCCCTTGTGGCGCCGCAGGTATTGCTCCAGGGCGCCTGCGCTGGTGGCCCGCAGGAGGCCTCCTGCGTCGAACACTCCACTGCTCATGAGATTTGCTCCCGTTCGGACTGCCTCGCGCGTATCCGGTCAGGTATTTGCCGACCGGCCCCGTGCCTTCGATCATAGCCGAGACCCCTGAGTGCGAGATGAGGTCGACCTGAGATCGAGCGTGTCGGCGTTGGGACCTCGCACAGGCCGACCTCCTCCGGCGGTTCTCAGCCCGAACTCATGTACGTCTCATGTAGCCGCCGACAATTGAGACGAACCCGCCTATTGAACCGCTTGGAGGACTACCGGTGCAAGACAAGAGACCAGAGGTGTTCTTCGAAGGCAGCGCCCGCCCGTTGCTCGTGGGTCTGCTCGCGGTCCAGATATTCCTCGGCTACGAGTGGCTCATCTCAGGCCTGGCAAAGCTGCTCTCCGCCGACTTCGCAACCGGCCTCGCGGGGACGCTGTCCGATCAGACCAAGGATCTGTCGGGCCCGTACAAGTCGTTTCTCGACAGCGTCGTGATCCCGAACGGCCAGCTGTTCGGCTATCTGGTCACGGCTGGGGAGCTCACGCTCGGCGTGGCGCTCATCGTGGCCGCTCTGTTCTGGATGGCCGGCTGGTCCAAGCTCGGCTTCACCGGCCGGCAGCTCGTCCTTGCAGTCATCGTGCTGGGCGGCGTTGTAACGATCTTCATGAACATCAACTTCCACATCGCCGGCGGCGCGAGCCACCCCTGGCTGATCGCGGCAGACCCGAACGGCGAGGGAGTCGATCTCGACAGTCTCATGCCGGTGATCCAACTCATCATCTCGGTCGTCGCCTTCACCTTCCTGCGCCGGCTCCGCTCGGCGCCGCGGACGCAGCCCTAGCGTCCGGCCGGTCGTCGCCAAACCTTCTCAGCTACCTCTCAGCCGTGGCTCCGGTGATTCTCAGAAGCCAGCCACAGCATGGAATCGACCGACGGGG
>JANYJG010000166.1 GCA_025358515.1 Chloroflexota bacterium
GGGGGTTGCCACGACCACCCTGCGGGCGGTCATCGGCGACATTTCGCTTGACGACGTCCTCTCCCGGCGCGACCAGATCAACGAGGTGCTCAGGACCAAGCTCGACGAGGTCACCTCGCGCTGGGGCGGCAAGGTCACGACGGTCGAGATCCGCGAGATCACGCCGCCACGCGATGTCCAGACCGCGATGAATCGCCAGCTGTCAGCCGAACGCACCCGGCGCGCCGTCATCACCGAGTCCGAGGGCGCCCGGCAGGCGACGATCAACGTGGCCGAGGGCGACAAGCAATCCAGCATTCTCCGCGCCGAGGGCGATCGGCAGGCGGCCATCCTGCGCGCCCAGGGCTTCAGTGAGGCGCTTCAGACGATCTTCAAGGCCGCCCATGGCATCGACCAGAAAACGATGACACTTCAGTACCTCGATGCGCTCAAGACCCTCGGAGCCGGAGCCTCCACCAAGTTCGTGATCCCCATGGAATTTACGCAGCTGATGAACCCTATCTCATCGATGATCCGCGGCGGGATGACGTCAGGTACCGAGGACGTGGGTACTTAACCGGGCAACGCTCGGAGTATGGTTCTCGCTGGAGGTCTCGCGGAACGACCGATGCCTCCAGCGTTCAACCTTGCCTATAATCGTGCCTGGTTCGCTCCGCAGGAGCGCGTCGTCCCAGCGGCAGCAATTTGTGGCGCGCCTGCGCCTCCGTAAACGATCGATGGCTCGCGCCGTCGCACAGTGGTGAGTCAATGGCGATTAGGATCCTCGTAGTCGATGCAGATCCGACCGTGCAGCGGGCCCTCGGCAACGCGTTGTCGCAGGCCGGCTTTGAGGTCATTGCCTCGAGCGAGGGACCGGAAGCCCTTCGGATCGCGCGCAGCGACAGGCCGGCGCTCGTTCTGGTGGCCGCCAACCTACCGGGCGTGGACGGGTTCACGGTCATTCAAAGGTTGCGCATGGAGGACGGGCCGTCGACTCACACGCCGGCCATCCTGCTGCTGTCCGAGGGAGAGGCAGACCAGCGCGGTAAGGCGCTGCGTTCCGGCGCGGACGACTACCTGATCAAGCCGTTCCACCCGGCGGAACTCATGGCCCGCATGCGGAGCCTGCTGTCGCGCTACGCCCCGACGGAAGGCCTCCCTGTACCGGCGCGGCGAGGCGTCGCAGCTCCGGCTGCGCCCAAGAAGCGCGAGCCCGCAAAGGTGATCCTGTTCTACGGCGCCAAGGGTGGCGTGGGTACGACCACGATCGCTATCAACGCTGCGATCGCGCTCCATAAGGAGTTGGGTCGGCGCGTCTGTCTGATCGACGCCAATCTCCAGTTCGGGGACCATCGCGTATTCCTCGACCTGGGGCTGGACCGGTCCAGCATCGTGGACCTGGCCACGGCGCAGACCATCGACATGGACTACATCCGTCAGATACTAGTCAGGCACGAATCGGGTGTGGACCTGTTGCTGGCGCCGCCGTCTCCCGAAACGGCCGAGCTTGTTACGGCGGACCACCTGCCGAGCATCATCACCCACATGGCCAACGACTTCGATTACATCGTCATCGACGTCGACAAGCGCTTGGACGAGATTAACCTGCGGCTCATGGATGTCGCGGACATGATCTTCGTCGTGATGACGGCGGACCTGCCCTGCTTGAAGAACGTAAGGCTGGTTCTTGAGACGATCGGCCACCTGGGCTACTCGGACCAGAAGGTCAAGCTGGTCCTAAACCGATCCAACGCCTTCACCGGCATCAACGTAAAGAATGCCGAGAGCGCGCTCAAGCGGAGGATCGATTACCAGGTCATCAACGAGTATCGGGCCGCCATCGGCGCCCTAAACAGCGGCGCCCCCTTCATGTACACCAAGGCGGACTCTGTTTTGGGGCGGAACCTATTCGACCTGGTCAAGGCGCTCGAGAAAGACGTCGCGGCCGCTGTCGCACACGCCCGATAGGGGCCGGTGGAGGGCTGCCGCCGGGAGCGCGGCAGTCGCTGCAATTCCTCGATAAGCGGCAGGTGAGCCGCCAACTCTAGTGTCGGCGCGTGCTTGCATCACTGCTCTCCGCCACACTTTACGGCCTCGAGGGAAGGCCCATCCGCGTCGAGGTTGACGTGGCGCCGGGACTGCCCGGGTTCACGATCGTCGGCCTGGCGGACACGGCGCTGCAGGAAGCCCGTGAGCGAGTGCGCGGCGCCATCCGAAATTCGGGCTACGAATACCCGCCCCGGCGAATCACGGTCAACCTCGCACCCGCAGAACTGCGCAAGAGCGGCGCGTCGCTGGATCTGGCAATTGCCCTCGGGATACTGGTTGGGTCGGAACAGGTCGCGGCCAACGGACGTTGGGCTGTCCTCGGGGAGCTGTCCCTGGGCGGGGAACTGCGTGCCGTTCCGGGGCTGCTGCCTATGGTCGCGGCGCTGGCGCGGCGCCGAGTAGGCCGAGTGGTGGTTCCGGCGGAGGGCGCGGACGAGGCCGGCCTGGCGGGTGGCATAGAGGTGGTTGCGGCGTCGAGCCTGGCAGAGGCGGCAATGGTGCTACGCGAAAGCCGTCGAGGGCGCGGCCGCACGCGGCCGCGCCGGGTGGAGCTGGCGGGGGACGGCGCGGCCGATGGAGCGGCAGGGGCAGGAGACGGTGCGGCCGAAGGAGCATCGGTTGGCGGACCCGCGGCGGTCACATTCGGGCCTGACCTCGTTGAAGTGCGTGGTCAAGCGGAGGCGCGACGGGCATTGGAGCTGGCTCTGGCGGGGGGCCACGGTCTGGTCATGGTCGGCCCGCCCGGCTCCGGGAAGACGCTGCTGGCGCGGACTGTGCCGAGTCTGCTACCACCGCTGGATGACGATGAGGCGCGGCTGGCGTCGATCATCGCCTCGGTCTCCGGAACGGCGCCGCTGCGCGACCTCGTCCGCGGCAGGCCTTTCCGGTCGCCCCACCACACTATTTCATACGCTGCCATGGTCGGCGGCGGACCGCACCTCTCGCCGGGCGAGGTCACGCTTGCGAATGACGGGGTCCTGTTTTTGGACGAACTACCCGAATTCGATCGCGCCACGCTGGAGGCCCTGCGTCAGCCGTTGGAGGACGGCCAAGTCTCGATCGCCCGAGTGGGCCGGGCCGCCGTCTTTCCGTCTCGTTTCCAGCTAATCGCGGCCATGAACCCGTGCCCGTGCGGCCATGCCGGCGAGGGAGATGGTCGGTGTCGTTGCCCCTCCGCGGCCGTGGATCGTTACGCGGGCCGTATCTCCGGGCCACTGCGCGATCGCATCGACCTATGGGTTCACATGCCCCGAGTCCGGCCGGAAGAGTACGTTGGCGCGGCAACGCCAGAGGATTCGGCCGTGGTGGCGGCACGAGTGGCTGCGGCGCGTGGCCGCCAGTTCGAGAATCGCGGCTGCTCCAACTCGCGACTGAGTGGCAGAGCTTTGCGGGCAGCATGCCGGCTGGGGACCGTGGAGCAGAATCACGCCATAAGGCTGGCGGATCTCGAGGGCTGGAGTGCCCGCGGCACGGAACGGCTTCTGCGCGTCGCTCGGACCGTTGCCGATCTGGCGGGTTCCGAGGAGGTCGGGGGGTCTCATCTGGACGAGGCCGCCCGATTCCGCTCGCCTTCCGGTCGGCGGCCAGATATGGCATTGGTGGGCTGACAGATGCTTGGCGTGCAGACCTTCGGGCCGCTCGTACCGAGACGAGCAGCAGAGGCGGGGCGGGCGTTTCCGGTAACTGCAGATGTGACGGCCCCCGATGCACTCGCCATGGCGCGGACAACCGGGACGGAGAAGGACGCTTGGGTCTCTCTCCTGTCGATCCCTGGGCTAGGCCCCGTAACATTCGCCGCGTTGCTGGATGCCTTCGGGTCGGCTCGGGGCGTTCTGAGGGCCGCTGCGGAGGAAGGTGGTGGCGCGCGTCTGCGGGAGGCCATCGCCGAGCGCGACCTGGACGCGGAGAACGGGATCGCCGACACGGACGAACCTTCCGGCCGGCCAGCGACCCGTCGCGGAACGCTCGGACCGGACCTTGCCCTCCGGATTTGCCGGTGCGCCGCGGAGCCGCCCGCGGTGGCGGACCGGGCGCGCTCCCTCGGGCTGGGCGTCGTGACCCTGGACGATCAGTGCTACCCAGGGCGCTTACGTCGCGTCGAAATGCCTCCACCGCTGCTGTTCGTGCGCGGCGCCGTGGACGCCCTATCCGCACGGCGATCTGTCGCTGTTGTGGGAACTCGTCTGCCGACGGACAAGGGCCGATTGATTGCCTCCTGGATCGCGTCGGCGCTTGCTCGGGCAGGGGCCGTGGTGGTGTCTGGGCTGGCGGTCGGCATAGACGGAGTGGCCCACGCGGCCGTCGTTGGCGAGGGACTATCCACGGTTGCGGTGCTGGGCGGCGGCCACGCCCGACTCTTTCCCAAGGCCCACGAGAGGCTGGCGGATGCCATCGTCGCTGCCGGGGGCGCGGTGGTGGCGGAGATGCCGCCGGACACGCCAGCCACCAGGGGCACGTTTCCGCGACGCAACCGCCTGGTGAGTGGGCTGTCCGACGCCACGGTGGTTGTGGAGGCGGGCCGTCGCAGTGGAGCGTTGATCACCGCGGGCTGGGCGCTTGAGCAGGGGAGGGACTGCTTCCTAGTCCCTGGCCCGTTCGATGCCCCGACTAGCGCCGGCTGCCACGCTTTCCTGCGCAGTTTCCCGGGTCAGACGCGGGTGGTATGCGGCATCCCCGAGTTGCTCGAAGACCTCGAGTTGGCCGGTTCGGACCAGGCTTTCCCCGGCGGCGCCCGCGGCGGCCCCGCCTCGCAGGTGCCGACCGCTGGACCGGAAGCCGCGCTGGCGTCGCTCGGCGGAGTGGAGAGGGCCCTTGCGGAACTCCTCGCTGCCGGCCCGGCCAGCGCCGACGAGCTAGCCCGGCACACGTCGCTCTCCGTCGCGGCGATCCTGAGCGCCCTTACTCTGCTGGAACTGCGTGGCCTGGTCACCGGCACGTACGGTCGCTACGCGCCAGCCGGCCCTCTCGCCCGCTGGCCCGGACGCGCCGGCAAGAGGCCGAGCGTCTGACTAACTAGAACAAATCGCACCAGGCCTCGATGGTCTGCTTCCTGGTCAGGTGATCTCCTCACGGGCCCGCGACAGCAGCACGATGCCCGTGAACGGAACCCGTATCTCGCGGAAGACCTCGATGGAGACCAAGAATCCCGCAAACAGGAAGACGACCCCAAGAAACTCGCCAACGAAGAATGCGCTGCTGTCGCCGAACCGATTTAGGCCGCTGGTGATCGCCGGGATCAGGCCGCCGATGGCGATCAGCAATGTGGCCGGGACGCGGCTGTTAAGCCGGCCCGTGAGCAGCGCGGCAAGCGTGACCGGGACCGAGAAGGCCAGGTTCACGACGATGGCGACGGGTGCCACCATCAGGTTGCCGATGTACCGCGCTGGGGATTGGTTTCGACTCAGCGAGTAGCGCATGAGTCGGCGCTTGGGCATGAAGATGTACGTGCTATAGATCCCGCCCAAGGTGAGGGCGAAGGCCCCGGTTATGTTGAAGAAAGGCGTCAGAAGACGGAGGTAGCCCGGGAAGAGCGCGCCTGTCGGGATGTGGGTGACGGGATCGACGACCCAGCCAGGGTAGGGGAGCGACACCAAGGTCATCATGACCGCCGAGATGAGTGTGCCAACGACCAAGGCCCCCGCCGCCAGCCGGGGCCATGTCGCGCCGCCGCGGAACGTGTCCACAGCAATGGCCGCTGCCAACACCGCCGCTATCCCGAAGTAGAGGATCGGGGCGACCCCGCTGTCGGCGTAGTTGTACTTCGCCTGGCTGAGCGCGGTGAACAGCCCGGCCAGGAAGAGCGAGCCCGCGAAAGCGTAGCCGAACCTCGTCTTGCCGAGCAGCAACACAGTACCGAGTCCGAGCCAGCCGGCAACCCAGATCGCGCCGATAAGGTACCAGGCCCGGTACAGCGGCTCGGACCAGCCGAAGGCCCCGCCAAGAAACTCGGTGCCTGCACTCAGCCCGTACCAGATCATGCCGATGGCCCACACAGCCTGGTATGACCGTCGCCTATCCCGCCACTGACCAAACAGGAGAGCGCAGAAGACGAGGCTGAGCAGCGACGAGCAGAGCGGCAGGAAGACGTTGAAGTTCACTCTGCTCCTCCGATTGGCGAGGCGCCCCCAACAGGCGCCTTAGGTTACACGACCCGATTCATATGCGGGTTATGCCTCGGAGAAGTGGCGGCTGTGCGCGCCGCGCGAAGAAACTGAATGGAGCCCGGAGAAGGACTGCATGGGCCCGCTGCCGGTTTTCGGAGAGGGCCCCATGCGCGGATTAGCTCAGTACGTGTACGCGTCGGCCGCGGTCACGGTCGGAGCGGACTTCGAGTTCTCGGCCTGAATTGTGTCGGTACCAGTCAACGGGGGCGTCGCGGAAGTCTTGTACGTCACCGTCATCGTGCCCGTGCTGTCGGTCACAAACTTGGCTGGGGTCGCAGAGAGAGCCTTGGCGCCGACGCTGGCGGCGCCGCCTTTCGTCGTCGGCGTGAAGTTGAGCCAAACAGTCGCGCCGGAGACCGGATGCCCGCTGCTATCAAGGACGCTGAACTGAATGGACACCGTCTTACCTGCAGTCAACGTGCCGGTCGCGGCGATCGGACTCGGGCTGAAGGCGTACGAATTTGGCGTACCGAACGAGTAGCCTTCCGACCTCGTGATCGTGGCGTTCTTGGCCGCGTCGGTTGCCGTGATGACGTCGGTGCCCGTCGTCGGCAGGATCGCCGGCGCGTGGTAGGTGATTACGATTTGGCCGCTCACATTCGAGGTGAACGCAACCGGGGCAAAGGAGAGCGCGGTCGCGCCGACGCTCGCCGTGCCGCCACCAGTAGCCGCCACGAAGGACAGGTACACGACGGCGCCGGAAACGGCGACGCTGGCGCTATTCAACGACGTAAGCGTGACGGCCACGGCCGCACCCGCGGCAAGCGTGCCCGGGGCAGCGATCGGATCCGTGAAAGCGTATTTCGCGACCTTGGCGAATGAGTAGACGTCCGAGGCCGTGATGGTCGCCAGAGACTTCGAATTGGCCGCCTTGACGATGTCTTTGCCGCCCATCGGCAGGACCGCGGGCGTCTTATACGTCAGCGAGACCTGGCCCGTGGTCGCGGTGAACGGAACCGGCGTCGAAGACAGAGCCGTGGTGCCAACGCTAGCGGAACCGCCGCTGGAGGTCTGCGAGAAGGACAGGTAGATGATGGCCCCAGGGACTAGGGCGTTGGTGGAATCCTCAGCCGACACGGTGACTGTCTTGGTGGTGCCGGCCGCCAGACTGGCCGTCGGTGCGATCGGCGACGGCGCCATGACGTAGTGGGTTACGCCGCCTGCGGCGAGCGCGCTCCCGGGTATGACGGAGGCCAGCAGGAAAGCGCCACCGAGCGCGGTCGAGGTGAGCATTGCCCACCAACGAGTTCGACGTGGGTGAAGAGACACTCTATTCCTCCAGATGTTTGAGAAGGATTCGGCCACCGACGTGGGCCTCTCCAGAAGGAGCAACCACTTACCGCCTCGTCTATGAGGCAGTCTCAGATGCGGGCCGGTGATGGACGTCCAAGCCAGAAAGTGCAGCTGCCCGCTCAGCGTTCGGGTTACCCGACGGGGCGTCAAGGGTCGTTGCTAGCCTCGGTCCGGGTGGCACGCGCTGCGCAACGGAACGGTCCCGGTCAAGTTCCTTGGACACGTCCGGAGTTGGTTCGTCAGGACGACTCGTCGCGAGTGACCGCGCGCAGACCCGGATCGTTGGCGGGCCTGGATGGTGAGGCCAGAACCGGCCCCGGACCTTATGGCGTCGTCGTGGCCCAGATGCGCCAGTCGCCCGTGGCGGCCAACGGAGCCGCGACGACCGTCTCCGCCGGCTCCGCTGTTCCCGGGAACGTCACCACCACCACGTAGGCCCGGCTCACATCGGCCAAGGCGTTCAGGGCGCCCCATAAGCCAGGGCCGAGGTTCTGCCGGCTGAGGAGATCGGCACTCTGGGTAGGCTTGCTGACCTCGTACTTGTAGTTCGTCCGTTTTGCGAGCGCTGCCTCCGCCGCTGCGAACCCCGATTCGCTCCCGCACGCCTTCTGCGAGTACGCGGATAGCATGTTCCAGGCAGTCGGCGGTTCCTTAATGGCCATCGTTTCGAAGTTGTCGGCCAGGTTCTGGGCTGAGGCCGGATCGGCCGACGTGGACGACACCTTCGCCCGCGCATTGCCAAAGTCGGCGGGGTGCCACGTCCGGCCACCATCCGAGGTCTGCATCAGCACACGAGTCCCCTGAGTCCCGAACACGGTGGCGATGCCGCGGTCCTTGTCGATCAGGTCTACCGTCAAGAACGATGTGTTCTCGGGCATCCCGGACCCGGCCACAACCGTCCAGCTCGCCCCGAAGTCGCTGCTCACGGTCAAGTTGGAGTTGCCCAGCATTCTGGCCGCCCACTGGCGTCCGACCAGAGCGGAGGGCGGGAAGTCCAACATCGGAAAGTCGGTCGGCTTCTTGACCACGGTCCACGACCGGCCGGCATCGGAGGTTCGGTAGAACCAGATTGCAGGCGGCGTTTCCGACCCGTTCAAGAAGACACCGACTGCGATGGCTCCGTCCGCGGCATCCCAGAAGACCGGCCCGGCCGCAACGCCGACATTGGCCTCCGCGGGGACGGACGCCAGGTCGGGCAGATCGACCGTCGACCAGGTCCGGCCGGCATCTCGACTGACCGCCATGGCGGTGCCCGAGTATGTCGACGACGTGTAGTCCGGGGCCGACCAGAGCGTATTCGCATCGCTGGCGGTGAATTGCGACCCGAGGCCGATGGCATTTCCGGCCACCGACCAGCTCGCTCCGCCGTCGACGGTCCCCAGAACCGCGGCCGAACCTTTGATGGCATGGGTGATCGTCTGGTTGTTGGGCCCGTTGGGGCCGGCGGTTGACGGGGTCGAGCACATGATGAAGCCGTGGTTGGTGTCGACAAATGACATGGTCGTCCTGTCACAGCGGGAGTCTCCCGAGACGGTCGTCGACTGCCAGGTTCGGCCGCCATTGGCGGTTCGATCGAGCACGAACAGCCCGCCTGGGACCGACGGCGTGGCCAGACTGCCGTTCACCCAGTTCGACTCGATGACCCAGGCATGATCCTGATCGAGGACGAAGATCTCGCCGAGGGGCACGGTCTCGGTCGGGCTCGGGAACGATCCGGCCCGCCAGGTCGCGCCGTTGTCCGTGGACGTGAGGAAGTACGAGCCCTGGACGGCCCAGATGCCGCCCGTGCGCATCAGCCCAGCCTCGTCGACCTGGGCGTTCAGGGCGGACGGCAGGTTGAACGTCGGTCCGGGCGAGCCCGAGCCGGATCCCGGGCCAACAATGCCGCCGCCGAGGCGCGGAAGCACCATGACGGCAAGCAGAACTGCGGCGCCGGCAAGCGTCACGGCCAGCCGGACTGTAGGCCATAGGAAGCGATGGGGTTGGGGCCGGCGCGCGTCTTCCAGCAGCCTGGAGGAGGCCATGGCCAGCCGCGTGGAGTCGGTCGGCTCGAACCTCTCGTAGTAGGACCGGACCCTCGTTTCGAGATCGGGGACATTCATCGTCTCTCCTCCTCCGCCCGGCGTTCGGCATCGAGCGCGGCGCGGACGTGCTCCAGGGCGTAGTGAAGTCGGGATTTGACCGTGCCTTCAGGGAGGCCGATGTGGATCGCGATCTGCGGGATCGTGAGGTCACGCCCATAGCGGAGGCCCAGCACAATCTGCTCATCGTCGGTGAGTCTGGCGATCACGGGACCCAGATCGTCGGCGGCGGCAGGAGTCCACCGCGGCTCGGCTGCAAGTTCGATCGTCGTCACGGGCTGGCGGCGGCGACGCCGAAGGTCGTCACGACAGACGTTGACCACGATCCTCATGAACCAGCGGTGTGGCTCACCCAGTTCAAACCGGATGTCCCGCCGCCGGCTCCACGCCCGCAGCAGGGCCTCCTGAACGGCGTCTTCCGCACCCACAGGATCGCGCAGTATCCACGAGGCCAGCCGATGAGCCTCCGGGACGCCGGCCAGCAGCAGCTCGGCAACGCGGTCGTCGTCGCGTAGTTGTGCCGCGGCCAGTTCGATCAATGGGTCTCCTCAGGGCTCCTATACGAGATTTACGATCGGCTTCCGCCAACCGTTCAATCTTCCTTCCCCCGGGCCACGGCAATATGATGCGCGGCACCGATTGGCGTTCCCAATGGTTCTCGCGGGCTGAATGCAGGCCTGCCTGCGGCTCTCTGGCCACGGGAGTGGACAGGTTCGGAACGGCGTCGGACTTGGTGACCGTCGTGAAGCAGGCGGCCCAATCTCGCGACTCAGCCGAGCTGTCTTACCCGGCGACTGGCGAGTGCTCATAGGTACTTGCCGCCGGCGGCGATGAGGACCCGGGAGTCATTGAGCAGCGTGGCCGTGTGGCGCCACCACTGAGCTGTTCCGGCCGACTGTCGCCCGCTCCGTCAGGACGGGTATCGTCCGATGGCTAGCACCAGGATCAGCATTACCAGCAGTGCGCCAATCGGCAGCACCAGAACCCCCAGTTCACGCCCGTGGCGACGTCGCCAATCCCCCAACATCGAAGACCTCTCCTACGCGTTTACTCAGGCCTGAGACGTTCGACGCAACAGTCTTGGTGCGTCGAAAGGTAAAGACAAGGTGAAGACCCGGTAGGGCAAATCGGATAGGAAAGGCGCAATTGGAACGCCAGCCACGGCCCCGAAGGGCCACTTCGAGGCGTAAGTACTTCGTTGCGTCTAGCTCCTGACGGCGCACCGGCCCCATATTCCGGGGGCGATAGGAGCGCTGCGCGAGTTGCCGCCACCCTAGCCGCGGTGTTAGGCTGCTTCTGGCCCCTCGGAGCGGGTCCCTGGTCCCGTCCGCCATAGGAGACCGCCGCAGTGCGAAAGATCGCTGTCGCTGCGCTTGCCGTACCGGCATTTGCGTTCGTCTACGTCACGACGTTCGTCCGCCGGTCCGCGATCGCGCAGTTCGTGGCAGTCGCCATGGCTGTCGTTCTCGTCGCCGCCGGCCTGCTCATGGGCCTACCCATCAAAGGCGTTACCGGCACCCAACCGGGTTCTGTTCCGCCGCTAACTCCCGCAGGAGTTGCCGGCAGCATTGACGCCTCTGTGCCGCTCGACGCCCCGTTCCAGATCCAATTCAATAAGCCAATGAACCCCGCGTCGGTTGCAGCTGCGCTGACCGTCGACCCGATGGCGACACCCTTCAGCCTCGCTTGGGACGGCACCGGCCGAATCCTTTCTCTAGTCCCGACACCGCACTGGGAGCCCTACACCTCCTACCAGGTCACGATCGCTGCCTCGGCGACGGACCAGCAGGGCATGAGGCTGAACGGTCCCGTGGGGGCGCTCTTCGCCACCGGATCGCTGACGAGCGGAAAGATCTCCGCAACCGTGATGGTGGGCGGGAAGGTTGCGCCGACGACGGCGTTCCGGATCACTTTCGACCGCCCGGTCAAGCTGGCCACCGTGGCGATGCGATTTCAGATCGTGCCTAAGGTGGAAGCGACCATCACCGGAGACGACCCGACGGACGCGGGCTCACAGGTCTTCACCATGACACCCAAGGCGTCGCTTGCTCCTGGCACCGCCTACACGGTCAGCTTTAGTGGACCAACCGTGACAGACTCGTCCGGTTCGGATATCCAGAAGGTTGCCGATCTCGTGGCCCACACCATGGCAAGGCCCGAGGTCATGCGGTTCCGGCCTCGCGACCACACTACGACGCTGGACCCGGGTCAGCCGGTTTCCGTGCGCTTCACCGAGCCGATGGATAAGGTTTCGACTCAGAAGGCTTTCTCGGTGACAGTTGGCGGCAAGGCAATTGCCGGTGACCTCTATTGGGCCGAGGGCGACACAGTCTTGGTGATGAGCCTCGCGAAGGACTTCAAGCTCGGCTCTAAGGTCCTTGCCAAGGTCGGCGCAGGAGCCAGGTCAAAGGATGGGATGGCGCTCCTGGCGGCGGCCTCGGCGACCTTCACAGTGGCCAAGCCGGCTTCTCGCACCATCGCCTGGTCAGGCGGAGCTTCCTCCGGCAGCGCGCCCTACTACGGCTCCGAGGTCTACTACCTGCGCCTCATGAACTGCACCCGAACCGGTAACTGGGTTACCAGTAGCGGCGGATGCAGTACCGCCACGCATCACACCATGCCCGCCCAGGACGCGCTGCGCCTTAACGCCGGCATCTCGAACAACGTCTCGCGGCCTTACGCCGAGTTTATGGCTCGCAACCGGCTTGCCCTCAATCACTTCTGGCGCGGCACCAACCCGCACAGCCGCCTGGCATCCAAGGGATACGGCGGCGGCTCCTGGGGCGAGAACATCGCCTCACCGCCCAATGCGGGCAAGTCGGGGATGATCAAGGTCGAGATCTTTTATCAGAACGAGTATCGGTGCCGATGCGAGCACTACTACAACATCATGGCTCCTGACTTCACTAGCGCCGGCGTCGGCATCTGGGTCAACGGCGGTATCGTCCGGGTCGTGATCGACTTCTACGGCTGACGCTCGGCTGCCGCGTCGGCTCTCAATTGGGGTGCGTGTGAGTCCGCCCGATGCTTCGTAATGTTGTCGTCCACCTGCTGAACGAGCAGCCGATCATGGCCGACCTGGTTGCCGCGCCCAAACAAGTCGACGTTTCGGTCATCTCTTGCAACCTTCGAACGATGGCCGGACAGCAGCCGGTTTTTGTGGACAGGTCTGATTCCACGTTTGTGATTCCCTTGACGCATATCAGGTTCATGGAAATCAGTACCGCCTCCCTGGAGGCCCACGCGACCGACGACAAGACGGATGTCGAGGTCGAGGGCTCTGCGATTCGACTCGCTCGGCCGGCTTGGGGCGCCGGCGGAGACGGCGAGGCCGGGTCAGGGGCCGGCACGGCCGCCGAGGGCCCTCCAGAGTCCGAATCGGACGAGATAGACCCTGACCTCTTGAGGCGGGTCCGCGACGCCTGACCTCCGCGGCGGCGGCTCTGGGATGCGGTTCCGCAAGTCTTCCAGTGCTCGCCGCGCCCGAGTCAAAGCCACTGCCAATGGCCCGGTGAGTGGCTGATGCTAGACTCCCGCGGATGAGTGGCAACCTTGTAATCGTCGAGTCGCCCGCAAAGGCCAAGACGATCGAACGTTATCTCGGCCCGGGCTATACGGTCCTGGCCTCGTACGGTCATATCCGCGACCTGCCGGAGAATCCAGGCAAGAATCAGCTGGGCGTGGACGTGGACCATGATTTCGCGCCCGTCTATGAGGTCGTGGCGGACCGCAAGAAGCAACTCGCGGCAATCCAAAAGGCCGCCGCCAAAGCGGACCTAATCTACCTGGCGACAGACCTTGACCGTGAGGGAGAGGCGATTGCCTGGCACGTCGCACAGGCCGCGCAGCTCGCCCCGGAGCGCACGCGGCGGGTAACGTTCTCCGAAATCACCCAGGCCGCCATCCAGCGCGCCTTCGCCACGCCGCGGAACATAGACACGAACCTGGTCGACGCCCAGCAGGCGCGGCGGGTCATGGACCGACTGGTCGGTTACACCCTGAGCCCGCTGCTGTGGCGGAAGGTTCGGGCGGGGCTGTCCGCGGGCCGCGTTCAGTCGGTGGCGGTCCGCGTCGTGGTCGATCGCGAACGCGAGATTCGCGCCTTCAACGCCCGCGAGTACTGGACCCTCAAGGCCACGCTGCTATCTCCGGAAGCCGTCGCGTTCGAGGCAGACCTGGTTCGGATCGACGGCAAGAAGCCGGAAGTCGCCGACGGCGAGACCGCCGAGCGTCATGCCGCAGCCATCCGAGCCGGCCGTCCCGTGGTCACGGACGTTCTGAGCAAGCACACGAGTCGCAACCCGGCGCCGCCCTTCACCACCTCCAGCCTCCAGCAGGAAGCGAGCCGCAAGCTCGGGTTCTCGCCCAAGCGAACCATGAGCGCCGCTCAGCGCCTGTACGAGGGTGTCGAGACGGACGAAGGTCAGGTCGGCCTGATCACCTACATGAGAACCGACTCGGTCGCCATGTCGAGCCAGGCGATGGCCGAGGCGGCGAAGGTCATAGAAGCCCGCTTCGGGCCCGAATACAAGACGCCCAAGGGCCGCGTCTTCAAGAACAAAACTCGCAACGCTCAGGAAGCCCATGAGGCGATCCGGCCAACATCCTTTGAACGCGATCCGGAGGCCACTGCCCGTCGGCTGGGCAACGACGAGGCGCGCCTGTACCGGCTGATCTGGCAGCGCGCCCTGGCCAGCCAGATGGCGTCCAAAGAAATGGAAACCTCCACCGTGGAACTGGCGGCCGATGTGTACGGCCTGCGGGCTACGGCAACGCGGACCACCTTCGAGGGCTTCGCGAAGGTCTACACGGAGGGTCAGGACGACACCGAGGAAGATCCGGAGTGCCAGCTACCGGCCCTCAAGAAGAATGACGTCACGTCGGTCAAGTCCGTCGAGCCGCAGCAGCATTTCACCGAGCCACCGCCGCGCTACACCGAGGCAAGCTTGATCAAGGCCCTCGAGGAGCACGGGATTGGGCGGCCGTCGACGTTCGTGGCGACCATCTCGACGATCGTTGACCGCGGCTACGTCAAGGTCCAGGAGCGGCGGCTTTATCCGGAACCGGTCGGCGAGGTCGTGACGGACCTGCTGGTGGCCCATTTCGGCGAATTCGTCGATCTGGAGTTCACCGCGCGGATGGAGGGGGAACTCGACGATGTCGCCAGCGGCAAGCGCGAGTGGGTGCCGGTGGTTCGCGAGTTCTACGGCCCGTTCCGCGAGCGCATAGACCTCAAGACCAAGGAGTTGAAGCGAGCGGACTTCACCACGCGCCCCACGGACGAGCTTTGCTCCGAAGGCCATCCCATGGTCATCCGCCTGGGTCGCTATGGCGAGTTCCTGGCCTGCTCCAACTACCCGGAGCACAAGGAAACCCGTGAGATCGCCATTGCCGGTGGCGCCGGTACGGCCGAGGGCGCTGAGGCTCCTTCCGGCGAGCCGGCTCCCGTCGAGGCCTGTCCCAAGTGCGGAGCCACGGACGCCGGCGTCTTGCTCCAACGGCGTGGCCGGTTCGGCCCGTTCATGGGTTGCTCGCGCTACCCGGACTGCGACTACATCAAGCGGGACGGGCCGCCACCTCCGGATCAGCTGCCGTTCGAGGTCGGGTGCGCCGTCTGCAAGAAGGGCCATCTGGTCACGCGCCGGGCACGGCGAACGGGCTCGCTGTTCTGGGGCTGCTCCAACTATCCAAAGTGCCGCAATACCACGTCCCACGAGCCCGTCGGCGCTCTACATGACACGGACGGCGGGCCGATCGGCCGGAACGGTGAGGCTGGCATCTGCCTTGCCTGCGGCGCGACAGTAGATTTGCCGGCAGGGGACCTTGTTGGCCAGAAGCTGACCGGTGGCGAGGCCAATCCCGAGGCTCTGGCGAAACCCAGCTCCGGGGGTGCCAAACGGCGCCTCGGGACCCGGGCAGGGACGGGGTCCAGTGGGCGCGCCTCCGGCGGGCGGAAGGCGCCCGCCAGGCGGGCCGTGGGTGCCGCCAGGTCCGAATGAGCGGCGATCCGGCAGGACCCGCGACCGTGTCCGCGGCCGGCGCGCTTGAGCGGTTCCTGCAAGCGCTCGAGGCTCGGGGATCATCGCCAAATACGGTCCGGTCTTATCGAACCGGGTTGGAGCTATACGTCACGTGGCTGGCCGGGTCCGCCCACGATTGGCGTCAGCCGTCCCGCGGCGAGCTGCGGACATACCTCGCCACCCTCTCGGAAGGGCACAGTCGCCGGACCATCGCGCAACGGCTCGCGGCGATGCGGTCTTTCTACAGGTTCGCGGTCCGGACAGGATTGGCACCAGGCAACCCATTGACCGCTTTGCCCACGCCCCGCCAGCCGCGTCGACTTCCCGCCGTACTGTCGATCGCCGAAACGGAGCGTCTCCTCGAAACGGCCGCGCACGACGGACCCGGAAAGCTTGAATCGGCGCTGGCGCTGCGGGACGTAGCGATCATCGAGACCGCTTACGCGGCCGGGTTGCGTATCGGCGAGCTGGCTTCGCTGACGATCGGGTCCGTCGAACTCACGCGGGGCGAGGTACGAGTCACCGGCAAGGGCCGCAAGCAGAGGGTGTCGCTTCTGGGCCGGCCGGCGCGGGTCGCCATTGCGCGCTACATGGCCGATGGCCGGCCGGAGTTGGTCGCACGCGCCGGCGCTGGGCCAGAAGGCGTTTCACCGGACGAGCTCTTTCTCAATCACCGTGGTGGGCCGCTGAGCGCGCGCGGGATCCGCTGGCGCATTGAGCGGCTCAGGCTGGCCGCCGGCCTACCGGAGGGTGTTTCGCCGCATACGCTGCGCCACAGCTTCGCCACGCATCTGCTCGATGGGGGAGCAGATTTGCGTGTCGTGCAGGAGTTGCTTGGCCACGAAAGTCTGGCCACGACCCAGATCTATACGCATGTTTCGCCCGCTCGACTTCGGGCCGCGTACACTGCTTCCCACCCGCGTGCCGTCATCACCAGAACTGGCGAAACGCCCCCCTCAGGTGGCGCGTCCCACGGCGGCGAGGGTGAGCCGAGCGACGGTTCGCCGCGCTAATCATTGGGAGCAGAGAGGGGTCGCACATGCCAGAGCAGGTCACCGTGGAGAGGAAGCGCGAGTGGGGTGCTGCCCCGACACGCGGTTCCGTGGTCGACCTGGCTCCGCAAGTGGCTGCCTGGGATGCGTTTGTCGCTCGGTCGGATCCGGGCTCCTACCTCCAGACCTCAGCCTGGGCGGAGGTCAAGGCTGCCAACGGCTGGGTTCCGCTGCGTTTCACGGGCAGCCTGGATAGGCGCACCCTGCAGGACGAGGACTTCGAAGCCGCAGGGCCGGTCGAGACGGCATTCGGGGTGCAACTGTTAGTTCGGAAGCCGCGGCTTTTCCCCTGGGCATTTGCTTACGCCCCGCGCGGACCCGTCTTCGAACACTGGAATCCGGGGGCACTGGAGGCATTCACCGGCGCTTTGCGCCACGCCCTTGCGGCCAACGGGAGTCGCGTCTCGCACGTTCGCATCGAGCCCGAGGTCGAACTCAACGGCCCGGCGGACCTGGACGGCGAATTCCGGCACGCCCTGCGACGGACCGGCTGGCGGGTTGGGACGCCGATACAGCCGATTAGGACTCGCCAGGTTGACCTTCGGACCGGTGAAGAGGAGCTTTGGGGCGACCTTCGCAAGAAGTGGCGCCAGTACGTCAACAAGGCTCGCAAGAGCGCTGTCACCATCGTCGACGCGACCGTCGATCGCCTGCCGGAGTTCTATTCCATCTACCAGGAGACGGCTAAGCGGGCCGGCTTCGTCATCAGGACGTACGAATCGTATCTGGGTGTGTGGCAGGCATTCGCCCGCCTCGGCATGGCTCGGCTGCTGATGGCCCAGGATGCCGACGGCCACGGCCTGGCGACACTCTTCGTGCTAAGGGTTGGCAATCGAGTCATCGAGCCGTACGGCGGTATGACCGCACGCGGCGCCGATTGCCGGGCCAACTACCTACTGAAGTGGGAGGCGATTCGCTCCTCCCGGGAGCAAGGCGCGGACAGCTACGACATGTGGGGCATCTCGCACGAGGGAATCGAGCAATTCAAGACAGGTTTCGGTGGCCGAGAGATCAAATACGTCGGCGCGTGGGACCTGGTCCTCGATCCTGCCGGCCGGCTGGCGTTCGATAGCGCCGGGGCTGTTCAGGATCGCATCGGCCTGATCCGCCACGGCATCCGGAACCGCCGAGGTGGTCACCAGGCACCGCCGGCGAGCGAGTGACCACCAGGCAACCGGACGCGCTGCGCGACCTGCTCGCCGCGGCCGAACCGGGCGGGTCGCGTCGACTGGGCGAGCTCATCGAGCGGCTGGAGGCCGAGGGCCGACTGCGCATGATTCGGCCGGCCCGGGCCCCGTTCGGTGAGCCCGGCGACGAGTCCATCGGGGCATTGCGGGTTCTGGGCGTGGCATTTGATTCGCGGCGCGTCCGGGCCGGTTCGCTCTTCTTGGCAATCGGCGGCGCCCATGCCAACGGCCACGACTTCATTGGGTCGGCCGCCGCCCTGGGCGCCGGCGCGGCGATCGTGGAGCGGCCGCTCGCCGGCGCGACAATCCCGCAGATCGTGGTCGTTGACAGTCGAGCCGCCCTGGCCAGCGCCGCGGCGTGGTGGTACGGCGACCCCGGCCGCGAGTTGGGAGTAGTGGGTATCACCGGGACCGACGGCAAGACCACAACCTCGTTCCTTGTGACGGCGATGCTGGAGGCGACAGGAATTTCGACCGGCATGGTCACGACAGCGCAGTTGAAGGTCGGTCCGCTGCGCAGTGCCAACCCGGAGCACGTCACCACGCCGGAGGCGCTGGATCTGCAGAGGACGCTCCGGGCCATGGTCGCGGCCGGCAACGGGGCCGCAGTCGTGGAGACCACGTCGCATGGCCTGGCCCTGGAACGCGTCGGCTCGATCGACTACGACATCGCGGTGTTCACCAATCTGAGTCATGAACACCTGGAGTTGCACGGCACCTTCGAGGCTTATCGCGACGCCAAGTTGAGCCTCTTCCGGCGGCTGATGCGCCACGATAGCTCAGCCAAACGGCTTGCCCGCGATTGGCCCCGAACTGCGATTGTCAACGTGGACGACGCTGCTTCCGCGCACTTCGAGCAGGCGGCTCGGAACGCGGGTGCGGCGCTCCTCACGTATGGTCTCCGGGAGTCGGCGACGGTTCGCGCCACGGACGTGGCAGAGGACGCGAGGTCCATGCGAATCGATGTGACGACACCCCGCTGGAGCGGCCAGATCGAATTGCATCTGGCCGGGCGGTTCAACGTCCATAACGCTCTGGCGGCGATTTCTGTCGGCGAGGCCCTGGAGTTACCGCCGCAGGCGATCCGCGACGGCTTGAGCGGAGTGGTCGGCGTTCCCGGTCGGATGGAACGGGTAGAGTGCGGCCAGCCGTTCGGCGTCATCGTCGATTACGCCCACTCGCCCGCCTCGCTGGAAAAGGTGCTGGACCTCCTGGCTCCGCTGGCGCAGGCACGGGGCGGCGGGCTCATCGCCGTCTTTGGGTCGGCAGGGGAGCGGGACGTCCAGAAGCGGCCGATGATGGGCCGTGTCGCCGGCGAGCGATGCCGCCTGGTCGTCGTCACGGACGAGGACCCGCGCGGCGAGGATAGCGACGCCATCTTGCGGGAGATTGCGGCAGGGGCCCAGGCTGCGGGACGTAGGCTTGGTCAGGATCTGCTGACCATCGCCGATCGAAGCGCGGCCATCGAGACTGCGTTTCGGGCAGCGCATTCGGGAGACGTGGTGCTGCTTGCCGGAAAAGGCCACGAGCAATCCATCATCATGAGCGACGGACCACGACCATGGGACGAGCGAGGGGAAGCCGTGAGGGTGCTCGCTCGACTCGGTTTCACGGCGGCGACCGCGACTGTACAGAAGAGCTGACATGAGATCTTGCCTGATCCAACTGATCGTCCTTTTCTGCGTCGGCTTCGCACTGGTGTGGTTCGGACTGCCCCTGGGGGCCGGCTGGCTGGCGACTACCGCGCTGAACGCCAGCGGTTTTACCGGAACGGACACCACGATCGCGGTTTCCGCAAACCCGCCGCCGATCCTTCTGACCGGCCGCGCGGATTCGATCCACCTCACCTCGACCAAGGTCGGAGTTCGCGACCTGCACGCCGCGTCGGTCGACCTCACGCTTACTGGCGTCAACCTGATTGGCCGCAAGTTCGAGACCGCTCATGGAACGCTCGGTGGGGTCACCGTGGCGACGCCGGACGGCCGGTCGGCAACGATCAGCCACGTCGCGTTGGACGGCTCCGCTAGCGCCGCGAGCGCGTCGCTTACCATGACCACCGTCGAGGCCGCGAGTCTGGCCGAATCACAGCTCAAGGCCCAGGCCCACATCACCAGCAAGGTCACATTCAAGGCACCGGACCGCATGACGATCACCGTCAACGGCAGAGCGCAGGGTGGTCGCATGATCGCGGTCGGCGGATCGCTGGTCCTGGTACCCGATGGCGGCGCATTGCCGACGGTGACGTTAATCGCTCCTAGCGACGGCAACCCGTTTAAAATCACGTCTGTCAGCGTGATGCCCCTGGGACTGATGCTGGCCGGAACGATGGACCTCCAGTCGATCCTGTTCTGACGCGTAACACGGCCCAGCGGCATGGCGGGGCCGTCTTGGAGCGCTGCAACCCACGCACCGGCGGCGGTCCAGCGGGCCTTCGCTGGTAGACTCTGGGCAATGTCCATAGATACGTCCGGTTCCGATCACACGGCCGCCGGGACACCGCCCCGCTCTCGATTGGCGAGGGTCCCGCTGGCCGATCGCGTGCGTGCTGGGTTGCGCTCGCAGCCCTCGCCCGAAACGCTGTTCCGGCACGTTCGGGAGACGCTCGCCACGCACTACCCGCAGGCGGACCTCGTGCCGCTCCGCAAGGCCTACGAATTCGCCATCGAAGCCCACCAGAACCAGACCCGCGTCACCGGCGAGCCGTACATCACCCATCCTCTGGCCGCCGCGCAGATCCTCGCCGACATTGGTATCGACCCGGTTGCCGTCACCGCATGTCTCCTCCACGACGTTCCTGAGGACACGGACTTCACCCTTATAGACGTGGAGGAGCGGTTCGGACCGGAGGTAGCCCAGCTTGTCGACGGCGTCACCAAACTC
>JANYJG010000169.1 GCA_025358515.1 Chloroflexota bacterium
GTACCGCAGGCCAGCACGAGGGCCAGACCCGCCAGTGCCAGCGCCATGGAACGTTGCGCGCGTTGTACGGTATCTGGGCTGGACTGGTCGTATTTCATGGTGGCGCGGGCGGAAACAATGGCGCGCAACTAGAAATCGGCAGGCACGCAGAACGCGAAGGGCGATTTCACCCCTGTTGGCGATCAGGATCTTGTTGAACATCAGGCCTTCCCGAGGCTTGCGGCGACGGATTTGTCCGCGCCCCCAGAAGCAGTTGCCCGCTCCGGCAACTCGATGCGAACCAGTTCCTGGCCGTACTCGACCGCTTCGCCGGCCTCGACCAGGCTGGATCCGATGATGCCGTCGACCGGCGCGGTGACGTCTTCCTTGACGCCGAGAACGTTGACGGTGCCGATCCGATCGCCGGACCGGACCCGCATTCCGACCGCCAGGCCCTTCATCGGCTGGAATATTCCGACGGCGGCGGAAAGGGCGGAGGCGTGCCCCGACTCCTCATGTGCGCCGGCAGCCTCAACTCGCGCCCGGCGGGCTTCGTCGGCGCTGCGGCCGCCGATGGCGACGGACGAAATGCGGCCCTGGCCTGTGCCGTCGGCGGCGCGAGCTGCACGGCGAGCTGCGTCGGTGCCGGGCGACTTGCGCAGGCGTGCCTTCCAGCCGCCCTGGCGGACTTCGATCTCGCCCAGGTTGCTGGCGGTTAGTTTGGCGATGAGCGCCGGCAGCAGGTCGTCGGCCAGGCGGTTGATAGCCTCGTGGTCGCGAGCCGTGGACGTGGTTGATGGGGTGGACGTCTCCTCGGGCATGGCCTAGACCTCCTCGCGCCCGGGCGGGGCGTCGCGCCGGATTCCGTTGAAGGACGGCAGCGACGGCTTGGCCGATAGCAGGTTTCGCAGTCGACCGGCAATCCCGGGGCCGGCAGCCGGCTCTGTGGGTTGATCGAGAACGGTCATCGCTCCAAAGGCGCGGAAACGCTTGAAGCGAGCCTCGACGAGTTCGTCGAGGGACAGCCGACCCAGGATGTCCAATTGCGCCAGGACCACTTCCCGGATGCGCCGAGCGGCCTCGGCCGGATCTGTGTGAGCGCCTTCGCCCGGCTCGGGGATGACGATATCGATGACTCCGAGCTCCTGCTGCTCTTGGGCGGTGACTTTCATTGCGACGGCGGCCTGGTGGGAAGACTCGGAGGATCGCCACAGGATGGCGGCGCAACCCTCGGGGCTGATGACCGAATAGATGGAGTTCTCCAGGGCCATGACGACATCGCCAACCGCCAGACCGAGCGCGCCCCCGGAACCGCCCTCGCCGGTGATGACGACGATGATCGGGGTGCGCAGCCGGGTCATCATGCCGACGGATCGAGCGATCGCCTCGGCGATGCCGCGCTCCTCCGCCGCGGCGCCGGGGAAGGCGCCCTGGACGTCGACGAAGGTCAGGATGGGCATGGCGTAGCGCTCGGCCATTTCCATGACCCGCATCGCCTTGCGGTAACCCTCGGGATGCGGCAGACCGAAGTTGCGCCGGATATTCTCCTCGGTGTCCTGACCCTTCTGGAAACCGATGACGGCGATGCGACGGCCGGAGATTCGCGCCAGGCCGGCAACGATGGCGGAATCGTCGCCGAAGAGGCGGTCGCCGTGCAATTCCACGAACTCATCGGCCATGCCCTTGACGAGTTCGAGGGTGTGGGGCCGCTTGAGGTTGCGCGCTTGCTGGACGTGGGCCCAGACCGCCGCGACCGGATCTTCGTGGGCGGGCGTGCCGTGGGCGGGCGTTCCATGGGCAGGCGCGCCGTGGCCGCGGCTCAGAAGCTTTTCAACCATTCTGGGCCTCCCCGCGAGGCTGAGCGGTTTGGGAGCCGCGCGACTCGCCGTTGCTATCGGCCGTCCGCGTCCCGGTGAGGGCGGATAGGAAGGATCGCGGCCAGGACGTCTGACCGGACGCTTGCTCGGTGGCGCCAGCGAGCGGCGGCGCGATGAGGAAGCCGAGCAGAGTGGATATCTCCTCATGCAATTTGGCCCGCGCCACGATCCGATCCACGAAACCATGGCTGTACCAGAACTCGGCCCGCTGATATCCGGGAGGCAGTTCCTCGCCGATGGTCCCGGCCGAGACGCGGTCGCCGGCGAACCTGATGAGGGCATTCGGCTCGGCGATGTTGACGTCGCCCACGACGGCGAACGAGGCGAAGACGCCACCGGTCGTCGGATCCGTCATGACCGAGATGTACGGCACGCGGGCAGCCTTGACTCGCTCAACGACGCTCATCGTCTTAACGAGCTGCATCAGCGAGTAGGTGCCCTCCTGCATTCGGGCGCCGCCCGATGAGGACACGATGATCAGCGGGACCCTCTCGGCCACGGCAGCCTCCCCGGCTCGGGCGACCTTCTCGCCGACGACCGCGCCCATCGAGCCACCGATGAACCCGAAATCCATGACGCAGAGGGAGACGCGCCGACCATCGATGGTGGCGAAGCCCCACACCGCCGCGTCCCTCAGGCCGGTGGCCAGCTGGGCGGCGACCAGGCGATCGGGGTAGGCCTTGAGGTCGACGAAGTTGAGGACGTCGACGGGGGCCAGATTGGAGTCGCGCTCCTTGAAGGAACCCTGGTCTACGAGGAACTCGATGCGCGCCTTGGCAGAGATGCGGAAATGGTGGCTGCAGTGCGGGCAGACGCGGTACGTCTTGTCCAGCTGCTTGTTGAACAGCATCTCGGCGCAACCTGGGCACTTGGTCCACAGGTCTGATGGATAGGCGTCGCGACGTGGTCTGAACGGCAGTCGAACCGGCATCAGGACATCACTCCAAGGATTCCCAACAGGATCCCAGACCGCCTGCTGCGCCCGGGATTATGGTGGTTTGCGCGCCCCGCGTGGACCGCCCGAGCGGCGCGCACCATCGGGGCGATATTCGGGTGAGTACGGCGCCAGGCCACATAAACCGCGCCGATGGAAAGAGCCGCCGAGGCGACGCCGACACCGCCGACAAGCAGCGGACGCTGTTGTTTGGCGGCGACCGCGGGCAGCCGCCGTAGAGCTGCGACCGGATCCGCGACAGCCGACCGGGACGCGATTCTAAGGGAAACGGACGGAACCGGCGACTTTGTGGCCAAGTACGGGTCTCGGATGGCCCCCGGGAACGGCGACAGGAGACCCGGCACGCCTTTATCGGCAACCCCGCCATTGCCGGGCAGGCCATCGCGCATCCGCAGCGCGGCATCCGCCAGACGGCCGGCCAGGGCCTCTTCGAAACGGAACGAGGGGTGAACGCGGACCAGACCGGCCCGGAGCTGCCGGGCGGCTGTGATCACGGAAGGATCCAGTTGGAGATCAGTAGGGGTCTCCGGGGAGCGGCGTTCGTCCGACTCCATCAGTCCATCGATGAACAGTTCGGTCCGGCGAGCGTCCCTGCCGCCTATGTCCGGCATCAGTTCAGCTGCCCGCGTAGATCCTTGGCGATGGAACGCAGGGCGCGGTGCAGGAGGACCCTCACGGCTCCCTCGGATCGGCCCAAGATGGCCGCGATCTCTGCGGTGGACATCTCGTCCACGAACCGCAGGATGACCGCTCGACGGCGATCCTCGGGCAGACGTGAAACGGCCTGCCAGGCCGCGCCGCCGGCTTCACGAGCTGCCACGGCCTCGAACGTTTCGTCCGGCGTGGCTAGGCCGGCGGCCTCCTCCAGGCGCGAGACGGGGCGACGCCGGACGCTCCGGCGCTCGTTGGCGATGACGTTGCGGGCGATCCTGAAGAGCCACACCCGGAACGTCGAGGCGTCCGATGGGGCGGCCCCGGTGGCGGTTGTGGCCCTGTCGGCGGTGGCGGCCCCTGCGGCCGCGAACTCGTCGATCCGCTCCTCGAAGCGGGGCAGGCCGACCAGCGCCTTCATGAAGATGCGTTCGGTAGCGTCCTCGGCGGCGTGGTGGTCTCGGAGCTCGTAGAGGGCGAAGCTATACACCTGTGCGAGGTACTTCCTGTATAGGGCGTCGAAACGAGTCGGATCGAATCGAGCCGCGTCAACCAGGGCGCGATCGCGATCCAGGCGGGCAGGCCGACCTACCTCCCGCACCCGTCCAAACACCGACCGGCTCAATTCGTTACACCGCCTTCGGGCGCGGCGCCTTCGGCCTCGCCGACGCTTGCCAGCCGGACACGCACGACCTCGCCGAACAGGACCTCGCGCTCGACGCCGGGCGCGACCTCGTCCTCGACCAGCAACGCACCCGAGGCGCCGTCCACGCCAACCGCGAGAACCGTCTCGCTCGCGCCGCCCGGCAGTTCTATGCGAACCATTCGACCCGTCGTGACCTGGCGGTCGTGCCAGCCGGAGACGTCGAACTTGCCCTCGCGCAGCCCCAGGACACGCGGCTCCAGGCGCAGCAGAAATGCATCAAGAAGCTCATCGACGTCGATCGGCCGACCGCCGGAAATTTCGCGCAGACTCGTCATCGTGTCGGCCAGCTCGGCCGGGAATCGATCGCGCGGCCAGTCGGCGTTGATGCCGAGGCCGATTATGGCCCGCGGATCGTCCGTGCCCACGCCATCCGTCTCGCCTAGGACGCCCGCCACCTTGAGCGGGCCGCGCGACCCCTCGGCAACGATGTCGTTGGGCCACTTGAGCCGCAGCTTGCCGACCGCCAGCCCGGCTACCGCTTCCGCGGCATCGGCCATGGCGAGAGCCACGACGGCCGCCAGGCGCCACATCCGATCCGGGGCCAGATAAGTCGGGCGAAAGCCTAGCGAGAGCGGCAGGGCCGCACCCTGGGGCGCAACCCATGTTCGGCCGGACCGGCCTCTGCCGGCGGTCTGCTCATCGGTGACGGCCAGGCATACCTCGGCCAAGCCAGCGGCCATCCAGCCACGAACGATGTCGTTGGTTGACGGGACGGACTGGAACCGCTCCAGCCGCGAAAGAAACGGGTAGCTCTCCGTCACGCGCCCGGCTTGGGAGCCGAGGTGTCGGCGGTTTCGACGCCGGCTTCCAGAACCAGCGGCTCCGGCTCCTCAAGAGCGAAGGCCTTGTGCAGCGCCCGCACGGCGGTCTCGACCTGATCCTCGGCGATCATGCAGGTGATGCGGATCTCCGATGTCGAGATGATCTCGATGTTCACACCGGCCTCCGCCAGGGCCGCGAACATGCGCGAGGCGTAGCCGGGGGCGTTCTGAATGCCGGCGCCGACGATCGAGACCTTGGCCATGGCCGAGTCCGTCGTCATCTCGCGGAAGCCGAGCTCGCGGATGATCGGCTCAAGAATTCTCTTGGTCTTGGCCAGGTCGCCGCGGGTGATGGTGAAACTCAGGTCTGTCGTGCCGTGGTGGCCGACGTTCTGGACGATGGTATCGACGTTGACACCGGCCTCGGCCAGCGGCGCGAAGACGGCATGAGCGACACCCGGCCGGTCCGGAACCTCTACCAGGGTCACCTTGGCCACGTTTCGGTCGTGGGCCAGACCGCGAACCTTGTTGCGCTGCTCCACGAACGGATCCTCCTTGATCAGCGTGCCGGGAACGTCCTCGAACGAGCTCAGCACCTCGATGACGACGTTGTTGACCCAGCCGAGTTCGACGGCGCGAACCTGCATGACCTGGGCGCCTTGATGGGCCAGTTCCATCATCTCCTCGTAGGAGATGACCGGCAGCTGGCGGGCGTCCGGCTGGATTCTGGGATCGGCCGTGTAGATGCCGCGAACGTCGGTGAATATCTGGCAGCGATCGGCATCGAGCGCCGCCGCCAGAGCCACCCCCGTGGTGTCTGAGCCGCCTCGACCGAGGGTGGTGGTCTCGGTCAGTGTGGGATCCAGCCGGCTCTGGCCCTGGAAGCCGGCCACGATGACGACCCGTCCGGCCGCGATTTCGGCTTCGATCCGCTGAGGGTCGATGCCGGCGATGCGGGCCTTGCCGTAGTTGCCGTCGGTGGTGATGCCGGCCTGGGCGCCGGTCAGTGCGATCGAGGGCACGCCCAGGGCATGCAGCGCCATCGACACCAACGTCGCGCTCTGGTGTTCACCCGTGGCGAGGAGCATGTCGAGCTCGCGCGGATCGGGATCGTCGGTGATCGCGCCGGCGAGGGCGAGGAGCTCATCGGTGGTATCGCCCATCGCCGAAACGACCACTACCAGATCGCAGCCATTCGCCCGCTCGCGGGCGATGCGCGCGGCCACGCGACGGATTCGGTCGGCATTGGCGACGGACGAACCGCCGAATTTCTGGACGACGAGCGGTTTGGACATGGCGAGAATTCTAGCAGCGCAGGATGCCACGGTCAGGCCTCACTCGGCGGCGACCGCAGACCTCGGTGTGCAACGATTCGTGGAAGGGCTCGGAGCGGAGTAACCTCCGCCGTACCCAGGCGAAGCGCTCGCGACGCCCGAGACGACCGGAGGATCTCATGTTCAGGCGAGGCGGCAAGAGCGGCACCCCAGGGAGCGCTCCAAAGGAGTTTCCCGACGACCTGCTCACTCCGGCGGAATTGGCCGGCGGGGTTGACGGGCTGGACGCCTCCGATGAGGACGAGTCCGAGGACGACGCGTCTGAGGACGAGGAGTCTGAGGACGGGGCGCTGGATCCTGAGTACTCCGCCGCCGACCTCGCGTCTCAGGCGGCCGACTACCTGGCCGACAACGACGTCTGGATGTACGGCACCAACGCGCCGGACGCGATAGCGATCCTCGATGCCCTCGAGGATGCCGGCGCGGAGGAACTGGTGCCGCTGGCCGAGGCCTGGCGGGTTTTGCCAAAGTCGGATCGCGATGCTGCCCGCAAGGCTGTCCGCAAGATTGCCGAAACGGACCTCGAGGCGGGTCGCCATCTCCAGATGGCGCGCGAGGCGGTGGGCACGTGGCTGGCCGTCGCGGCGGGCTACCCGGAATTCGTCAAGGCCGTCCCGGACTGGGCCGTTACGGCCGCGCACGCCGGCGAGGCCACGCTGGACGCGCTGACAGCGGTGATCCTGGCGGCCGAGATCGACGAGGACTACCACGAGGCGTTGTACTCCGCCTGGGACATGACCATGGGGTCACTCGCCGGATCGGACCAGGGGACGCTTGAGGCGGCCTCGCTCGAAGGAGGCGTGGACGCAGCAGAAGACGACGCCGCTGCGGACGAGGCTTCTGCGGACGAGGCTTCTGCGGACGAGGCCGCCGAGGAAGAGGCCGCCGAGGAAGAGGCTGAGTTCGGGCCCAATTCGGACGCAGTGGGCGACTTCCTCAATCGCCTTTGGCTGCTGACGCCAGAGCAAGTCGGGCGTCTGGTGAGCAGCTGGCAGGGCTCCAATCGCGATGATCTGGCGGTCGCGCATGAGGGTCTTCAGGCCCTCGTCCATGAAACAACGGAGGGCCATGAGGAGTTGCGGGCCCAGGTCAAAAATGCCCAGGACAAGTTGATTCCCTGGCTCAATGGCGGCCGGATCGAGGATACGGCCGGGTTCCTCGGTCAGACGGGGCAGGGCGAATCACGCAAGATGGCCGGGCCGACGCTCGCGGACGCGATGGCCGCTCTTGTCCTTGGCGACCTCCTGGAGCGGGCCGATGCTGAAACTCTGTACGGCCCGTGGTTCAATCTTGTCGGCGCCCCTCCCCTCCCCGACCCAGTAGAGCCGGGCGCGGACGGGAACTAGCTCGGTCGCAACCGCTCGGTCGCAAACCGTTAGCCTTCAGTCGAAACCAATCGCCATTCCGCCAGCTGGGGACTCGATGTTCGGCAAGCGCAAGTCCGGTGCCAAACAGCAAGCAAATCACCTCAGCCTCGAGGCCGAACCGAACGTGCTTACCTCAGAGGGCGACGAGCCTGAGGCGGAGCTTGACGACGAGTTCGAGGACTTCAACGAGAACGAGGAGTCGGACGACGAGGAGTCGCCCGAGGACGAAACACCCGAGGAAGCTCGCCGGCGGGCGGCCGAGCTCCAGTCCGAGTTGCAACGTCAGGCTGAGGAATACGGCCTGACTTCGGTCGATCCCGTGACGTTTTACGGGCCCAACGGCGCAGACGTCGAGGAACTGTTGGAGTCGCTCGCTTCGATCGACCTCGACACGGCCGAGCTGATCTCGGACGCCTGGATGGCAGCACCGTCGGCCGAGCGAACCGTCGTTCGACGCGTGCTGCAGCGACGCTTCCAGTCCGGCAGGCTCGGCGAATACGCCCACAACGCGGAAAATGCCGTGGACGAGTGGCTACACACGAAGACAGCAGATGACGACGCAGATCTGCGGCTCTGGCGCGAGGTCGCCGAGGCGGCTCGCGATGCCGTCGACGCCCTGGTCCTGGATGACAAGCTCGATGACATGGACTTCAACACGCTGTACGGCCCCTGGTCCGACGTCATGAATTCCGAGGATGGCGAGGACGAGGGAGCCGGCGAGACGGAGCCCGCCGCGAAGGACGGGTCTGCCAAGGACGGGTCTGCGCAGGAGGTGCCCGCGGACGACTCCGAGGCGGCTGAGGGTGTCTTCGGCCCGAACACCCAGATCGTGTTGGCTTTCATAGAAAAGCTAAACGAGCTGACCACCGACGAGATAACAGCGCTCGTCGAAGCATGGCGAGACCTGAACAAGCACGACCTCCGCATCGCTCACAAGCACCTGCAGTCCCTCGCGGACGAGGATCCTCGGTGGCACGAGCAGCTTCGCCTGGCCCAGGAAGAGGTTCTGGGATGGATGAGCGGCAAGACCGGCGCGGAGACGCGAGTGACCACAGCTCTGGCCCGTGTCCGCGAGCCGGCCGGCCCGGTCGTGGCCGACTCGATCGCAGCCCTTGTCGTGGCCGACATCCTCGACCCCGAAGACGCCGAGACGCTGTACGAAGCGTGGGCCGCGGTGGTCAAGGTGCCGGAGTTGCCCGCCTTCGAGGCAGTCGACCAGCCCTGAGGGCCGGCCTGACCGCTGCCTAGGATCGAGCGACGGACGCCGCAAAGCCGCGACTTAGGCGCTCACACCAACGCTTGCTTGATAAGGCCCATCAAATCGGCGTATGTGTCTACGGCCGGAAACTGCGGGAATTGCTGCTTCACACTTTCGGGAGCGTGGAACAGGATGCCCTTGTGGGCCTCGCTCAGCATGGCGATGTCGTTGAAGGAATCGCCCCCGGCGACGACCTGATAGTTCATTCCCTTAAACGCGGCGACGGCTTCGCGCTTCTGTTCGCGGATGCGCAATTGGTAATCCACGATGTGATCGTCTTCGACGATAAGCCGGTGGCACAGGAGCGTCGGCCAGTTGAGCTGTCGAAGCAGTGGGACGGCGAACTGCTCGAAGGTGTCGGACAGGATGATGACCTGCACGCACGAACGTAGCTCATCTAGAAAATCTCTTGCGCCCGGCAGCGGCTGCAGCGTGCCGATGACATTCTGAATGTCGGACAGCTTCAGGCCATGCTGGTCCAAGATGGCCAGGCGCCCGCGCATGAGCTTGTCGTAGTCCGGCTCATCCCGTGTGGTGCGGCGCAATTCCGGGATGCCCGTCTTCTCGGCAACGGCAATCCAGATCTCCGGCGTCAACACGCCTTCCATGTCGAGCGTGACGATCGACTGCTTCATAGACGTGGTTCCTACCAGCCGAGGGCGCGCATGACTGCGGCGGTCGTGGGAGCCGAGTCGATGATGGCGGACGCTCCGCCGGCGGTTCGCTGGGCCGTGTCGGGATCCTTGAGGCCGTGGCCGGTCAGGACGCAGACCACAGTGGCATCGGCGGGGACCCGCCCGGCGGCTGCGAGCTTGCAGATGCCGGCCAGACTGGCCGCCGAGGCGGGCTCGCAGAAGATGCCCTGACTGGTCGCAAGATCGCGGTATGCGGCCACGATTTCGTCGTCGGTGACTGTTTCGATGAGGCCGCCCGACTCGTCGCGTGCCGCCTCTGCCTGCTTCCAGCTGGCAGGATTGCCAATGCGAATGGCCGTGGCGATCGTCTCGGGATTCTCCACTGGATGACCCAGCACGATCGGCGCCGCGCCGGCCGCCTGGAAGCCGTACATGCGGGGCTTGGCCCTGATCCGCCCGGCGGCCAGGTAGCGGTTGAACCCCGCCCAGTAGGCGGTGATGTTGCCGGCGTTGCCGACGGGGATGGCCAGGATGTCCGGGGCCCGGCCAAGGTCGTCGCAGACTTCGAAGGCCGCCGTCATCTGGCCGTCGATCCGGTACGGGTTTACGGAGTTGACGAGGGTCACGGGATGGTCGCGCAGCTCGGCCATCTCCCGCACGACCACCAGCGCCTGGTCGAAGTTTCCGTCCACGGCGATGATCTTCGCCCCGGCGGCCAGGGCCTGAACGAGCTTGCCGAGAGCGATCTTGCCCTTTGGCAGGACGACGATCACTTCCAACCCGGCCGCGGCGCCGTAGGCCGCGGCGCTGGCGGATGTGTTGCCGGTAGAGGCACAGATGACCGCCGCTGCGCCTGCCTCGACGGCCTTGGAGATGGCCATGACCATGCCCCGGTCCTTGAACGAACCGGTCGGGTTCAGGCCCTCGTACTTCACGTACAGGTTGGGCACGCCGATGCGCTTGCCGATGCGATCGATTCGAATGAGCGGCGTGTTGCCTTCACCCAAGCTGATAATCGGCGTGGCGTCCGTGATCGGGAGGAACTCGCGGTACCGCTCGACCAGGCGAGGCCGGGCGGCTGAGTAATTGACTGAAGGTGCGGACACTTCGAGCGCTCCAGTTTGACGGTGCTATGAGGTCAGGATCGGGTATATGGGCGCGTCGCGATCGGCCGCCAGAAGCGGCTCGATGGCCTCGCGGATTTCGGCAAGCGGTAGGGGTCGGGTCTGGATGGCGACCCAAGTCCGACTCCGGTGGCGCGGCACGGTGCTGGGCGGCGGGCCGGCGATTTCTTCCGCCAGACGACCCGGCACCTCGTCCGGCAAGACGCCCGGCAGGCACACGAACCACGGCCGGCGGACAGTGTCGCGATCGTCGGCCAGGGTCACCAGTTCGGGCGCCGCCGGCGGCAAGTCCGCCCAGGTGCTCAACCCCGTGCGGGCGATCTCCAGGAGGTCGGCCAGGACGGCGCTGCTGGTGGCGGGACCGCCGGCGCCCGGGCCTTCGAACGAGACTCGGCCCACCGGGTCGGCATCGACTTCGAGGCGGTTCAGGACGCCATCGGTGCGGCCCAGCGGCGCCGTCACGGACACGGCGCAGGTCATGACAGAGCCCGCCAGGCCGAAGGCCGGCTCCGCTGTGCCGGGGGCGCTGACCGTGGCAATGAGCCGCAGGGCCAGACCCAACGCCACCGCACCGGCGATGTCATTCGCGGAGACGCCGGTGATGCCGGGCTTGCCGTTACCCCGGACGGAGGGCGCGCTGGCGACGATCGAGTCGATCCGCGGCCACGCCCCGAAGGCCAGGCGGGTGAGGACCGCCAGCTTGTTGGCGGCGTCGTGACCCGCCACGTCCGCGCTTGGGTCGCGCTCGACGTAGCCTTGGGCTTGCGCAGCGGCAAGCACTTCTTCGTAGCTTCTCTTGGCCTGCATCATCTCGGTCAGGATGAAGTTGGTGCTGCCGTTGACGATGCCGCGGACGCGGCGCACGTGGTTGGCCGCCAGGTCGCGAACCATTGGATCCAGGACGGGAGTGCCGCCGCAAACCGAGGCCTCGAATCTGAGGGCGGTTCCGCTGGCACGAGCGATGGTTTCGAGCTCCAGGCCGTGATGGGCCAGGACATGCTTGTTGGCGGTGACGACGGGCTTGCCCGCCTTCAAAGCTTCGGCGATCAGGCTACGAGCGGGTTCATCGCCGCCGAGCAGCTCCACCACGATATCGACGTCATCGCGGCGGAGGGCGGCAAACGCGTCCGAGACCATCAGCTCGAGCGGCATGCCGCGATCGACGGCACCCCCGATGTTGAGGTCGGCGATGGCCACGAGCTCCAGCATGCGGCCGCCGGCCGGCCCGATGCGGCGGTCGGGATGGCGCAGGAAGCCTCGCGCCACCTCCGCGCCGACAGTGCCGGCACCGAGGATCGCGACGCGGAGTGGTCGTTTCTCGGTGGTCATTGGCCTGACGGGCTGGGGCCAGCGGGGCCGAGATGGCATCGCAGCCGAACGTGTCGACGAACCTGCAGTGCGTCGTCCCGGAATGGTACCCGAGGCGTCGCTTGCTCTGCCCGAGGCCACGACGCCCGCCGGGGCCGACCCGGGCCCGGGGCGGGTCGGGGCGGCTCAGGCGGGTCGGGGCGGCCCGCAACGGCCCACACCCTCGGGTACACTCGGGGCCATGACGACCGACGCTACTCCCGCTCCCGCCGCAGGTCCCGTCCGCGCCTCCAGCCTGCCCGTCAAGCCGCGCATCTACAGCGGCATCCAACCTACCGGCCGGCCCCACCTCGGCAATGACCTGGGCGCGATCCGCAACTACGTCGCGCTCCAGGACAAGTACGAGGCTATCTACTGCATCGTCGACTATCACGCCCTGACCCATGTCCACGATCCGGAGCTGCTCCGCCGCCAGACCCTCGAGATGGCCGCCGCTCTGATCGCCCTCGGCCTGAACCCCGAGCGCTGCACCGTATTCGTGCAGTCGGAGCGGCCCGAGGTGACAGAGCTGTGCTGGCTCTTCAACACCGTCACGCCGGTCGGATGGCTGCAGCGCACGCCCACCTACAAAGAGAAGAGGGTTAATCAGCCCGAGGACGTCAACCACGGCTTGCTGACCTACCCAGTCCTTCAGGCCGCCGACATCGCCCTGCCAAAGGCGTCGCTGGTGCCGATCGGCAAGGATCAGGCGCCCCACCTGGAGCTGACTCGCGAGATCGTGCGGGCCTTCAACGCCCGATACGGCGAGACCTTCCCGGAGCCGCACGCGGTTTATACCGAGGCAGCAGTCGTCCTGGGCACTGACGGCATCAAGAAGATGAGCAAGTCGATCGGCAACACCATCGACGTACTGGCCGAGCCGGAGGTGATCCGCAAGCAGATCATGTCGATGGTGACGGACACCGAGCGGATCAAGCGAACGGACCCGGGCCGGCCGCAGGTCTGCAACGTCTGCCAGCTGCATCGCCACTTCGGCGCCGACTACGAGGAAATCTGGGACGGCGAGAGGACCGCCCGAACGGGCTGCGTGGATACCAAGAAGCTGCTGGCCGAGCGAATCATCGCCCACTATGCGAGGGCTCGCGAGACGTACAACGAGCTGATCGCCGATCCGGTGCGGCTGCGCCGCATCCTCGACGAGGGCGCCGAGCGGATCCGCCCAATCGCCCAAGCAACGATTACCGAGGTTCGCGAACGGATGGGCCTGCGCTAGCCGCACTCGGCGTAGGATTTGCGAGATTGAGACTCCGGAGCAGTTCCAGCGAAGGACCCAGGGAATGACAGACCAGGCTCCCACCGCCCCGCTCCTGACCCCGCGTCTGGAGCGCTGGCTGACGGCGCTGATCATCCTGGGAGCCGTCGCCCTCACCTTCATCGTAGTCGTGGACGTCGCCAACCTGATCCTGTTCTTCGGCGACGTAATCATGGTCTTCTTCCTAGCCTGGCTGCTGGCGTTCATGCTCAGCCCGGTCGCCAGCGCGCTTCTGCGCCTCTTTCCACGGCTGCCGCGCGCTCTGATCGTGATCCTCGTCTACAGCCTCCTGATCGCCGCCCTCGTCGCGGCCCTCGTGCTGGTGGCTCAGCAGCTGTACGGCTCGATCACCACCCTGGTGACCAACTGGCCGACGCCGGGCCACCTAAACGAGATACTTGCGCCCTGGCAGGACAGGCTGAACTCGCTGGGTTTGGGTCAAGTCCATCTGGCCGAGCAGATGACAAATGCCCTGTCAAACCTGCGGAACGGCGCCGACCAGCTGGCCAAACCGATCGGCGACATCGCCATCGCCAGCGTTGGCGTCATGGGCAACTTGCTGTTCGTCTTCTTCCTGTCGCTTTTCATGGCGGTCGATCGCGATCGCATCGTCAGCTTCCTGTTCCGGCTTGTGCCTCGGGCATACATGGAAGAGGCCCGGCTGCTCGAGAGCAGCGTTGCGAAATCATTCGGTGGATTCCTGCGTGGCCAGGCCGTGATGGGCGCCGCATATGCCTCCGTCTCGATGGCAGCCAGTTTCATCGTTGGCCTGCCGTACGTTCCTGTCACGGCGGCCTCATCCGGTATTTTGCAGGCTGTCCCCTTCTTTGGGCCGTTCATCTCGTGGCTGCCGCCGGTACTGGTAGCTGTCTTCTTCAAACCGGAAGCGGTGGTGCCGGTGATGATCATCATGGTGGCCGGCTGGTTCGTACTGATGAACATCGTCCAGCCGCGGCTCATGGCGGAGGCGGTCGGACTTCATCCGGTTGTGGTGTTCGGCTCTGTGCTGATCGGCACCAAGCTGGACGGCGTTCCGGGCGCCATTTTCTGCGTGCCTGTCGCCGCGGTCATTTCGGCCTTCTTCTTCTACTACCTGGGCCGCAATATTGACGGAGCCTCCGTGGCGGAACGCGCGGCTCGACTGATCGAGGAACGCGAGGGACGTCCGGTCAGAGTCCCACGCCTGCCGCAGCCCGGCCAGGACGAGGAGGTCGAGCCGATCGCCGGTCCGATAGCAAGTCCGACCGCCGACGCGACCATAGACCCGACCATCGAGCCGAGCCCGATACGGCAACGGCGACGCAGACAACCCCCGTCCGCGGATCCGCTTCCCTCGACGATGGAAGCCGGCGACGGCGGCAGCAGGACGCCTTAGCCACCCGCCTAGGTCTTGGCGACCTTGACTATCGCGGCGGCGTAGGCGACGAGCTTCTCCCGGGTCACGCCGGTTCCTTTGATCTCGTAGGCCTTGGTGGATCCGCCGTTGACGTAGATAGCGAACCCATCGGCGGCGGTGGGGCCGAGGGCAACGAGTCCGCCGTTCTGATCGCTGAACATCGCCGTCCCTAGCGGATGATCGCGCGGTGTGCAGGCGCTAGCGCCGGTGGTGCAGAAAGCACCTTCCCTGATGGTGACAATCGCGCTGCCCGGGCCTTGATAGGTGATTTGCAGCTGGCCGCCGTGGTAGCTGGTCGGCGTGACCAGGTACCAGCCCTTCGGCAAAACGGCGCAATACACGCCGAATGCCAACTTCTTGGCGGCGTCCGCGAGGAAGACCTGATTGTCAGGGCTGCCGGTGCAGGTCGTCGCGGGCACAGGCGTGCCAACCGGAGGCGGGGTGAACGAAACGAAGGGCGTGTCGGTCGGAGCGGGGGTGGCGACTTTGGTCGGACCGGGCGTCCCCTTTGGGCTCGGGACGAGGGTTGGCGTGGCAGACGATCGGGCCGGGGTGAGGGCTGGTGAACCGCTCGCCGGGGGCAGCGTCAAGTGGACGAGGATCGTGGTCGGACCGGCGGAGCCGCACGCGGCGACGGCCAAGCCAACGGCCGCTAGAGCGGACAGGAACGTGCCGGATCGAAGGCCCCGATAATTCACAATCACCCTCTGGTGCTGAAATGGTTGCCGCGCGTCAAGAGCCAGCTGCTCGGCTCGGGCTCTATGGACCCGACGCGCATTTCAGCCGGCAGATTTCAGGCGGGGATCGCGGGCTGGGAGGAGAAGATGGATACCTGCGCTTCGTCGGGAAGCATTACTCCCAGGATCTTCTGCAAGGCGAGCACATGGACGCAAGAGCCCCAGCTCTCGAAGAAGTGACATGTGCAGTGCCAGGCGCCGCCGTCGAGTCGAACCGTGTGGTTGTCGTTGTCGCCCTTAAACGAAACCGCGAGCTGTTCGAATGAGATCCGATCCAGCTCGCGAGCGTAACGGTTGGCCTTCTCGACCTTCCCGATGAGTGAGCTGTGCATCGCCTATAACCCTCCGTCGCCCTGCCTGCCCAGACTAGCCGCCAGCGGACGCCGGGAAGACCAGCGTGGCGGTCAGGTTCCACTGTACAGCTGCGAGCCGCTAGAAGTCCCAGGCTGTTGCGATTGCCACGAATGCCGCGGTCGACAGTTCCACGAGCGATCCCTGGGCCAGCCAATCCCGCCCGATGGCAGAGACTGGGACACCCCGACAAAACGCCACGAACGGCTGTTCGAACGACGCCGCGGTCCTCGGCCCGGTCCGCGGGCTAACCCCGGACGATCGCCTCGCCTGCGGCCACGATTTCGTCGACGGCTTGCTGCGACACGGCCTCCGTGTAAACCCGGACTAGGGGCTCGGTACCGCTGAACCGAATGAGCAGCCACGAGCCGTCATCGGCGAAGAACTTGAAGCCGTCGTTCGTGGACAGGGTCTGGGTTCTGACCACGGGTCGCCCGGCGAGCTGCGTGGGTGCCTTGACCGGCAGTTCCGCCAGCAGCCGCGCCTTCAGCGCCGAATAGGCGTCGCGATCGCAATGAACATCGATCCGACGGTAGCTGGAAGGACCGGCGATCTCGTGCAGGTGGGCGATGGCCTTGGATACGGGCCAGCGGCCGGCCTCGCGCTCACACAGGAAGAGGTCCAGGAGCATGAGATCGGTGAAGATGCCGTCCCGCTCGGGCAGGTGCATACCGAAACCGAATCCGCCCGACTCCTCGCCGCCCATCATCGCTCCGGTCTCGATCATTTTGGGCCCAACGTACTTGAAGCCGACCG
>JANYJG010000099.1 GCA_025358515.1 Chloroflexota bacterium
CACGGACATGCGCCGCTCGGTCAAGGGCGAGGTCATCAGTTCAACCTTCGACGAGCCGACCGAGAACCACACTCACGTCGCCGAGATGGCTCTGGAGATCGCCAAGCGGCAGGTCGAGACCGGCCGCGACGTGGTCATCCTGCTCGACTCGATTACGCGTCTGGCCCGCGCCTACAACCTGGCCCTGCCTCCGTCCGGCCGAACCCTGTCGGGCGGTCTCGATCCGATCGCCCTCTATCCGCCCAAGCGCTTCTTCGGTGCCGCGCGAAACATCGAAGAGGGCGGTTCTCTGACGATCATCGGCACGTGCCTCGTCGACACCGGTTCCCGCATGGACGATGTCATCTACGAAGAGTTCAAGGGCACCGGTAACAGCGAGCTGATCCTTGACCGCAAGCTGGCCGAGAAGCGCATCTTCCCGGCTATTGACGTCCAGCGTTCAGGCACCCGCCGGGAGGAATTGCTCCTCGAGGAGCCGGTCCTCAAGATGGTCTGGACGATGCGCCGAATGCTCTCCGCGGTCGGTACCAACGAAGGACTCGAGCTGCTGCTCAACCGCCTCGCCAAGAGTGAGAGCAACGTCGAGTTCCTCGCCAAGCTGACCAAGAACCTGGAGTCCTAGCCGGCCGCTCGATCGAATTGCGCCGGCCGGGTCGCTCTGGTACGGTTGGCCTGCCGTCGACCAACCCGCCACTACTTGCCGGCAGCCCTCCGCAGTCACGGGAGCAGCTATTGCATTCGCCATCGGCCGCCGCGGCCCGCCTCATGCGAAGCTTCTTCGGGGGCGACTCGTCTGCCGCCGGCGGTGCGAGCTCGGATCTGCGGTCCCAGGTATCGAGCGTCGTCCGCTCGGCCGCCGCGCCGCTAGCCGATTCTGCGAATGAGTTGCTGGGCGGCGACACTGCCCGCTTGACGCGAGCCCTCGATAGACGACGGCCGCTTGGGCTCCTGATTTCGGCACGTACCCGCTTGTCCTCCTTCGACCGCCCCGAACGTTTGGTTCCTGTAGCGGTCTGCGGCATGCTCGTCGGGGCGGCGCTGCTCAGCTCCATTCCAGCCGCCGGGCCGGCCTCGGCCGCCGGAGCCCCAAGCCGCGCGCCACGGGTGGTCCTCGCCAACCTCGGCGGCGGTCAGGGCACTCCCGAAACGGCAGCTGCCAACCTGTACCTCGGCGACGGATCCATCTCCAACACCCTGTCCGATCCAAACGTCCCCTCCGGCGAACGAGACCTGATCACGATCTACACCGTTCAGAACGGCGACTCGGTCCATGCCATCGCTCGCAGTTTCGGGCTGGCGACGACTACCGTCTATTGGGCCAACAAGGGCCAGCTGCCGTTCCCTGCGTCTATCCGAGCCGGCCAGAAATTCGTAATCCCCGCCTTCGACGGACTTGTCATTGCGGTCGGCACCGGGGACACCCTGGATTCGCTGGCGGTCAAGTACCAGGTCTCAGTCGTCGATATCGTCGACTCGAACAAGCTGACCGAACCCAACCTCGCGTTCGACCAGAAGCTCGTCATTCCGGGCGTAAGCGGCGGCCCGATGCCGGTCACATCCGGAGGCATGCGCTGGCCGATCCTCGGAGACTCGTCCATAAGCCAGTTCTTCCACACCGGTCATCCGGCCCTGGACATAGCCGCACCTTCAGGAGCGCCCGTTGTTGCGGCGCAGACTGGAACCGTGATCTACGCCGGCTGGAAGCTTGGCGGCGCCGGATCGGGCGGTGGGATCGTCGTCTGGCTATCTCACGGGAGTGGTATCTACACCACGTACAACCACTTGTCCCGCGAAACTGTGCGCGTCGGCCAGCGAGTCCGAGCCGGCCAGAGAATCGGCAGCGTGGGAGCCACGGGTAACGCCTCTGGCCCGCACCTCCATTTCGAAGTCTGGGTCTGCTACCCCTGGACGGGCTGGACCACCAGCTGCGCCCGCAACCCATTGAGGTACGTGGGCTGACGATTACTGGGGCCGGCGTTCAGCCAGGTCCGTGTCGGCGCATCAGCGGCCGGCTTGTCCGGATCGCATGCGAGAATTGACACCATGTTCTTCGATAAAGTCCGCATCTTCGTAAACGCCGGCAACGGCGGCGATGGCGCAGCCACGTTCCGCCGCGAGGCTCACGTGCCCCTGGGTGGCCCCGACGGCGGTGATGGCGGCCGCGGCGGCTCCATCTACCTGGTGGTCGACCCCGGCGAGACGAGCCTGCGGGACTATCGCCAGACCCACCACTTCAAGGGTCAGCCCGGCGGGCGCGGCTCCGACCAGAAGAAGCACGGCAAGGCCGGAGACGACCGCACCCTGAAGGTTCCGCCCGGCACCGGTGTCTTCGACGACGCGACCGGCGAACTCATCGGCGATCTCGTCGCCACCGACCAGACGCTGATGGTCGCGCGCGGCGGTCGCGGGGGGCTCGGGAATGTTCATTTCGCCACGTCCACCCATCAGGCTCCCAAGCACGCCCAAATGGGCGAGCCGGGTGAGGAGCGCTGGGTTCGTCTGGAACTGCGCCTGATTGCCGATATCGGCCTGGTGGGGCTGCCCAACGCAGGCAAGTCCACGCTGCTGGCGGCCCTGACCGCGGCTCGGCCCAAGATCGCAGACTACCCGTTCACCACGCTGGAGCCGAACCTGGGCGTGCTGGACCTGGGGGGCGAGGCTCCTGCGGGCGAGGCTCCTGCGGGCGAGGCTCCTGCGGGCGAGGCTCCTGCGGGCGAGGCTCCTGCGGGCGAGGCTCCTGCGGGCGAGGCTCCTGCGGGCGAGGCTCCTGCGGCTGAAGACACCCGCCGGCCCACCATCGCCGACGTCCCCGGCTTGATCGAAGGCGCGAGTTCCGGTGCCGGCCTGGGCCACGCCTTCCTGCGCCATGTGGAGCGGACCCGGGTTCTGGTTCACATCGTGGACGGTGCCGATCGCGACCCCAACTGGAGCTTCAACGTAATTCGCGATGAGCTCGCAGCCCACGACCCGGCTCTGCTCGAAAAGCCGATGCTCGTGGTGCTGAATAAGATGGACCGACCCGAGGCGGCCGAGGCATGGCCCGCGTTCCGGGATGCACGCATGGCGGAGGGCCTCAACGTCATCGCTATTTCCGCCGAAGCCCGCACGGGGCTGGTCGAGATTCGGGCCAAGCTGGCCTCGCTTCTGCCGAGCGCGGCGGAGGAGCTTGAGGCTCCGCAGGACCCTGCCGCCGTCGTGATCCATCGGATCGAAGCTCTGGGCGACTCGTTCCGAGTGACCCGAGAGGACGGCATGCTCGTTGTTCGCGGGAAACGTATCGAGCGGATCGCTGCCCAGACCAACTTCGAGGTCGAAGAATCGGCGGAGCGTTTCCAGCACGATCTGATCAAGCTGGGCGTCGACCAGGAGCTGCGGCGCCAGGGCGTAACCTCCGGCGAGACGGTCCGGATCGGCTCGATCGAGCTGGAGTGGGAACCCGAATCCTGGGACGATCGGTGACCGTGGCGGGCTGGATCGCACCCGGCGATAGCCGTATTGGAGTGTTGGGCGGCACGTTCGACCCGATCCATTTCGGCCATCTGGCTATCGCCGAACAGGTCCGCGAGGCTCTGAGCCTGGATCGCGTCCTGTTCGTGCCCGCCGCTCGCCCGCCCCACCGGCTTGCCTCGGATGTGACTGCGGCGGCGGACAGGGCCGCGATGGTGGCGCTGGCTATCGCCGATAACGCGGCCTTCTCGCTGTGCCGGATCGAGCTGGATCGCGACGGCCCCTCGTACACCTCGGACACCGTGGCCGCCCTGGCCGACGAGGCCGCCCGCGAGAGAGTGGTCCCGGAACTCTTCTTCATCCTATCCTCGGAGGCGTTGGTCGGGTTCGCCAAGTGGCACGACCCGGACCGTGTCCTCGCCTCGTGCCGGCTGGCGGTTGTCCCGCGGCCGGGCACGCCTCTGCCGGCTCGGGCTTGGCTGGAGAGCCACCTGCCCGGCGGCGCCACGGCCGCGGACCGCGTAGATTGCGTGGAAACCGTGCCGCTCGCCAATTCCGCTTCAGGCGTGCGGCTCCGAGTGAGCCAGGGCCTGTCGGTCCGTTACCTCGTGCCGCCTACCGTTGAAACCTACATCTGCGACCATCGTCTATACACCCAGCCAGCAAACCGAAGGACCGCCTGACGTGACCGACTCAACGCCGACGCCCGAAACGATGCCCAGCCCCGACGGCCTGCCTCGGCGCCGCAAGCCGAGTGCTGCCGCCGCCGCGAAAGCGGCGTTGGCCGAGGCCGCCCTCAACGAGGCCGCCGCCGCCCTCGAAGCCGAGGTGGAAGAAAACGCGGTCGAGGACCAAGTCCCGACCGAGCCCGAGATCGAGGAGACACTGCGCCAGAAGGGCCTGCGCCTAAGTTCGCTCGAAATCGCCCATAAGATCGTCGACGCAGCCGAGGATAAGAAGGCCGCCGACATCGTCCTGCTGGAGGTCACGGAGCTGACTTCGATGGCCGACTACTTCGTTATTTGCACCGGCGGCTCGGAGCGCCAGCTCGGCGCCATTGGCGACGGCATCTCCGAGAAGCTGCGCGAGGACGGCGTGAAGCCCATCGGACGCGAGGGCGGCTCCAATTCGCACTGGACGCTGCTGGACTTCGGCGCGGTCATCGTCCACATCTTCGCCCCCGAGGAACGCGACTTCTACCAGCTCGAACGGCACTGGTCAAAGGCTAAGGTGATCGTTCGGGTCCAGTGAGCGGGGCACGTCACGCACGAATTCGGGGCGCGCCACATGCGCCAGGTTGCGCAGGACCAGCAGCGAAACGCTCGATTCCGTAAACTTGACGGGCCGACGCCTTGCATAGGCTAAGCGACTGACTCGGGAGATCCGACCACGACCACCCCATACGCCGCCGAAAAACGACCTCATCTAGCCCCCACCATCGTCGACTACGTCAACATCCGGTGGGTCGATGAGTGGTGCAAACGCTGCAATATCTGCGTCGAGATCTGTCCCAAGGACAGCCTCGTCCTGACTCACGACGCCATCATCGAGGCCACGGACTGCATCCGTTGCGGCCTGTGCGAACGCTACTGCCCAGACCTCGCCATCGAAGTGCTGCCCAAGCGCGACGAATCCGGCCGGCTGCCGGCCGCGACTCAGGCCCAGGAAAGTGCACCCACGACCAGCGCGGCTGCCCGCCAGCACGTCCCCGACGTCGCCCGTGGTCCGGCCGTCGCAGGAACCGATCCACATCGCGGTATGACCGACACGGAGAGCGCTCCGAGAGTCGATCGCGACAACCCGACCTGATCGACAGGATTCACCGATGACCAAGCGACTCGTCCAGGGAAACGAGGCCGTCCTGCTCGGCGCCATTCGCGCCGGGGCGACGTACTTCTGCGGCTACCCGATCAGCCCCTCGTCTGAGATTCTTGCGCAAGCGTCGCACCACGCGGCCAAGCATCCCGAGTTCCGGTTCCTGCAGGCCGAGGACGAGATCGCCAGCGCGAACGCGATCATGGGGGCCAGCCTGGCCGGCGCCAAGTCGTTCACTGCCACCTCCGGGCCGGGCTTCAGCCTCATGCAAGAAGCCATCGGTTACGGCCACAAGATCGGCATCCCGACGGTCATCGTCAATGTCATGCGAGTCGGGCCCGGTACCGGAATGCCCACGATGCCCGGTCAGGGCGACCTGAACCAGACCCGCTACGGCTCCACCGGCGACTACACCAGCATCGTCTTCTACCCCTCCACCGTGGCCGAGTGCTTCGAGTACTCGATCCAGGCCTTCAACGCGGCGGAGGAAAGCCGCTCGCCGGTGATCCTCCTGTCGGACGCCTTCCTGGGCCACCTCAACGAAGTGGTTGACCTGGACCCGATAGATATCCCCGTTGTGCCACGGACAATGGAGCCTCTCGCATCGGGTAGTACACGCCTCTTCTCGGGCGTTGCCACCTACGACGACGGCGAGCCCGCAACGGCGGACAGCGACGAGTTCATCCGCCAGTACATCGAGAATCGCGATTGCCGTCTGGCGGTGGCCGAGAAGTACGCGTTCTACGAGTACGGCTGGAACAAGGAGGCGGACACGCTCGTGATCGCCTTTGGCAGCACCCGTCGGATCGCCCAGCCGTTGGCTCCCCATTTCGCTCTTTTCCGCCCGATCCGCATATGGCCCACGCTGGACAAGGAACTGGTCGAGATCGCCGGGCGCTACAAAAAGGTCATCGTGATCGAGGGCAGCGACGGCCAGTACGCCAATGTCGTGGAGCGAATGCTCTTGCGGCGTGTTGAGCGCGTGCCGCTCCTCGGTGGCCGGATGAGTATTGAGGCGATCCGTGAAGGCCTCAATCGCATCGGCGAGCTGCCTTCCGAGTCGCTCGAGTCAGGCGCCGAAGCGCCCGTCCGCGTCGGCTGATCAGCGTCCCAAGAGGTTCATTTCGATGGCTGTCAAGGACAAGCTCAAGACCGATCTCTTCCCCACGATCTGGTGCCCCGGCTGCGGAATCGGCCTCATCATGCAGCAGCTGGCGACGGTTATGGACGAGCTTGGTCTGGACAAGACCAATACTGTTCTCATCACCGGTATCGGTTGCACCGGTCGCATGGGCGCCTACATGAACTTCGAGTCGGTTTACACGCTGCACGGCCGGACGCTGCCGGTTGCCGAGGCAGTCAAGACCGTCCGCCCGGAGCTGAACGTGATCGTGGTTTCGGGTGATGGCGATACCGCCTCGATCGGTGGCAATCACCTGCTGCACTCGATCCGTCGCAACCCCAACATCACGGTTCTGTGCAACAACAACGAGATCTATGGCCTGACCGGCGGCCAGACCGGCCCGACCACACCGCAGGGCACGAACACCATTTCGTCCCCGACCGGTGCGGCCTACACGCCGATCAACCTGCAGGGCGTCGTCAGCACGAACCCGAACGCCTACTACGCCAAGACCACGGTGTACCACCAGGGCCCGATGCGTAAGGCCATCAGGGAGGCCATCGAATGGCCGGGCTTCTCCTTCGTGGACATTGCCAGCCAATGCATCGAGAACAACGGACGGCGCATCGGCTTCCCCAGCGCCTACGCCATGCTCGAGCACTACAAGACCGATTACAAGCCGGCGCCGCGCGGCGCCACCCACTTGGAGCCCAAGCAGCTCGGCATCGTCAAGGGCGAGGTGCCGACCGGTCCCGCGTCTGACAACGGCAATGGTCAGCTCGCTGCTGGCCCCCGGACCGACTAGGAAGCGAGGAATACCCAATGGCGGGCAAGTCCATCGTCATCGACGGCGTTGGGGGCCAGGGCGTTCGCGTCATCGGCAGCACCATGGCCAGTCTTCTGGTCGTCATGGGCTATGAGGTGACGCTGCTCTTCGACTACGACTCGTCGGTCCGCGGCGGCATGAGCGAGGCGTTCCTAAAATATGACCGTGAGCCTATCTCCAACTTCGTGGTCGAATGTGCGGACGTGGTCCTGCGTCTGGCGGATCGCGGTCCCGTCCACCTGAGCTCGGATTACGTAATCGCGGATGTCGGTCTGAAGAGGCCGGGCGAGGTAGGCGAGGAGATCCCGTTCATGCAGCTGGGCGTGGACAAGTTTGGCCGCGATCTCTTCGGCAACATGATTGCCCTGGGCCGACTGCTATGCGTCTGCGACGTCGATTTCACCGACGAGCACCTACGCGATGCGCTCCCCAGCAAGTACGTGGAAGACAACATTGCCGCCATCAAATGGGGCTACGGGCTGGAACGGGAGTCGATCCTTGCCCTGGTGCCGGAGCAGGCGGCCAGCAGCTTTGCCGAGCGTTACGCCCAGACCGTGCTGGCCGGGACGGCCCCGGCCGAGGCGGTCGGCCTGGCCGCTGCCCTCAAAGGCTAGCGCGCGGCGTGGGCTCCAGGAGACGTGGCCGTGGATACGGTGGTGGAGCGGCTGCCCCCGGCGCGCCTTTGGTAGTCGCGCCCCTGGTCGTCGCGCCTTTGATGGCCGACGCGGACGAGCAGGAGGTAGTTCTCACAGAAGCGGCAGTGGTAACGCCCGCCGAACTGTTGCCCGCCGAGCCGTTGCCCGCCGAGCCGTTAACGGCCGAGCGGTTGCCCGCCGAACTGTTGCCCGCCGAGCCGTTGCCCGCCACTGCCCCGCGACGCGCTGACTACCGCGGCGGCAGGGTAGGGTTCTCGCCCCGCCCTGCCAGGCCTCAGGAGCCGGACCCACTTACCGGTCCCGCCTCGGGCGCGGTCTCTGTCGCTCCCGAGACGGCGGCTCCCGAGTCGGCGGCTCCCAGGTCCGGAGCCACGCTTGCCCAGATGCGCCGCTTCATCAAGAGCCGCCCGTACGTGCCCGTACACGAACTTCGCCGCCGCTTCCTGATTGAGGGCATGGAGGACGAGGTGAGCCCTGTGTCGACGGGCACGAACACGCTCTACGTCGGCTTGCCGCGGCAGGAGGCTGACTTCCTGGGCGATCTCGTCAAGAACGGCGAAGTCGGCTGCGAGGTTCTCCTGGATCCGCCCAGCCCCGGCGTCGTCGGCGTATTCGCCATGCGGCCGGTCTCGCGCCAATAGGCGCACGGACGCAGCGGCGTGGCGCACCTCGCCACCACGGAGTCACCTATCGCGGTGTCGCTGCGTCGGTGTACGCTCGTTCCATGCTGATGCGGACTCTCGGCAACACCGGGCTTTCGGTGAGCGAGATCGGGCTCGGTCTGGCAGCCATCGGGCGGCCGGGATACATCAACATCGGCCGGGACCGTGATCTCGGCTCGGACCGCGGCGTCGAGGCACTCCGTCATCGCGCCCACGACCTGCTCGACGCCGCCTATGCCGGCGGCGTCCGGTATTTCGATGCCGCCCGCTCTTACGGCCTGGCCGAAGAGTTCCTGGGCTCGTGGTTGGAGCGTCAAGGCTTTGCGCCCGGTCACGTCACCGTGGGTTCTAAATGGGGTTACCGCTACACCGCCAATTGGCAAGTGGGCGCGCAGGTGAACGAAGTCAAGGACCACTCACTCGCCAACCTCCGGCATCAGTTGGTTGAGAGCCGGTCCCTCCTTGGCGAGCGGCTTTGCTTGTACCAGGTCCACTCGGCGACGTTCGAAAGTGGCGTGCTGGATGACAAGGACGTGCTGGCCGCTCTGATCCGGCTCGCCGACGTCGGTCTGACCGTCGGTCTGACCGTCAGTGGTCCGCACCAGGCCGATGTCGTACGTCGGGCCTCGGAGCTTCGAGCGGACGGCCGAAATCCCTTCGCCTGCGTGCAGGCGACCTGGAACCTGCTCGAGCCTTCGGTCGGACCTGCCCTGGCAGAGGCGAAGCAGGCCGGCTGGGGAGTCATCGTCAAGGAAGCCATGGCCAACGGGCGCCTGGCCCCGGGCAGCGAGATAGCGCTGACGGAGCCGTTGGCTGGGCTTTCGCTACGATTGGCCCGCAACCCCGACGCCGTCGCTATCGGCGCTGCCCTGGCCCAGCCGTGGTCCGACGTGGTCCTGTCCGGGGCTGTCAGGACGGACCAACTCGCGAGCAATCTCGACGCTGCCAACGCGTCCCTGTCGCCCGCAGACCTGTCCGAACTCGCAGCCCTGGCCGAGTCGCCGGATCGCTACTGGGCCACGCGGTCTTCGCTCGCCTGGCAGTGATGCCTACCAGCGCTGGTGGACCAGCGGCTTGATGCGCAACTCATAGAGGTCGAGGATTCGTTCCATGGTGGCGGGCGATAGCGGGGCGAGGTCTGCCGCCGCGGCGTTCGCCTGGGCCTGCTCGGGCGACTTGGCGCCGGGTATCGCTGCCGTGACGCCGTCATTCATGAGGACCCAGCGCAAGGCCAGCTGGCCCATCGTGGCCCCGGCAGGTACGAGGCTCCGCAGCTCCTCGACGAACGCCAGGCCCGTTTCGAAGTCCAGGCCCGCGAACGTCTCGCCTACGTCGAAGGCCTCGCCGTGGCGGTTGTACCGGCGGTGGTCGGACGGGTCGAACGCCGTCGCCTTGCTCATCTTCCCGGTCAGCAAGCCGGACGCCAGCGGGATTCTCGCCAGGACACCGACGTCACGGCGTTTCGCCTCGGCCAGGAAGCGATCTGCCGGCCGCTGGCGGGCGATGTTGTAGACGATCTGGACGGAGGCCACGCCCGGGAACTCGATCGCCTTGAGCGCCTCCTCGACCTTCTCGACGCTCACCCCGTAGTTGGCGATTGCCCCCGCCGCGACCAGATCGTCGAGCGCCGCGAAGGTCTCGGGGTTGTAGTAGACGGCCGTCGGCAGGCAGTGAAGCTGGATCAGGTCGAGGCGATCAACGCCCAGGTTGTCGCGGCTCCGATCGACCCATTCACGGAAGGTTTCGGGTGTGTATTGGGCCATGTCCAGGGGTGCGCGGCGTCCCATCTTGGTGGCCACGAAGAGGCGCTTGTCGCCGCGCTCGCGGAGGAAGCGGCCGATTACGCGCTCGCTCCGACCGTCCCCGTACACATCAGCCGTGTCGAATAGCGTGACGCCTGAGTCGGCGGCCGCATTCAGGGCGCGGATGCTGTCGTCGTCGTCAACGCTGCCCCAGTCTGAGCCAATCGCCCATGCGCCGAAGCCGATCGCGCTGACCTCGCGGCCGGTCTTGCCGAGTCTGCGGTATTCCATCGTGTGGCCTCGCCTGCGCGGCCGGGATCCAAGGCAGGATCATCTTTGGAGCCGACGGTTCGAGGCGGCAACCACGCTTTCGAGCCGTTGCGCTAATGGTAGCCTCCGGTGCCACCCGGACCGAGCCCGATGTGGCGTCGAATCAGAACGGCGCGACGAAGAAGCGTCCGACGGCGACGAAGGCGGCGATCAGCCCGAACGTGGTGCTGAACGCGATCTGGGGGATTTCGCGGCGCCTCACGTGGAAGGCGACCGCAACCGCCATCAGAACCGCCAGCGCGAGGGCGGCGGTCGGGGTGAGCCACGGCTGAACCCCGGTCCATGCCGGCACAATCAGCCCGAGCGCAGCCAGCATCTCCAGAGAACCCAGAGCAACGGCCAGTTTCTTGGGCAGCGCGGCGACCCAGGCCATTCTCCGACCTGCGTCCGTGTAGAGCACAGCTTGGTCGTAGCCGGCACCGAGGAAGGCCAGAGCGAGAAGCACCTGAGCGATCCAGAGGACCACGTTCACCGGAGACTCCTTTGAGAGGGTCATGGCTTGGACGGATTCTCGACGTTCCACCGCCACGGAACGGGACCCGCGATGCGGCGATGTCTGGTCGAATGGGCAGTCTAGACCTGCCCATTGTGATGGGTGCGGAGGCGTACGGCGGGCGACCAGGTCACGGGCTTGCGGCACGGGACAAGATCGCCCGTGGGCCCGGTGCCGGCGTCTATGCTGAGCAACACGCACAACGCAGATGCGACGGGCGCAAGGAGCCGACATTGGGCTGGAAAGCCACTGACATTCCGGATCAGACGGGACGGGTCGCGGTCGTGACGGGCGGCAATGGCGGCCTGGGGCTCGAGACAACTCGGCAGCTGGCCGCTCACGGCGCCCACGTCGTCATCGGCGCCCGCAACCTCCAGAAGGCCGACTCCGCGTGCAAACAGATCCTGGCGTCCGTTTCGGGAGCGTCGCTCGAGGTCCATCACCTGGACCTCGGCTCACTGGCGTCGATTGCCCGGTTCGCCGCCGAGGTCAAGGCCGCTCACCCGTCCATCGACCTGCTGTTCAACAACGCGGGCGTAATGGCCGTGCCTGAGGGAACCACGGCCGATGGCTTCGAGACCCAATTCGGGACGAACCTTCTGGGCCATTTCGCCCTGACCATTCGGCTCCTACCTGTTCTCCTTGTCGCTCCGGCCGGCCGGGTGATCAACACCACCTCCACGGCTCGCTTCAGGGCCGGCAAATACGACCTCACCAACCCCAACATGCATGGCTGCTACGACCCCTGGCAGGCGTATGGAATGTCGAAGCGCGCCGATCTCCAATTCGCCATCGAACTAAACCGCCGCCTGACCGACCGAAACGTCACCGCCTATGCGGCGGACCCGGGCTTCGCCAAGACGGATCTCCAGATCACCAGCGCCAAAGCGATGAGCGGGTCGCGCCAGGGGCCCTGGCGCCGGCTCGTGGGGATCCTGGGCCAGCCTGCCGCAACCGGCGCCCTGTGCCAGCTTCGGGCGGCAACCGACCCGGCCGCGGTTCCGGGCGCCCTCTATGCCCCACGCTGGTTTACGTTTGGGGCGCCCGTGCTGCGCCGGGTCGGTGCCGGTATGCGCAGGCCAGAAGAGCTTGCCCAGCTGTGGAATCTTTGCGAGCAGGAGACACGGCTCACATTCGACTCGGCCCTCGGCTGAGCCGCCGGAGGACTGGCCGCTATTCCGCATCAGAAGACCCCGTAACGGCTCGCGGACGGTGGCATCCAGCAATTTCAGCTTTTCGGTGCCGGCGGTTGCTCCCAGGGACGGTCCCGTTGCCGGCTTCAGGACTTCGGAATATACTCCCGGGGAGTATGTACAACACCTCCACCGGGCCCACCCTCGCTGCCCCTGTCTCGCCCACGGCTGAGATCCAGCTGCCTATCGACGGCATGACCTGCGCCTCGTGCGTGAACCGGATAGAGCGGTTCCTGCGCAAGACGCCGGGCGTCGCCGAAGCCACCGTCAACCTGGCCACCGAGGTGGCCACAATCCGCTACTTGCCGGAAATGGCCGGGTTGGACGAACTGGCGAAGGCCATCGAGGCCGCGGGCTACGAGGTCCGCCCGCAGACAAAGACGAGCGACGGCACCGCTCAGAGCTTGATCGAGGAAGCCGACGCCGAGGCGGCCGATCGGGCACGGAACCTTCGGACGCTCGGGCTGACGGCCGCGTTCGCGCTGGCGGTGGCGGTCGTGGCGATGCTCGTGATGTACCTGCCAGCCTGGCCGCTCATGATGGAGCAGACCTCGTGGCTTCTCATGGGCCCGGCGACGATCGTCCAGTTCTGGGCCGGCCGGCGCTTCTACCGTGCGGCGTGGCGGGCGGCCATCCACCGCAGCACCAACATGGACACTCTGGTCGTGGTGGGCACCAGCGCGGCCTGGGGGTTCAGCATCCTGGTCACATTTGCGCCGGAGCTATTCCGATCGGCCGGCATCGAGCCGCGGACGTACTTCGACAGCTCGACCGCCATCATCGGCCTGATCCTGATGGGTCGCTGGCTGGAGGCTCGGGCCAAGGTGCAGACCGTCGGTGCCATCAAGGCCCTGATCGGCCTTCAGGCCAAGTCGGCCCGCATCGTTCGAAACGGCCGCGAGATCGATGTGCCGCTCGAGGAAGTCCGAGTCGGAGACGTGGTGCGAGTGCGTCCGGGCGAACGAGTCCCGGTTGACGGTCGAGTCGTCGAGGGCGCCTCCGCGGTGGACGAGTCAATGCTCACGGGCGAGCCGATGCCGGTGGAGAAGGGGACAGGGTCGGACATCATCGGTGGCACGATAAACGGACACGGGACTTTCCTGTTCCGCGCGAACCGCGTTGGGCGCGAGACGGCGCTGGCCCAGATCGTGGAGTTGGTCCGCCGCGCCCAAGGATCCAAGGCTCCGATACAGCGTCTCGCCGATCGGATCGGGGGGATCTTCGTGCCGATCGTGCTGGTCGTGGGCGCCGCTACGTTTGCCATTTGGTACGTCCTGGGCCCGGAGCCGCGTCTGACCCACGCTCTGGTGGCGTTCATCACCGTAGTCGTGATTGCGTGCCCGTGTGCCATGGGCTTGGCCACTCCCACCGCCATCATGGTTGGGACGGGGCAGGGAGCGCAGGTCGGGATCCTGATCCGTGGCGGCGAAGCCCTGGAACTGGCCGCGCGGGTGAATGCGGTGGTCTTCGATAAGACGGGAACGTTGACGCGCGGCCAACCTTCGCTCGGGGACGTGATAGCGGCGCCGGGGTTCAGCGCGGACGAGGTGCTGGACCTGGCGGCGTCTGTAGAGCGGGGCAGCGAGCACCCACTGGCTGCCGCGATCCTGGCGCGTGCCGACGACGCGGCCGCGGCAGGAGCGGCCGCGGGTCGCCGGCCGGTAGAGGAATTCGAAGCGGTGGCGGGACGCGGCGTCCGCGGCCGAGTCGAAGGCCGTGAAGTGCTGGTCGGGACATTGGCTTTCCTCACTGAGGCCGGCGTAGCCACGGGCGAGTTGTCCGGGCTCGCGGGGCTCCCGGACGGCATCTCCGCGATCACGTATGTCGCGGTGGCCGGCCGGGCCGCCGGGCTGCTGCTCACGCGCGACGAAATCAAGCCGGAAGCAGCTGCCGCTGTGCGCGAACTGGCTGCGGCCGGCCTGGAAGTCTGGCTGGTAAGCGGCGATCAGGGTCCGGTGGCGCGGGCCGTGGCGGCGGAGGTCGGCATTCCTGCCGACCACGTGCTGGCGGAGGTACTGCCGGCTGGCAAGGCAGATGCCGTGGCCGCCATGCAGGCTCGGGGTTTGCGCGTGGCGATGGTCGGTGACGGCATCAACGACGCCCCGGCCCTGGCCCAGGCGGACGTTGGCATCGCCATTGGGACGGGGGCGGACGTGGCCCTGGAAGCTTCCGACGTCACGCTCGTCGGCGGCGATCCACGCGGGGTCGGGGCTGCGATCGGGCTATCGCGTCGCACGGTCCGGATCATCCGTCAGAACCTGGTATGGGCCTTCGGCTACAACATTGTCCTAGTCCCGGTGGCGATGGGCGCGCTGTATCCGTTCCTGGGTATCACCCTGAACCCGGCGATCTCCGCGGCCGCGATGGCGCTATCTTCTGTGAGCGTCGTCACGAACTCGCTGCGTCTGCGCCGGAGCGGGCCCCCGCGCACGACGACGCCACTCCCGGTGGCGGGTCAGCCGAGGTAGGAGCCGACGGCTACAGTCACCAGGCTCACGGCCGCCGCACCGAGCGCGGACCGGAGAGCTGCCGAACGCCCAAACCCAAGACGCGCCGTGAGCTGACCGAATAGCAATCCGGCCAGGGCGGCCGGCAGGGCCAGCCCCGCTGCGACGACGCCCAGCGGCAGACTGCGCGACAGTGGCTGGATTAGCACGTAGTCATGGGCCACCAGCGAGACGGCCATCAGGGCGTCGGCAGCAATCAGGAAAGCGGCCACGGAACCCAAGATCGCGTCCGTTCGGGTTGCCGCCAGGACGGTCGGGTAGCAGACGGCCAGAACCCCCAGCGCAATTACGGCAGGCGTCAGGATCATTGCCCCGTCCAGTCCATTCGGGATCGCCAGACGAGGCGCCGGCCTGCTCAGCTGGAACGCCACCAGGGTGCCGCCGGCCAGAAGCGCCCCAACGACGCCGGCTTCGAAGCCGCGCCGGAGCCACGCTGGGATGAGACGGCGATCACTCACGAGAGGCATCGTACACGCTGACCGGACGGGGACCCTGCGGGCCTGCCTGGAAGGCGCGCTCAGACTTCGAAGCGGCGGAATACGGCGACCGCATTCTGTCCGCCGAAGCCGAAGCCGTTGATGATCGCCGTATCCACGCGCTTGACCCGCTTGACGTTGGGGACGTAGTCGAGGTCGCAGTCGGGATCGGGATTCTCGAGGTTCGTGGTCGGCGCGATTACGCCGTCACGGATGGCCCCAATGGCTGCCAGTCCGCTGATCGCGCCGGCGGCACCGAGCATGTGTCCGACCATCGACTTTGGCGAGCTGATCGCGGTCTTGTAAGCATGGGCGCCAAAGGCACCCTTGATGGCCCGCGTCTCGGTGACGTCGTTCAGGGGAGTGGAGGTGCCGTGGGCGACGATGTAGTCGATCTCGTCCGGAGCCACGCCGGCCTTTCGCATGGCCTTGTTCATGGCCGCGGTTGCGCCGCGACCGGTCGGTTCCGGGGCACTGATGTGGAAGGCGTCGGCGGTCATCCCGCCCCCCAGGACCTCGCAAATGATCTTGGCTCCGCGAGCCAGGGCATGCTCGGCGGACTCAAGCACGACGATCGCGGCGCCTTCGCCGAAGACGAAGCCGTCGCGCTCGCGGTCGAACGGCCGCGAGGCTCGAGTGGGGTCGTCATTGCGGTGCGAAAGCGCGCCCATATTTCCCAGGGCTGCGAATGCGATCGGCAGGAGCGCCCCCTCGGTGCCGCCAATGATGGCCACGTCCACCTCATCGGTCTCGATGAGGCGATGACCGTCGATAAAGGCAATGACGCTGCTGGCGCAGGCCGCGACCTGGGTGATGACCGGACCCGTAATGCCGTACTTGATCGATATCTGGCAGGCGGCCATGGAGCCCGAGAGGGCGGGGATGGCGAAAGGCGACACCTGGCCCGGACCCTTTCGTTCGAGGATTTCGGTGCCCGTGATGACCTGCTCAAGACCGCCGCCGCCGGTGTTAACGACCACGGCGCAGCGATCCCGCTCGTCGGGTGTGTATGCCGCGAAATCGATGCCGGACTCGGCCACGGCCTCGGCAGAAGCCGCCATAGCCAGCTGGACGAAACGGCTCATGCGGCGAGCCATCTTGCGGTCCATTCCGACCGTCGGGTCGAAATCCTTGACCTGAGCCGCGATTCGGACGTCCAGCCCGGACGGGTCGAAGGCCGTGATCGTGCTTACGCCCGAAGCGCCCGCCAGCAGATTCTCCCAGTAGGAAACGGCGGTGTTGCCGATCGGGGTGACTGCCCCGAGACCGGTGACGACTACGCGACGGGCTAGATCCTGGTTGGGCACGGCCATCTCCTACGGCGTGGCTGCAAAGCGGAGGCGACCACCGCTGGCGGCGCCCGGCTCATCTGTCATCTCAGCGACGATTAATCGATTCGACGACCGGACGGCAATCGAAACCACGGCGCCAAGTCGTGCGCCGCGGGGCCGACCTGCGAATTGTACCGGCTCTCGGCGGGCGGGGAGCGGGCCGGCTCTCAGGCTCGCTCCGGCAGGTCTCGGCGGAGCAGTTCCGAAATGTCGCGCAGGAACAGCCGGACCCCGGCTCGTTCGCCTTCGGTCAATGGCTCGAGGGCTTTGGCAACGGCCTCGCTGCGCCAGCGAGAGGCGCGCTTGACTTCGTCGCGTGCGGCATCAACGAGTCTCACGTGCACCACGCGCCGATCGTCCGCGTCGCGCTCTCGCTGAACATAGCCGAGCTGCTCGAGTTCCTCCACGACCCGACTGGCCCAGCCGTAGGAGATGCCGAGGCCGCTGGCGAGCTGTCCGATCGTCCGCTCGCCGTGCTGGTAGACGTGCGTCGCGGCTCTCATGGCATGCGGCGAGACATCCCGCCGCTCCGCGCCGTGGGCAATCTCGGTCTCGCCCGGATTGCGGGTCCCCTGGTCCAGTCGACGCGTGGCATAGGCGGCGTGCAGGAACTCCACGAGCAGCCGGCACGTCTCGAGGGTCTCCTCGGCCAAGGCGGACGAAGCGGGAGCACTCAGCTCGACTGGCCTCTTGTCAGGCATGCCCGGAATATAGCATAAGCGCAATACTTACCATTGCCTCACGCAAGGATGATTCCCGAGGGTGACTCCCTAGAGTCGTCGGCTCCTGCCCAGTCGGCGGTCCCGCTCGTCGGCCCCCCAACCGCCGGCCCCCGCCCGTCGGCGGCCCCGCCCGTCGGCGGCCCCAACCGTCGGCCCCCGCTCCGTTCGGCCCCCGTTCGGCGGGGAGCCCGCCCCGTCAGCAGCGAGCATGGCCCGGGGACCGCCTTCGCCAGCCCCGTTTCTTGTTCAATGCGCGCCAGCTGAGCGTGAGGCAAGCGGTTCCAGCGAAAACGCGTGGGCCCGCAAAATCGGGATGCCTCGCCTGCCTCGGGGGCGTCCGAAAGGCCCAATTTGCCCCGAATCTGACCCAATCGGCCTCGATGAGGCCGTCATCTCTGACCCCCGACCGTCCAGCCGCCAATCCTCGGGGAGCCTCCTTGCATAACGCTCACCTCACGCGCGATCAACAAGAACTGCCGGGTCCGCGAGAACTGTCGCGACGGCAAGAGCGGATGGCACGCGGAAAGCCGCGCCAGCGAATCCACCGAGCTCCGCCACCGCCGCCGGCCGCCGCTACCCCCCCCGTGGCCTCGGCCGGTCAGTCGCCGGTCTCGTCGCCGGCCTCGTCGCCGGCCAGTCGCCGGCCAGTCGCCGGCCTCGTCGTCGGTCGGTCGCCGGTCTCGTCGCCGGTCAGTCGCCGGCCTCGTCGCCGGCCTCGTCGTCGGTCAGTCGCCGCTACGCCGCCCGAATCGCCGGTCAGTCGCCGGTGTAATGCTTGAAGATGACCGCTGCGTTGTGGCCGCCCAGGCCGATGCTGTTCGAGAGGGCGTATCGGATGGGCGTCTTGACTGTCTCGGTGGCGACGTTGATGTTGCAATCCGGATCGGGCTCGCGGTAGTTGAGCGTTCCGGGAACGGTCTGGTTGTACACCGACAGGATGGTCGCAAGACCCTCAAAGGAGCCGGCGGCGCCCATCATGTGGCCCGTCATCGACTTGGTCGCGGAGATGAGGATGTCCGGGGTGTGGTCGCCGAACGCAGCCCAGATCGCCTCGCTTTCGCGCTTGTCGCCCAGCGGTGTGGAGGTGCCGTGGGGGTTGATCATGTCGATCTCGTCGCCCGGAACGTCGCGCCGCTCCAGGGCCATCTTCATGGCTCGGGCGGAACCCTCGCCGCCGTCGGCCGGGGCGATCATGTCGAAGCCGTCCGCCGCGGATCCATAGCCCACGACCTCGGCGTAAATGTGAGCCCCGCGAGCCTTGGCCAGGTCCAGGTCCTCGAGGATCAGGGCCGCACCGCCCTCGCCCAGAACGAACCCGTCGCGAGTTCGATCGAACGGCCGAGATACCGTGCTGATGGGCTCGCCGGGTCGGGGCGTGCCCATGCCGCGCATGTTGGTGAAGCCAATGTGGACCAGCTCCAGCAGCGGCGATTCGGCCGAACCGGCGATGACCGCGATGCAGTCGCCGCGTCGGATCGCCTCCGCTGCTTCGCCGATCGCCGTCGTGCCTGTTGAGCACGCAGACACAGGACAGAAATTGTGGCCCTTAGCGCCGGTCTCGATGGCGATCGTGCCTGAGCTGGCGTCGACTAACCCATTGGCGATGAAGAAGGGGCTGACCGATCGGGCGCCCTTGGCTTTCCAGAGATCCTGGTTGGAGATGAACAGCCCCTGACCGCCTCCGCCGGATCCGTAGATCACGCCGATGTCGTAGCGGTTCTCGTCGGTGATCTGCAGACCGGAGTCGGCGACCGCTTGCTTTGCCGATGCAACCGCGTAATGGACGGTCGTTTCGGTGCGACGGGCGTCCTTGAAGTTCATGTACTTGGTCACGTCGAAGTCGTGGACCTCGCCGCCGGCCTTGTGCTCGTAGGGTGCGGGATCGAAACGGGTGATCTCGCCGATGCCGCTTCTGCCCGCGACCAGGCTTTCCCAGACGGCGTCCTTATCGTTGCCGATGGGGCTTATGACGCCCAATCCGGTGATGACTACGCGTCGGTTGTAGTCGGGTTTTCGCACGGGACGAGGTTCCTCCTGGGGCTGGGATTGGGACGTCGGAATTAGTTGGCGGCCGAGACTTCGAGGAAGGGCACGGCGAGACCGCCGGGCGCGGATGCGTCGTCGAGCGCAATCGGACTTACTTCTGGAGAGATGCGCCTGATCAAACCGGTCAGGACTTTGCCCGAGCCGACCTCCACGAACGTCGTGACCCCCTGCGCTGTCATGCTCTGGACGGCGGCGACCCAGTCGACGCCACGGGTCAGGTGGGCAATGAGTTCGGCGCGAGCCTGGGCCGCGGTTGTGATTGGGCGGGCGTCGGCGTTGGCGATCAACGGCGTGCTGGGGTCTGCGAATTCGATCGGCTCGAGAATGCGAGCCATGCCTTCCGCCGCCTGGGCCATAAGCGCCGAATGGGCCGCGACCGAAACGGGGAGGACAATGCCGCGCCGCGCCCCCAGGTCCTTGGACCCGGCGACAGCCGCCTCCACAGCGGCCCTGTCGCCCGAAATAACGACCTGGCCGGGCGAGTTCCGATTGGCAACGGTCAGGCTACCGTGCGGCGTGCCGAGAGCGAGCAGCTCGGGCAGGCGGGCCTCGTCCAAACCGATGATCGCGGCCATCGCGCCGGCTCGGCCCTGGCCGGATGCCTGCATCTGACGTCCTCGCTCGCGCACGAGTCGGACCGCGTCGCGGAGGGAAATAGATCCGGCCGCAACCAGGGCCGAGTACTGACCCATTGAATGGCCGGCCAGAAACACCGGCGTGGGGGCTTTCAGTCCGGCTGCCGCCCAGCGCTCGCGCAGCGCGGCCAGGAATGCGATCGAAACTGCGACCAGGGCAGGCTGGGCGTTGACCGTCAGATCGAGCTCCTCGGCCGGACCTTCGAATGCCAGCTTGCTTATAGGCTCACCGAGGGCTCGATCGGCTTCGGCAAGTACGGCTGCGGCTGCCGGGGATGACTCCGCCAGGGCCTTGCCCATGCCCACGGACTGGGACCCTTGGCCTGGGAAGACGAACGCAATTCGATCCATGAGTCGGTGTCTGGTCTCCTTCGGCTCTTAGATCGCGTCTTCCATAGACGTGACCGTTGGAGCCGGGATGGGTCGCGGGATGGTCTGCCGGAAGGCAGCCGGTCTTATGGAGGGAAGGTTATCGCCTCGCCACCGGCCACGAGAAGAAACGTATGCAGGTTTGCATGGATCCGGGATTCACCTGTACTCTGCCCTCGTGCCGCAGTTTCGACCCAAGCTTCCCAACCTGGGCCAGAGGCCCACTGGACAGGCCGCCGCGCCCGCTCCTGTGGCTGCGCCGCCGCCCGCTGTCACGAGCGACGCGGATCCTGCAACCGAACGGGCCACGTGGCGCGAGTCGCAGGCGGATGGGCGGCCGGGCGCAGGCTCGGGTGGGGCGGCGCCGATGAGCGAGCCGTTGCCGGCCAGGCAGGCCGGACCGGGCCTGCGGCTGTTGCGGGGCTCGCCTCGCCCGTTCCTGCATATGCCCTGGCTTACCGTCCCGAGTCGAGCGGCCGTCGAATCCGCCGCCAGGGAGTTGCTCTCGGCGCCGGTCGAGGCGGCTCGTCACCGCCTCCAGAACCCGCGAGAGATATCGGACCGCGTGGCCATGGGCCGAGCCATCTGGCGGGATCTGGTGATTGGGTTTGCGGCGCAGCTGGGTGAGTTGGGACTGGGTTTCACGCAACTGGCGGCGCTCTATGCCCTAGCGGACAGCGGCACGATGACGGTCGCGGATCTGGCGGACGCCCTGGGTCGTTCGCCGTCGGCGACGAGCCGGCTAGTCGACGGCCTGGTAGTCCGCCAGCTGCTCGAGCGCAGGCAGGACTCGGAAGATCGTCGCCAGCGGACGCTCGCCCTGACAGGACGAGGCCAGGCTTTGCTGGGAATCGTGGATCGGGCCCGCGCGGAGGAGTTCCTATCGATCGTGCGGCCGCTGCCAACCGCGGAACGAGCCCTCGTGGCTATGGGCGTGGCGGCGCTGTCGACGCACGCTATTTCCAGGCGCGGCCGATTGATCAAGCAGCGGCGAGTGAACCGGCGCGCTTAGGAAGCCGACGATCTCTTAGGAAGCGGACGATCCCTCAGGAAGCGGCTGCGACCAGGGAGTGGACCGTAGGCAATCCCAGGATTTCGCGGGCCTTGGCTTCGTTATCGAGGGACAGCGACCACTCCGCCAGGCCCTCGCGACGGCCGATGACGCAGCAGCCCTTCAGGGTGACGCCGCCTTCGGCCAGCTTGTCGGTGAGGTCGCCCAGGGCGCATGGGTTGTCCTCGATCTCAACGATCAACGTTGAACCGGCCGTAAAGGAGTAGCCCATGCCGCGCAGGACATCGCCGGTGGCCTTGTCATCGTCCGTGTAGAGCAGGGCACATGCCAGATCGCCGGCCGTGCTGCCCTGGATCTGGATTAGGTTTACGCCGCGCGCGCACAGCGCCTTGGCGAGGTGGGATAGTTCGCCAGGGCGATTCGGTAGCTGAACGACGAACGGCTGACCCATTGGTCTCCCCTGCGGCAGGCGTTGGCGACTGGATGTGCGCCTCGAGTGAAGGACTGGATCCGCCGCTCGGGGTGCCTGGACCAGTTGACGACCCTCAGCCGGCAAGCGGCATCAGGTTCTACGGGCATTCTTCGGGTGCGGGCCCATCGCGGCAAGGGCCGCAAGACCCGGCCGGACAGGGGCCAACGATCACTTAGGCGAAATTGCCGTCAGTCGCAGAAACGTGCCACGGCATCCCAGAGAACCGGCAGGCCGAACCGCAGCGCCGCCACGCTGACGCGCTCGTTGTCGGCGTGCATCAGGTTCAGGAGCCCCTCACCTCCGCCCAGCTTAAGCGGCGAGAAGCCGTAGGTTGGAACGCCGATGCGGGCGAGGTGCTTGGCGTCCGTCGCGAACGGCGCCAGGAACGGCAGCGGCACGCCCTCCGGATCGTGGGCGCGCACGACTTCCTCAAGGAGCGGGTACAGCGGGCCGTCCAGTGGCGCCTGAACCGGGTCGCCGAGTTGGGTACATTCGATATCCATGCGAGCCCACAGCTCTTCGCCGATGCGGCGCCGCAACTCGGCCCGCATCGCCGCCTCGTCCGTTCCCGGCAGGATCCGGCAGTCGATCTCGATCTCAGCGGTACCGGGGATGACGTTGTACTTGAGGCCGGCCCGGATGATCCCGACGGACACCGTGTCGTGGACGATGGCCGAAATTGTGCGCGCCAGGACCGGGTCGCATAGGTCGTGTAGCGTGGCCTCGATGCGGGGCGGCTGGCCGCTTGCGAGTCCCATGAGGGCGGCCGTCGCTCTGGCGGTCAGATGCGGCAGGGCTCGCGCGATCGACACTTTGACCGCCTCGGTGAGGCGGGCCGGACCGGGCTCGGACAGGCGAGTCACGATCTGGGCGGCCAGGACGGCGGCGTTGTCCGGTGTCGGGACGGAGCCGTGGCCCCAGCGTCCCTTGACGTGGAGCCGGTATACGACGAAACCTTTCTCCGCGACCTGGATCGGGTAGAAGCGGATGCCGCCGTAGGTCATCGAAATTCCGCCGGCCTCGTTGAGGGCGCCGGCGGCCTTCAACCAATCCGGATGCTCGTTTACGATCCAGTTGGCGCCGTGCCAGCCGCCTGCTTCCTCGTCCGCGGAGGAGCAGAAAATGACATCCCGGCGCAGACCTGGGATCGGGTCGGTGGCCGGGTCGCGGCCTGCTGCGCGCGCGGCTCGGGCGAGGCGGCGCATGACCTGGACTTCCATCGCGACCATGCCCTTCATGTCCAGGGCGCCCCGACCCCAGACATAGCCGTCAACCAGCTCACCGCCGAACGGGTCGTGGGTCCAGCCGGCCGGATCGGCGGGCACGACGTCGAGATGCGAGATGAGCAGGAGGGGATCGCCGCCGGTGCCGTCGCCGCGTACGCGGGCCACGATCGACCCGCGGCCCGGGGACGGCTCCACTACCGTGGGCCGAAGGCCTTCATCGGTGAGTACTTGTTCCAGGTAGCGAGCCGCGAGGATCTCGTCGCCGGGCGGGTTGACGGTCTTGAGTCGGATCAGCGCCCGCAGCAACTCAACGAGCTCGTCGAGTTCACGGTCGTCCATCTCGCCTGCAGGTGGTTCGATCGGTCCGCTCATCAGGATGTCCGGCCCCCTAACGGGTCGAGCGCGCGAGTTGCTCGGCCAGGCGATCGCCGGTCGTGACGGCGCCCTTTGAGGCGGACGAGACCAGGGCCGCGTACTTGGCCATGACGCCGCTTGTGTAGCGCGGCGCCGGGGCGGACCAGCGGGCGCGTCTTTCGGCCAGGACGGCGGCAGGAACGTTTATGTCGAGGGCATGGCGATCGACATCGATGATGATTTCGTCGCCCTCCTCGACCAGCGCGATTGGGCCGCCCATGACCGCTTCCGGCGCTACGTGCCCGATCATCAGGCCGTGGGTGCCGCCGGAGAAGCGGCCGTCCGTGAGCAGTGCAACGGAGTCGCCCAGGCCGACGCCGACGAGGGCCGCGGTAACCGACAGCATCTCCTGCATGCCGGGTCCGCCGACCGGACCTTCGTAGCGGATGACGATGGCGTCGCCGGGCTTGATATCACCGCTTCGGACCGCGGCGTAGCAGGCGTTTTCGTTCTCGAAGACGCGAGCTGGGCCGGCGAAATGGCGTCGTTCGTGACCGGCCAGCTTGATCACGCAGCCGTCCGGAGCGAGGCTGCCGTGGAGGATCGTTAGGCCTCCGGTCGCCTTCAGCGGCGCGTCGATCGATACGACCACCTTCTGATCGACCGTCTCGACAACCGCGGCCGCCGCCGAGGCAATCGTGCCGCCGTCGACGTTGGGGGTCGAGCCGTCGATCAAGCTCTTCTTGAGGAGCTCGCGCGTGATGAGGCTGAGGCCGCCGGCATCGAACAAGTCGGACGCGGCGTATCGTCCGCCGGGCACGAGGTCGCCCACGATCGGCGTTCGGTCGGCGATCTCGCCGAACTCGTCGATTTCGAGCGGGATGCCGAACTCGTGGGCGATCGCCAGGAGGTGCAGAACGGCGTTGGTCGAGCCGCCCGTTGCGGCCACGCAGGCGATAGCATTTTCGATCGACCTGCGGGTAACGAATTCCTTGGGTCGGACGTCGCGCCGGACCAGGTCCATGACGATCTCGCCGCAGCGGTGTGAGGCCTCGTCCTTGGCCGGATCCTGAGCCGGGATACCGTTCAGACCTGCCGGCGAGAGGCCCAGGATTTCGAGCACCATCGACATCGTGTTGGCCGTGTACTGGCCACCGCACGCGCCGGCGCCGGGGCAGCTGACGGACTCGATCTCGTATAGCTCCTCGGCCGACATCTTGCCGGCCCGGAATGCGCCGATCGCCTCGAAGATGGTCACGATCGTGGCGTTGCGCTTGCCCTTGTACACGCCCGGATAGATCGTGCCGTTGTAAAGCACCAGCCCCGGGATATCGAGCCGGCCGAGGGCGATGATGGCTCCCGGGATCGTTTTGTCGCAGCCGACGAGGCAGACCAGGCCGTCGAAGAGGTGGCCCCGCGCGCACAGCTCGATCGAGTCCGCGATCACCTCGCGGCTGATCAGGCTGGCCTTCATCCCCTCCGTGCCCATGGTAGTGCCGTCCGACACGGCGATCGTGTTGAACTCCATGGGCGTGCCGCCCGCGGCTCGAATCCCCGCCTTGACGTGCTCGGCCAGTCGGCGCTGGTTGTAGTTGCACGGCATGGTCTCGATCCAGGTCGTGGCCACGCCGATGATCGGCCGCGCCAGGTCGGCGTCGGTGAAGCCGATGGCCTTGAGCATGCCGCGCGCCGCCGCTCGGTCCGGGCCGTCGGTCAGAGCCGCACTGTGGCGCTTGGCCGGATCGCTCGGCACGTCGTAGGGAAGAGGGCGAGGGGCGTCATTCGACATGGTTCATCTCCGCGGGAATGGGCGAGCTTTTGGCGTCGGCGACAAGTTTAGGGCCTCCGGCCGGCCCGCGAGAGGTGGCCGCCCTAGTGTCGGACGAGGCCGATCAGCCAGCCCACGATGTTCGTTCGGACGTGAGTGGGGTGGCCGTACCTGACCGCGACCGCGACGCTATGGCGCTGTCCGTCCGGTCCGACGGCCGTCACCGCCGACCACCAGTCCGGCACGGACCGCGGCAGCTGGTTCAGATTGACGAGGCCGCCGCTGCCGACGTCTATTGAAGGCGCCTTGGCGGACGAATCCGGCCCGATGCCCACGTTCGAACGCACAGCCGGCCACACCTCCAGCCTCGCATCGTGCCAACCCGGCGTGGTCCCAAGGTCGATCGTTACTCTCCACGTCGCGGATGTTTGACTTCCGTCCCAGGTGACGTGTGCACTTTCGTCGCGTGTGAACGGCGCCCCGGCCGGCGGACCCGCAGCCGGGTCGTAGCTCCAGACCCTGGTGCCGGGGAATAGCAGCAGCGCCAGCACGATCGCACCGCCGAGAACCGCCCCCCGGCTCGTGATCGTCGCTCCGTATAGCGGCGACGGGTGCAATGTTCCGAGCACCCAGGCAGCGGGAATGCCGAACAGTGTCAGGACCACGAGGGGGTCGAGGCTCACCGGCAGGAGGATTGCGGCCGTCGTCAGCGGCACGGCGCCGATCAAAGCCCACGTCCGCCAGATGCTGTGCTCGGAGCGTCTCGATCGAAGGGCCAGGTGGGGCATGCTGCGCCGAGCGCCGACGAAGGCGCCAACCCAGCCGGCCAGGCCCAACTCCTCCGCATGCCATTCAGACGTGATGGGCGCATACAGATGAACTCCGATTTCCGAACCGATGCCGACGACAACGCCCACCACAAGCAGACTGAAGATCGTGAGCAGGGTCCAGGTCAGCACGAGGCCCACGAGCGCACTCAGCATGCCGACGGCACTGCCCCATGAGAGTCCCTTGCGCAGGCGTCCCTTCGTCAGTTGGGCGGCGTTGATTTCTATGGCGAGAAGGTCGGCCGGGCCGAGGCCGGCGATCGCCTGGTCCATCGCATCGGCACATTCCGCGCCCAAGGAGTTGAGTCGGGCCGAACTGTCGGCCAGATGATCGTCGATCTCATCGCGAACGTCGGTCCGATCAACGATCGAGAGCTCCAGCGCCGCGCCGAGCCGTCGAATGTAGGCAGCCGCAGCGGTGGCTTCCGGCGAGTCCGCCGGGGCGTCGGTCCCGAGCTGAGCCGACCCGGGTTCTCCGGCCGGATCGGACGGCCAGGACCACTCGCCGTCCTCGTTCGGTTGCGGCGCCCCGCGGCGCCGGCGAAACGCGACTTCCGTCCAGCCTTGCTCCGCCGCTTCTCGATGGCCGGTGGCGGTGATGCGATATTTGCGGCGGGTGCGTTCATCCTCGCTCCATCGGCCCTCGATTAATCCCGCCGCTTCCAGTCGGTAGAGGGTCGGGTACAGCGCCGCCTCGGTGAGCTGCCCTGTGGCGCCGTGGATCGGCCCGAGCCACTGCCAGATCTCGAACCCGGTCAGGTCGCGGCCACGCAACGCCCCGACGATGGCGCGCGTAATCCTGATGTCGTCGCCGGCCTGTTTCTTGTCCATTGACGGGTGCCGCTCCCCTAGTGACCAATCGAGCCAAGAGCACGTCCGAGTATGGTGGTCCCGCGGTCAGTCGGGGGAAATGCGCGCTACTCCGACCGCTGCCGTCACTCGAATCTACCGACCGCGACCGCTAGTCGGCGTTGACGCCCTCGCGGGTCTCGACGCGGGTCTCGACGCGGGCCGGGTGAGTTGCCTCCCAGGCCTCGATGGCGGGCAGCTGGGCTCGGACGTAGCCAATTTCGTCCGTGCCGGCCAGGATCATGGTGCGGCCGAACGGGTCAATCTCGAACGCGAACGCGTCGCCGCCGGGCAGCGTGACCAGGCCGGCATCGAGGTCCACCGTCCACTCGCCTTCTGGGTCGGCCGCCAGCAGCGCGACTAGCGCCTCGTACCTTTCCGGCGTCACGACCACCGGCAAGAGTGCGTTCTTGAGCGAGTTGCTCTTGAAGATGTCGGCGAAGCTCGTGGAGACGATGGCCCGGATGCCCCATGCCCGCAACGCCCAGGGAGCGTGCTCGCGTGAGGACCCCGCGCCGAAGTTGTCGCCCACCAGCAAGATCTGGCGGCCGGCGTTATGCGGCTCGTCGATGAATGACGGCGGCTGGCGGCGGGTTCCGTCCGGCATGAAACGCCAGTCGAAGAAGAGGGCGTCAGCGAGGCCGGCCTTGTCGGTGATCTTCAGGAAACGGGCCGGGCAGATCTGATCGGTGTCGATGTTGGAGCGCGGGATAGCGATGACGCGGCTGGTGGTCTGAACGAACGGTTCGGGCATGTCAGTGAGCCTCCACGGCCGTGTTCGGGACGACGGTCAGCGTGCGCGGGTCGGTGACCACTCCGGCAACGGCGCTGGCGGCCGCCGTCAAAGGCGACGCCAGGAACGTCCGCCCGCCCTTGCCCTGGCGCCCCTCGAAGTTTCGGTTGGAGGTGCTGATGCCGTACTGGCCTGGCTCGAGCTGGTCGCCGTTCATGGCGATGCACATCGAGCAGCCGGATTCGCGCCACTCGGCGCCGGCCGCGGTGAAGACCTGGTTCAGGCCCTCTGCCTCCGCCTGCTTCTTGACCTGCTGGGATCCGGGCACGACCAGGACCCGCAGTCCGCTCGCCACGTGCCGGCCGCGGAGCACCGATGCTGCGGCGCGCAAGTCCTCGATTCGGCCGTTCGTGCAGGAGCCGATGAAGACCACGTCGAGCTTCTGGCCGGCGATGGACGCGCCCGCCTCCAGACCCATGTACGCGAGGGCGCGTTCCAGGTCCGGGCGGAAGGCCGGCTCGACATCGGTGAGCGACGGAATCCGACCGGTCACCGGGATGCCCATGCCGGGGTTGTTGCCGTAGGTGACCATCGGCTCGAGCTTGTCCCCGTCGAGCGTGATGGTTCGGTCGTACGTCGCGCCCGGGTCGGTCGGAAGGCTGCGCCAGAGCGCCACCGCTTCATCCCAGGCTGCTCCCTGCGGAGCGAACTTGCGGTCCTTCAGGTACGCAAATGTAGTCTCGTCCGGGGCGATGAGACCGGCCCGAGCACCAGCCTCGATCGACATATTGCAGACGGTCATGCGCTCTTCCATCGATAAGGCGCGGATCGCCTCGCCGGTGTATTCGATGACATGGCCGGTTCCGCCGCCGATGCCGATGCGGGCGATCAGGGCCAGGATGATGTCCTTCGCGCCGACGCCCGGCTGGAGTCGCCCGTCGATCTGGACCCGGAACGTCTTGGGCTGCCGCTGCAGCAGCGTTTGCGTGGCCAGCACCATCTCGATCTCGCTGGTGCCGATGCCGAATGCGAGAGCGCCGAAAGCGCCGTGCGTGGCCGTGTGAGAGTCGCCGCAGACGATCGTCATCCCCGGCTGTGTCAGCCCCAGCTCCGGCCCGATGACATGGACGATGCCGCGCGAGACCGAGCCCTTGCCGTAGAAGGGGATGCCGAACTCGCGGCAGTTCTCCTCGATCTGGCGGAGCTGCTTGGCGGCCAGCTCGTCCGCGATCGGCAGCGACGGATCCAGGGTGGGGATCGAATGGTCCGCGGTGGCGACGGTCTGGCCCGGCTTGCGGACTTTCAGCCCGCGCTCGCGCAGGCCGGTAAACGCCTGTGGGCTCGTGACCTCATGGACGAGGTGTAGATCGACCGCGAGAATTGCCGGCGCGCCGGGTTCGGACGACACGAAATGTTCGTCCCAGATCTTCTCCACCAGGGTGCGCGGTCTCTCAGACATAGTCCCACTCGCGATTCGATTGCCTCGCCTCACCGGCTGGCGCAGTCCAGCCGCGCGGACGGGGGCCATCGAGGTTACCAGACGAGGGCAAATCGGCGCAGGTCGAGGTTTCAGCGGGCGGGCGGTGACAGCGCGGTCAGGCCAGCTCGACCGAAGCGCGGAGGCGGATGTCGCGGGAGGAGTGGCCGATCTCGATGTCGAACCGGCCGGGCTCGATGCGCCAGGAATGGCGCTCCACGTCCCAATAGGCGAGATCGCGGTCCTCCAGGGTCATCGCGAGTTCTGTCGATTCGCCGGCTGCCAGCCGCACGACAGCGAATCCCTTGAGTTCGCGTTTGGGCCGTGGTGTCGTCGATTCGAGGTCGGCGACGTATACCTGCACGACCTCCTTGCCGGGCCGGTTGCCGGTGTTGCGGAGCCTAACCCGCACTTCGAGCGGCTCGCCCTCTGCCAGACCCTCGGCCGCCACCGTCAGCGACTCGTACACGAAGGTCGTGTAGCCGAGGCCATGCCCGAAGGCGAAGCGCGGTTCAATTCCTGCGGAGTCGAAGCCTCGGTAGCCCAGATTCACTCCCTCGCGATAGACCAACTCGCCGTTCGAATCGGGCGTCGTGTCGAACGCGGGGTAGTCGGCTTCAAGGCGGGCCAGGCTGACGGGCAATCGGCCCCCCGGCTCGGCCAGGCCGAGCAGGACATCCGCCAGTGCGTGCCCGAACTCCTGGCCCGGCAGCCAGACGTACAGAACCGCGGCGACGCTGTCCGCCCAGGGCAAGTCCATCTGGCATCCGGCGTTGACTGCCACGATAGTTCTTGGGTTCGCGGCCGCGACCCGGGCCACGAGCTCATTCTGGCGGCCCGGCAGGGTCACGGTCTTGCGGTCGCGGCCTTCCGTCTCCCACGTCTCGTCGTTGCCGACGACGACGATGGCCACGTCGGCCGACGCAGCCGCGGCCACCGCCGATTCGATCATGTCTCGGGTTTCGGGCGCGGCGCAGCCGATCGCCAGCAGTCTGGGATCGTGGCTGGCCGAATGAAGCTCGGCCGAGATCAGGACACGTTTGCCGGCCTGGAACTCGAACGTGCCGCCGTGCTCCTTGCCCTCGAACAGAGCTGTGGCCACATCCGTGCTGGTCGGCGCGACCCATTCATCGGCGGCCGGTTTGCCGTCGACGAAGAGCCGCCGACCACCGAGTCCGCGCATTGCCACCTGGTGTGGGCCGCTGACCTGGGGCGTCAGCCAGCCCGAAACCCGCACCGCGAAATTGTCCTTAGGCACGCCGGCAGGTATGTCACCGAAGAGGTGCACGTCACTCGAAACGGTGTTAATGCGGGCGATCGATTGCCCCGACGGTTCCTGGCCAAGGTAGAACTCGACCGTTAGGCCCGGCTTGCCGTCCAGGTCAGTGACGTTCATCAGGGTCAGCAGCGGTAGCAGCAGGTCGATCGAGCACCCGGGTTCATGGACCACTTCCACGCCGGCGGGAAGGGCGGCCCGCAAACCCTCCAGCGGGGAGATCGCATAGGGCGCATTGATGTGAGCGGCGCCGCCGCCCTGGATGCAGGGCGAAGCGGAGTTGGGCCCGATGATGGCCACGCGGCGCAGGCCCGCCGGGGCGAGCGGCAGGGTTCCGTCGTTGGTCAGCAGCACGAACGACTCCGCGGCGGCTCGGCGGACCAGCGCCGCGCCATCGGCATCGGACAGGAGCAGCTGCTGCTCGTCCGCCGCCGCGCCAAGGTTGCCAGCGGCGGGGCTGGCGGCGGGGCCGGGGCCGACGGCGGGGCCGGCGCCGGGACCGACGGCGGCGAGCCGACCCACATCGATCGGCAGAGCCCCGACCCGCCCGGCCAACGTCAGAACCCGGACCGCGGCGCAATTGAGCGTCTCCTCGTCGACCCGGCCGTCTAGCACGGCCCCGGCAAGATGCTTTCCGAAGAAGCGAGGCGGTCCGGGCATCTCCAGGTCGAGCCCGGCGTTGATGTCGTCGACGGTATCGTGGGTGGCGTGCCAATCGGACATGAGCACGCCGTCCCAGCCCCATTCCTCGCGCAAGATCACGTTGTTCAGGGCGGCGTTGCGCGAGCAATGAATGCCGTTGACGCGGTTGTAAGCGACCATCATCGACCAGGCGCCGCCCCGGGCAACCTTCTCGAAGGGGAGCAGATAGACCTCGCGCAGGGCTCGCTCATCGATGATGCAGTTGACCGTGGTTCGACTCGACTCCGAGTCATTGCCGACGAAATGCTTGGGGCACGCGGCCACGCCTCGCGACTGCATTCCGGCAACGTAGGCGGCGCCCAGCCCCGCCGTCAGAACCGGGTCCTCCGAGTAGCACTCGAAATCGCGGCCCCCGAGCGGGGAGCGGACGATGTTCAGGACGGGCCCGAGCATGTAATGGACGCCGGCTCGCTTTGCCTCGCTGCCGATCCGGGCCGCGACCTCGAACACCAGGTCCTTGTCCCAGGTGGCGCCGAGGGCGGTTCCGCACGGGGTGCAGGTGGCGCTCGAGCCCTTCGGGAACGTCATGCCTCGGACACCGTTGGGGCCGTCCAGGGTGAGCATCGGCCCCAGACCGATGGAATCGACTCCCGCTGAGTGCCAGGCGTCCACTCCTGAGGTCAGCTGGGCGCGCTCCTCGATGGTCAGCGAGCGCACCAGTTCGTCCATGCGGGCGGTATCGATCGGGTCGAGTCCGGCGGCTTCCGAAGCGCGGTCCATGGTGCCACTTCTCCTGGAGGATTCCCTCACGGCGATGCCGCGATCTGCATCGTAGCCGACGCGGCGAAATCGGTTTCGCCCGCGCGGGGTAGTCGGCGGAGGCGCCATAGCCTAACCTCTTCTGCAGGCCCGACACAGGCAACCGGAAGTGGAAGGGGAGGTCATGACAACCGTTGAAGGTGCATCCATGGGGGCGCAGGCATCGGCTGCCGGCGAAGCATCTCCGCACGAATCCTGGGGCGAGTCACTCGGCTATCCGGACTCAGTTGCGAAGTTCATGCCTGCGCTGCACGGCGGCTTCAATGCCGTGAATAAGTACGTCAGCGTGCCGGCACTGCGGGCCGGACTCGGCCGCTTCATATCCAACCCGCTGACGGGCTACCTGATGATTCTGCGAACCCGCGGCCACAAGAGCGGCGAGATGCGGGACGCTCCGCTGGGCTACACGATCGTCGGCGAATACGTGTATTGCATGGCCGGATTCGGCAGGAAGACGCACTGGTTTCAGAACGTGCTGGCGGACCCGCACGTTGAGGTCAATCTGCCGGGCCGCAGCTTCTCCGGCGTGGCTGAGCAAGTGACCGACCCCGATGAACGGCGCCGCGTCGTGGCTCCGCTAATGCGCAGCATGGGCGCGATCGCCGCCATGGTTGGGATGGGCAACCCCTGGCGCGACTCGGACGAGGCGATCGCCCGCAAGTGCCAGGGCATGCCGCTCGTGCGGGTGCGTGCGACGGGTATCGCCGCCGGCGCCGATGATCCGGGCGGTTGGTTCTGGGTCGTGGTCATGGGCGCCTCCGGGTGGTGGCTGCTGCGGATGCTGCGACACCGGGCGTGACGCCGCCATTGATGGCGCCGACGGACCTATGCGATTCGTACCGGTGGCGAATGCTCCTGGCAACCCGATCGGCGGTCTGATCGGCCGCGCCCGAGTGACCTACGCTTAGCCGCGCCCACTAGGGCCAAATTCATTAAGGGCGGGAGATGGCGATCGGCGACTGGCTGCGAAGCCTGCAAAGGCGGCATACGCCGTTCATGAATCAGGCCAGCGAGGGCAACAAGCGGCTGGTCGGCATTCTTTTCTTGATCGTGGGCATTCTGGCGGTCGTCGGACTGCCGGCGCTGTTCGCGGCATTCCCGCTTGGCAATGATGTCGACATTCCACTGCGGGCGGCCGAGCGCTGGTTGGCCGGCGGTCAGCCTTACCCGCCGGAGGCCATGACGGTCCTGCGCGGCGCCGACCTGCCATTCCTGTACCCGCCTTTCCTGCTGCCGCTGATCGCGCCGTTCGCCCATCTCCCCAGGGACGTGGTCAGCGCGGTCTGGATCGGCCTCACGATCCTGGCCGCCGGCTGGAGCTGCCGGCGGCTTGGCATGCCGTGGCTGGCCGTGCCCTTCGTTCTCGCCTGGCCGCCGTTCGCGGAAGGAATCATCTGCGGCAACGTCCAGGTCATGCATTTCGCGGCTTACGTCGCCTTGCTCTATCTGCCCGGCTCGGTGGCTCCAATTCAGAGGGAGCTGTCCCGGCGGGGCGACATCGCGAACGGCATTCTGGCGGCCGCCGTAGGCGTGCTCAAAGTCACTCAGCTACTTCCAGTTCTGTATCTCGGGCGGCGGCGTTTCCGGGCGGCCGTCATCTCCGGGCTGGCGCTGGTTGCGATCGTTCTGCTCTTGCTACCCTTCACCGGCATCCTGGTTTACGGCGACTGGCTGGCCCAACTCAGCCGAGCCAACGATCCATCGTGGCTGCCGGGCGGGATCCCGCTGGCCAAGATGATCGGACTGCCGAACATGCTGCTCGCAGCGATGGGCGTGGCCATCGCCTTGCTGGCTCGCGGACGGGACTCCGCCGCCTGGCTGGGCATCGCCCTGATCGTCGCTGCGCCGAGCATGCACGGCTACGGGATGCTCTTCCTGCTGCCGGCGCTGATGACGCTGCGGCGCGACCTGGCCATCCCGCTCGCGGCCCTCTTCCTGGGCAACTACCACGGCTATGCCTGGTGGCTGTGCGTCCTCATAGTCGCGTATCTGCTGGTCGCCTCGCAGCGATGGTCGTGGCTGCGCGCTCCGGCCGGGCCCCGGGACGAGCCGGAGAGTGTCGCGGGCGACGTTGCGCTGGGGACGGCCTCGTGACGGCAGCCCGGCGACGGGGCCGGAGGGCAATCGCCCTCGGGATCCTGACCGACGTGGGCCTGGTACTCGGCGGAGCCATAGCCCTGGCGGCGTTGGTGGTGATCGCCAAAGACAACTCGGGTATCGGGTTCGACACGCCGTCCTACTGGTACGCCGGCCGCCACGTCATCGAGGGCGCGCCGCTCTACCAACCTGACCCGTACTCAACGCTCGGGCTGTACACATACCAGCCCGTCTTCGCGCAGCTGTTCGTGCCTCTGGCGCTCCTGCCCGAGGTCCTCGTTGCCTGGGTTTGGCGAGTCACAGGCGTGCTGTGCCTGCGATACATCGTTGGGTCGTGGAAGGCCACGATAATCAGTTGCGCCTTCCTGCCGGTGCTGACGGAACTCTCCATAAGCAACGTCACCCTTCAGATCGCCGCGGTTTTGGTCTTTGCTCTGCGCGATAAGCGGGGGGCCTACCTGCTGCCATGGGCAGCGGCTCTCAAATTCGGGCCCGTCTTGATCGTGCCGTATCTGTGGTTCAGACGCCCGGAGACGCGGCGGCCGTTGATCGTCGGCGCCCTCGTCTTCCTGGCGGCGTGCCTGGTGTCGTTCATCCTTGCCCCCCGGCTCTGGGCGGACTACGTGGACATGCTCCGCTTCCAAAACGTGACCGAGCTGTCTGGGATGCAGGTTATACATCTCATCCCGTCCGGCGGCGGCATCGACTTCATAGCGCGCTTCGGTCTGGCCGCGCTCGTCGCCGTGGTTGCGGCGATCGTGAACCGAGACTGGCTCGCCTATGCGGCGGCGTCCATAACCTGCCCCGTTTTGGCCTTCAGCCGATTCGCTCCACTGGTTGGGTTGTGGCGGTTCCGACCGGTCGGCTGGCCCGGCAGCAGGCGTTCGGCTGAGCCGGCCCCGGCTTGCCAGCCCGAAGCTCAGCCGCAATGGCCCTCGGCATGACCGCACAGTCCACGCCCGCCGCCGGCCGCTCGCCGCTACGAGCCCGCCTGGCTCTGTATCGAAATCCGCTCGTCGTCGGATGCTCCGGCTTCGGAGTCGTCCTACTCGGCTGGTTGCTGCTGGTCGTCGGCCCGGCCCAGGGAACGATCGGCTTCGACGCCTACGCCTACTGGGCCGTGCCGGTTCTGCATCCATACGGTGCGCCCCTCGGGACCGTCGGTTCGTTCACCTATTCACCCGCCGTTGCCCTCGCCTTCGCTCCGGCCCACTTGCTGTCCTTCGGCGCGTTCTACGTGGTCTGGGCCGGCTTCCTGGCGGCGAACCTGGTCTGGTTGACCCGCCGGTACGGGTTGCTGTGGTTGGCCATCCTGCCAGTGCCGCTCGAGCTTTATCACGCCAACGTCAACCTTCTGCTGGCAACGGTGTGCGTTCTGGGTTTCCGCTATCCGGCGCTGTGGTCCATCGCGCTGCTGACCAAAGTCACGCCTGGTATCGGGTTGCTGTGGTTCGTGGTCCGGGGCGAGTGGCGTCCACTGGCGATCGCCCTGGGCGCGACTGCGACCATCGCCGCCGTCTCGTTCGTCATCGCGCCCGGAGCGTGGTTCGACTGGATCCGCTTCCTGTCCAACTCCAGTTCCACGGGACCGCTCGACAACGGCTCGTACCAGTGGCTGTTCCCGCCGCTCTGGCTGCGTCTGATTGGGGCCGCCGCCCTCATCGTCTGGGGCGCAAGGACGGACCGGCGCTGGGTGTTGCCGGTCGCCATGACGATAGCTATGCCTGTCATTTGGATCACCTCGCCGGCGATCCTCGCTGCGATCCCCCGTCTCCGCCGTCACCCTGAGGAGACCGTGCCAGCGATTTCAGCGCCGCCCAGGGCATCGTCGCCGGGCGTCCCCCGAGCCGCGACCTGATCCGAGTCAACCCCAACTCGCCTCTCGGACCTACAATTTCCGGTGCCGTGCCAACAATTACGTCCCTCGGCCATGCCGAGCCATTTGACATCCCGCAGAAGGTGCGCCAGAGATGTTCGACCGACTTGGCCGACTCGTTCTTAGGTTTCGATTCGTGTTCGTGCTCGGTTGGGCCATCGCCGCGATTCTCTTCGGCGCCCTTGGGCCATCGCTGACCAAGGTCGGCTCGGCCGACGAAACGAGCTTCCTGCCCAAGAACGCGGAGTCCATGGCGGCGCGGAACCTCATCAGGAGCGCCTTCCCGAACGACTCGGCGCCGGCCCAGGGCCTCATCGTCTTTGCCCGTTCCGGCGGCGTAACCGAGGCCGATAGGGCTGTGATAGAGGGCCTGCGAAGCTGGTTCGAGAGTCGCGACAACTCCGGATCAATCCTCCGCTACGTCACCGTCGAGCATTCGGCACAGCTGGCATCGATGTACCGCAGCTCGGACGGAACAGTGGAACTGGCACGGGTGGATCTGTCCTCGCCATCGTTCCTGCCCGCGACAAATACCGCGATCGACGCCATCCGAACACATCTGGCGGAGCCGGGTGTGCTGCCGGCGGGCCTGACCGGACAGGTCACCGGCCAGGCCGGAATCGGTCGCGACTACCTCAAGGCGATCCAGGAGGGGACCGACCGAACGACCATCGTGACCGTCATGCTGGTCATGGTCGTCCTGCTCCTGATTTACCGCGCACCTCTGGCTGCGCTCGTTCCGCTGGTCACCATAGGCGCGGCCTTCATGGTCTCGCGGGGCACTCTTGGGTTTCTGGCTCAGAGCGGCTGGAAGCTGTCGTCCGTGCTGGACTCGTTCATCGTCGTAATGGTCTTTGGCGTCGGCACCGACTACACCATCTTCCTGATCTCCAGATTCCGTGAGGAGTTGGGCAGGAACCGCAACGAAGATGCGGTGCGCCTGACCGTGAGCCGTATCGGCGCCGTGATCACGGCCTCCGCGGCCACGGTCATCGTCGGCCTCACGTCCATGCTGGCAGCCCAATTCGGCATGATCCAGACGATCGGTCCGGCCCTCGCCATCACCATTTTTATGACGTTGCTGGCGGGCTTGACCCTGGCCCCATCCCTGCTGGCGATCTTTGGGAGGCGCCTATTCTGGCCGCTCCACGAGCAAACTCGCACGGCCAGCCACGAGTCGGCCGGCTTCTGGGCGGGACTGGCTCGCCGAATAACCGAGCGCCCGGGCCGACTGGCCGCCCTGGTTCTCGTGGTGCTTTTCATTCCGCTCCTGGCCCTGCCGCAACTCAAGCAGAACTTCGACCTGATCCAGGAGCTGCCGTCCAGCGCCGAATCGCGGCTCGGATTCCAGACCCTCGGGGCCCATTTCCCGCAGGGCCAGCTGATGCCGCTGACCGTGCTCGTGGACGTGCCGGCGGGGGACCTGGGCTCGCAGCCGGCGCTGGCCCGAATCGGCGAACTGGAGAGCAAGCTCGCCGCGTTGCCGGACGTGCAATCAGTTCGCAGCGTCGTCGACCCAGCGGCCGAGGGCAAGGTCTCCGACCTCGTCCGACCGGCCGTGCAGCTGACGCAGGCGGCGGACGGTTTCCGCAAACCGCCCAGCCGGGATATCAACGTCCAGTTCGGTGAAAAATCCCTCACCAACCTGCGGTCGCTGTCCTCATACCTCAAGGGTCTGGCCGCATCGTTCCCCAAGGTGGCCGGGTCCGCCACGCTGTCCGGCGCCCCAGCCGATCTGGCGTTGCTCGAGCAGGGCATCCTCGCCGGCCGGCAGTCGGCGCTGGTGAGCAATCAGCTCAACGCGATCGCTGGCAATGTCCAGCAGTCCGTATCGGGTGTCGGCTCGAGCGATGCCGCCGCCCAGCTCCTGGCGCTCAATGCCTATCTCGAGGAACTGGGTACGGCACAGCCGGCGGTCAAGTCCGTCGACTCGTACACGACTGCCAGGGCCGCGCTTGTGACCCTGGCCACGAACGGCTCCGACAAGGTGGCCGGCTTGCAGCTTCTGACCTCGGTGCGCGCCCTGGCGAGCTGGTTCGGGGCCCGGCCTGCGCCGGTCTACTTCGCGCCGACAAGCGCAACCCCGACGGCCGATTCGATAGCTCAAGCCCAGGCAATGGCGGCTGCCCGCTCGCGTCTGGCCGCCGAGTTCGATGGAGTCGCCGCCGCCTTCTCATCGACGGACCTGTACGCGTCCTCCGAGTTGACGGCTGCGTACCGGTCGTCCGATGGCCGCGTCGCTCGGCTGTACGTCACAACCGTCACCAACCCGTATGACACCAAGGCCTTCGACACGGTCCGGCAGATGCGCACCGCGCTGAAGGCCCAGGCCTCGAGCTTCGGGCCCGAGGCGCGCGTCTACGTCGGCGGGGCTACGGCCGAGTTTGCGGACGTCCAGACCACGATTTCTGCGGACTTCCTGCGTGTCGCGGGCATCACAATCCTGGGCATCCTGATTGTGTTGATCCTGCTGCTGCGGGCTCTGACGGCGCCCGTGTACCTGGTCCTGACGGTGTTGCTTTCCTTCGCCGGCAGCCTGGGCCTATCCGCCCTGATCCTGCAGCGGGTCTTCGGCGAGGCCGGCATCAATTATTTCATACCGCTCATGGTGTTCGTGTTACTCGTGGCCCTCGGGTCCGACTACAACATCTTCCTGATGTCACGGGTTCGGGAGGAGAGCGCCACCCGGCCGCTCCTTGAAGGTATACGGGTCGCCTCCGCCCGAACGGGCACGGTCATTACCTCCGCGGGTCTGATCCTGGCCGGAACCTTCGGGGCGCTTATAACCTCGCCGCTGCAACTGCTCTTCCAGGTCGGCGTCACGGTCGGGCTGGGCGTGCTGATCGACACGTTCGTGGTTCGCAGCCTGCTGGTTCCGGCCCTGACGGCGTTCATCGGCGAGCGCGCCTGGTGGCCGTTCCATCGCCGCGGGGACTCGTAAAAGGGTGACTTCATTTCGTGCACGGCGCAGTGCGGGTCCCCGGTCGATTCCGCTCACCCGATGAGCAACGCTGGCATTTGGGCCCGCTTCTGGCCTTGGCTGCTCACCGGGTGAGCACATGGAACGTCGTGGGCCAGTCCACGGCTCTGATTTGTCGAAACTGCTCAGATCCAGTCACAAGTTCGACCAAATGCGGGCCCCCCACGACCCGGTTGGTCGAACTTGCCCACCGGGTGAGCAAGTTGGACGGTCCAACACGCTGAAAGAGCCCCGGCATGTGTGATGTGCTCTCCCGGTGGTCGCCCCGGAGCCGCCAGGAGCCCGCAACGCCAGGTTTGTGTGGCCATCTGAGCAGCAGCGGCAGGATCGACAGGTGGCAGGTGGCAGGCAGCAGCGGCAGGATCGACAGGCCTGCGTTCATGGCGACGGGCGCAAACCCTTCTCCAGTCGAGACCGGACCTGGCGATGACTCCGGTACCATCGTCCTGCGGTCGCAAGACCATGGCATAAGGCGTGGGTTGACTGCTGCTGATACACTCGCCAAACACTGCGGGTCTAACCACCCGAGAGCGTTAGCTACGGAGTAACCAGGTTGGGTCTATTCAACGCTCGGAGCCGCCGCCACGTCGCCATCCTTGTGAGGGCTGACGGTCGGCGTGTCCAGGTGCCTCTCGAAGACCTCGGCCTGGTTGACGTATCCCTCCTCGGTCTACTTAGCTCGCTTGAGCTTGGCATTGAGCACGTATTTGGGCTCATTACCGGCTCCCGGCGGGGGACTGGACGGCGGGATCAGCGCTAGCGGGCGCAGAACCTAGAACCACCAGAACCCTCGCCGGCGCGGCGAGGGTTTTTTCATGAGTTTCAAGACCGACGACTTGGCAGTCACCCGGGGGGCCGGGCAGAAACCAAAAGGAGTGGCAGCGATGGGCAGCACAGACGACGCCGCGGGAGGTTCGCCCGCGACTGCGACGACGCCCGCGACGGCGACGACGCCGGCGACGGCAGCGCGTTCGCGCATCAACCACATGCCCGGCGCCGGCTCCGCGCGGGCCGCGGCCATCGAGGCCGGACGGCGAGAGATGCTGCACGAGAGCCGCCGGCTGGAGCTCAAGAGCCTCGGGGAGCGCGGCTTGAAGCGTCCCCGCATCGGTGCCGATGCAGTGTGCGAGGCGCTCCTGGCGCAGGGCGTCGACGTCATCTTCGGCTTTCCCGGCGGCGTGCTCCTGCCCCTCTACGATGTCCTCGGCGACTACCCCGAACTTCGCCACATCCTGGTCCGCCACGAGCAGGGCGCGTCTCACGCCGCCGATGGCTACGCTCGGGCATCGGGCGACGTCGGGGTCTGCCTCGGAACCTCCGGCCCGGGGGCCACGAACCTCGTCACCGGCATCGGCAACGCCATGCTGGACTCCATCCCGATGGTCGCGATCACCGGCAACGTCGTCTCCTCCCTGCTGGGCAAGGACGCCTTCCAGGAGATCGACATCACCGGCATCACCCTTCCCTGCACCAAGCACAACTACCTGGTCCGCGATCCCAACGAAATCCCGCGCGTTTTCGCCGAAGCCTTCCACATCGCTCGGACGGGCCGTCCCGGACCGGTCCACGTGGATCTCACCAAGGACGCCCTGATGGGCGTGTGCACGGCCGAGCATCCCACAACCGTCGATCTGCCCGGCTTCAAGCCCACTTTCGAAGGCCATCCCCGCCAGATCAAACTAGCGGCCCAAGAGATCGCCAAGGCCCAGCGCCCAGTCATTCTGGCCGGGCACGGCGTCCTGATCTCTAACGCGACCGCCGAGCTCCTCGAATTGGCCGAGAAGGCGCAAATCCCTGTGGCGCATACGCTTCTGGGCGTTGGCGCAATGGACGAGAGGCACCCGCTCAGCCTCGGCTTCGTCGGCATGCACGGCTGGAAGCACGCCAACAAGGCGATCCAGTCGTCGGATCTGCTGATCGCGCTGGGTATGCGCTTCGACGATCGCGTGACGGGCCACGTCCCCACGTTCGCGCCCTATGCCCGGATCATCCATGTCGACATCGACCCGGCCGAGATCGGCAAGAACGTCGCCGTCGAAATCCCGATCGTGGGCGACGTCAAGCGCGTCCTGATGGCCCTCATTCCGCAGGTCGACGCGGTCGAGCCGGAGGGCCGCGCCGCATACCTGGCCGAAATCGACGGTTGGCGGGCCGAGGCCGAGACTACGCCGTGGCACGGCTCCGGGGCGTGGCGCAACGGCCAGCTCTCGGCCGACTTCGTCGTGCGAAAGATCGGCGAGGCATCCGACCACGACGCCACGCTGGTGGCCGACGTCGGTCAAAACCAGATGTGGACGGCCCGATACGGTGGGTTCCGCCGGCCCAACAGCCACATAAGTTCCGGCGGCCTGGGCACGATGGGCTATGGGCTGCCTGCGGCGATGGGCGCGGCAGTCGGCCGGCCCGACAAGGAGACCTGGGCAATAGTCGGCGACGGCGGCTTCCAGATGACCGTCCAGGAGCTCATGACTCTGGTCCAGGACCATATCCCGGTCAAGATTGCTCTGCTGGACAATCACAAACTGGGCATGATCAGGCAGTGGCAGGAGCTCGTGTACGCTGGCAACTACCACTCGTCGCATCTTCTGGGGCCCGATTGGATGAAGCTGGCCGAGGCCTATGGCATCCCGGCCTTCATGGCCAGCACGCCCGAGGAGGTCGAGGCGGCCATCGCCGCGGCCCGCGCCGTGGACGGTCCGGCACTAGTCAATTTCCAGATCGCGGAAGAGCAGAACGTCTTCCCGATGATGCCCGCAGGCAAGGGCCTGTCTGATCTGCTCGAGGAACAGTTCGAGGAGCCCAAGCGATGAGCGGCACTACCCCCGATAACGCGGCGTCGGCGCACGGCACTGCCGGGGCCCACTCCGCCGCCCCGGCCCACTCCGCCGCCCCGGCCCATACCGCCGCACCGCCGCGGACCATGCCCGGCCACGGTGAGGCCCACCGTCATGTCCTGGTCGCGATCGTCCTGAACCGACCCGGAGTTCTCAACCGCGTGGCAAGCTTGATGCGGGCCCGCAACTTCAACATCGAGACCCTGGCCGTCAGCCACACCGATCAGCCGGACGTCAGCCGTATGACGCTCACCCTCATCGGCGACGACGTGGCGGTCGAGCAGGCCGCCAAGCAGCTGTACCGGCTCATCGATGTGCTAAAGGTCCAAGATGTCACCAGCGATCCGATCGTTGAGCACGAGATCGCGCTAATCAAGGTTCGCGCCACCGACCGCAATCGCGGCGAGGTGCTTACCATCGCGGATATGTACAAGGCCAAGGTTGTGGACCTGGCGGCCGAGTCGCTAATTGTCGAGGCGACCGGTACGGAGGCAGAAGTGGACGCTCTGATCGCCCTCCTTCGCGGTTTTGGCATAAAGGAGCTTGTCCGCTCCGGTACCGTCGTCATGTCCCGGGGTGCCGGGTCAATCGAGGAGGCAACTAAACGATGACCGCTCGCATGTACTACGACGCAGACGCCGATCCGTCCGCCCTGGAGGGGCAGAAAATCGTCATCGTCGGCTATGGCAGCCAGGGCCACGCCCACGCCCAGAACCTTCACGACTCCGGCTACGACGTCACCGTCGTCGAGGCCAACCCGAAGGCTCGGGCGCTAGCGGACGAGGCCGGTCTGAAGACCGCCGACATCGCCGCTGCCGTCAAGGCGGCGGACGTGATCATGATCCTGGTCCCCGACACCCTTCAGAAGATGGTGTTCGAGACCTCGATCGAGCCGAACATGCACGCCGGCCAGCTGCTCATGTTCGCCCACGGCTTCAACATCCGGTTCGATCGGATCAAGCCGGGCGAAGGCATCGACGTTGGCATGGTCGCCCCCAAGGGCCCAGGCCACCTCGTCCGCTCCGTCTTCGAGCAGGGCGGCGGCGTTCCGGCGCTCTTCGCCGTCGAGAAAGATGCCACCGGAACGGCTCGCGCCCGCACCCTGGCCTACGCCCGGGGCATCGGCGCCACTCGGGCCGGCGTCCTCGAGACCACCTTCAAGGAGGAGACCGAGACCGATCTCTTCGGCGAGCAGGTCGTTCTGTGCGGCGGCGTCACGAGCCTGATCAAGAACGGCTTCGAGACCCTCGTCGAGGCCGGCTACCAGCCGGAACTGGCGTACTTCGAAGTCATGCACGAGCTCAAGCTGATCGTGGACTTGATGTACCGCGGCGGCATGAACTTCATGCGCTTCTCAGTCAGCGATACCGCCGAGTACGGTGACTACGTCTCCGGCCCGCGCATCGTGGACGCCCGCGTCCGCGACGAGATGCGCAAGGTCCTACACGAGATCCAGGATGGCACCTTCGCCGCGAACTGGATCGCCGAGAACGAAGCGGGCCAGCCCAATTTCAAGAAGATGCGCGAAGCGGACCGCGACCACCAGATCGAGCAGGTCGGGGCCCGACTACGCAAGGCCATGCCGTTCCTCAACCCCGTCGAAGTCGTGGCCGGGCAGCCACAAGCGGCGGCCGAGAAGCCCAGGAGCTAGGCCCCAGGGGGAGTCATATGAGCGAGCACGCATCCGCGGACGCCAACGTCCGGATCTTCGATACCACTCTCCGTGACGGCGAGCAGGCGCCCGGCGCCGGCCTGACCGTCGCGGAGAAGATCGAGGTCGCCCGCCAGCTGGTCCGCCTCAACGTCGACGTCATCGAGGCCGGCTTCCCGGCCAGTTCGCCCGGCGAGTTCGAGGCGGTCCAGACCATCGCCCGCGAGACAAAGGGCGTGGCCGTGGCGGCCCTTGCCCGCTGCAAGGACGGAGATCCGCAGCGCGCGGTGGAGGCTCTTCGGGTTGCCGAGCGGCCCCATCTCCACGTCTTCATCGCCAGCAGCGACATCCACCTCAAGCACAAGCTGCGCATCTCACGTGACGAGGCGCTGCTCGCAGCTTCCAAGTGGATCGCCTACGGCCGCAAGGCTCTGGGGCCCGATGCGGAGATCGAGTTCAGCGCCGAGGATGCCACTCGGACCGACATCGATTTCCTGATGAAGCTGTACGAGGCCGCGGTCGATGCGGGTGCGAGCACGCTCAATATCCCCGATACCGTCGGGTATGCCATTCCGGTCGAGTTTGGCAAACTTGTAGGCCGGGTCGTGGATCGTTTCGGCTTGGCCGCCACGGTCTCCGTCCATTGCCACAACGACCTGGGTCTGGCCACAGCCAACACCCTGGCGGCGCTGCAGAACGGAGCCCGCCAGCTGGAGGTCTGCGTCAACGGCCTGGGCGAGCGAGCCGGCAACGCCTCGCTTGAGGAAGTGGTCATGGGCATCAGGACCCGTCCCACCCAGTTCCCCAACCTTTCGACGCGGGTCGTTTCTGAGCAGATCACGGCTGCCAGCCGGTTGGTCAGCTACCTGACCGGCTTCGCCGTGCAGCCGAATAAGGCGATCGTCGGCGGCAACGCCTTCGCTCACGAATCCGGCATCCACCAGGACGGCGTGATCAAGAACCCGCTGACCTACGAGATCATGACCCCGCAGTCCGTGGGTTTGTCGGGCAGCCAGCTGACGATCGGCAAGCTTTCGGGCCGGCGCGGCCTGCAGGGCAAGCTTCGAGAGCTCGGTCATGACGTCCAAGGGGAGGCCCTAGACGCGATCTACGCCCAGGTCATCGCTCTCGCGGACGTCAAGAAGGACGTTACGGACGCGGACATTCTGGCCATCGTGGAGCAGGGCGCGACCGAAACCGCTCAGGCCATCTGCCTACAGGGTTGGAGCGTGACCAGCTCTCATGGCGGTCGGGCCATGGGCATGATTTCTCTCAAGATCGGCGATGAGTCGCGGGCGGTTGAGGCGACCGGCAACGGTCCGGTGGATGCCCTGTATGGGGCCATCGATCAGGCCGTCGAAGCGGTCCTGGGCTGGAAGCCGGTCCTGGCCGAGTACGAGATCAAGGCCGTTTCCGCCGGTGAGGACGCCCAGGGTCAGGTAGTGGTCCGAGTCCGCCGCTCAACCGAGGAAGGCCGCGACGCATTTGTGGCAACCGGCCACGGCCTGTCAACGAACATCATCGAGGCCTCCGTGGCCGCGTACCTGGCCGGCGCCGAGAAGCTCCAGCAGGACGCCATCGCCAAGTCCAAATTGCTCGAGGCGGCCCTTGCGGCCGGTGAGCAGCCCGAGAAGGTTGAGAAGCTTCCGTGACAGAACCTGCCAACCAGCCGACGGCCGATGCCCCCGGGTTCCCCCGCATCGGCTTCAACCTGGTGTTCGTTCCCGGCGATGGGATCGGGCCCGAGGTAATCGCCGCCGGCCGGCGCGTTCTCGAGGCGACCGGCCGGCTCTTCGGCTTTCGTTTTGAGTGGCAGGAGATCCTGATCGGCGGCGTGGCCATCGATGCCTACGGCGTGCCGATGCGCGACGAGGATCTGGCCGCCTGCCGGGATGCGGACGCGGTCTACTTCGGCGCCATCGGCGATCCCAAGTACGACGATCCCACGGCCACGGTTCGACCGGAGCAGGCGCTGCTGGGCCTGCGCAAAGGTCTGGGCCTGTACGCGAACCTGCGGCCGGTCACCGTTCAGCCCGTCCTGCGGGCTAGCTCCCCAGTGCGCGAGTCGCTGCTCGAAGGCGTGGACATGATGATCGTCCGCGAGTTGACGGGCGGCCTCTACTTCGGCAAGCCATCCGGTCTGAGAGCGGGCCCGGCGGGCCGTGAGGCGGTCGACACCCTGATCTATAGCGAGGAAGAGATTCGTCGCGTCGTCAGGCTCGCCTTCGAACTGGCCCGCGGCCGCCGCAAAAAGCTGACCAGCGTGGACAAGGCCAATATCCTGTCGTCCAGCCGGCTGTGGCGGACGATCGTGGAAGAGGTCCGGCCCGAATATCCTGACGTCACCGTCGAGCATCGGCTCGTTGACGCCTGCGCCATGACCCTCATCCAGCGCCCCGCGGTATTCGACGTGCTGGTGACGGAGAATCTGTTTGGCGACATCCTGTCCGACGAGGCCAGCGTCCTGGCCGGTTCGCTGGGGATGCTGCCCTCCGCATCCATCGGCGAGCGGCAAACGGCCCACGGCCTGCACGGCATGTACGAGCCGATCCACGGTTCCGCGCCGGATATCGCGGGCAAGGACATCGCCAATCCCCTGGCTGCGATCCTGTCCGGAGCGATGATGCTGCGCTGGTCGCTGGGTCAGAACGCGGCCGCGGTGGCGATCGAGCGGGCCGTAACCGCGGTCCTGACGGCCGGCTATCGCACCGCGGATCTCCTGTCGGCGACGGGCGACGCCACCGGCCTGCGCCCAGTCGGCACTCAAGCCATGGGAGATGCGGTTGTGGCCGCTATCGAGAACCAGGAACACACCGCCGCCGAAGACGGCGAAAGAGCGACTGCGCTCAGCGGCGGCTCACGGTGAGCGCAAACATGAGCAACAAGATCATCCTGTACGACACGACGCTCCGCGACGGCACTCAGCGGGAAGGCCTGGTCGTCTCGCTGGCGGACAAGATCAAGGTCGCGCGGCGGCTCGATGAGTTCGGCTTCGCCTACGTCGAGGGCGGCTGGCCCGGCTCGAATCCCAAGGACGCCGATTTTTTCGCCGCTGCCAAGTCGATCGCCTGGAAGAACACCAAGCTGGCGGCCTTCGGTTCCACGCGCCATCGCAGCAACCGGGCCGAGTCCGACCCGAACCTCCTGGCCCTCGTGGCGGCCGAGACGCCAGTCGTCACGATCTTCGGCAAGAGTTGGCTGCTCCACGTCCGCGACGTGTTGGGAGCCACGCCGGAAGAGAACCTGGCCATGGTCGGGGACTCGGTTGCCTTTCCGGCGGCCGCCGGCCGGGAGATGATCTACGACGCCGAACACTACTTCGACGGCTACAAGGACGATTCCGCCTATGCGCTGGCGACTCTGCGTGCGGCCCGGGACGGCGGCGCCCGAACCCTCGTCCTGTGCGACACCAACGGCGGCACCCTGACCGACGAACTGGTGGAGATCGTGCGGGCGACGCGGGCCGCCCTCGACGGCGATGACGCGGCCACTGCGCCCGTCGTATGGGGCATCCATTGCCACAATGACTCGGAGCTGGCGGTCGCCAACTCCCTGGCCGCCATCGCCAATGGCGTGCGCCACGTCCAGGGCACCATCAACGGCTACGGCGAGCGGTGTGGCAACGCCAACCTGATCAGCATCCTGGCCGACCTGGAACTCAAGACTAAATTCGAGCCCGTGCCATCGGGCCGCCTGGCCGAGTTGACGGACCTCTCTCGTTACGTTGCGGAAATAGTCAACATCGCCCCCGATGACCACCAGCCGTACGTCGGCCGGTCGGCCTTCGCCCATAAGGGCGGCGTCCACGGTTCCGCCACGGCGCGCGTACAGCGCTCCTACCAGCACATCGACCCGAGCTTTGTCGGCAACGTCAGCCGCCTCGTGGTCAGCGAGCTCGGAGGCAAGGCCAACACCCAGCTGCGTGCCGAACAGCTCGGCCACCGGCTCGACGGCGTGGACTCGAAGGCCCTCAGCCAGGTCATCAAGCAGCTCGAGGCGGACGGCCTCGCCTTCGAGGGCGCGGAAGCATCGTTCGAGCTGCTGGTCAAGCGCCACCGCCCGGGCTACGAGCTGCCCTTCGTCCTGTGCGATTACACCGTCCTGGTGGAGCAGCGCGGCGGGGCCGAGTTGCTCGCCGAGGCCACGGTCAAGGTCGAGGTGGCGGGCGAGGTGCTCCACACCGCCGCCGATGGCAACGGCCCGGTAAACGCCCTCGATAGCGCTCTCCGCAAGGCCCTTGGCGCGTTCTACCCGGAGCTGGACGCCGTCCACCTCGTCGACTACAAGGTCCGCATCCTCGACAGTGGCGAAGCGACGGGCGCCCAGACGCGAGTCATCATCGACTCGTCCAACGGGCCGCTGGAGTGGTCGACGATGGGCAGCGGCACGAACATAATTGCGGCCTCGTGCCAGGCGTTGTGCGACTCGCTCGAGTACGCCATCTGGAAGACGGGCGCGGAAGTGCGGCGACGCGACGAGCGTCATTTCACGACCGCTGTAACCACAAACGGCGGAACGGGCACCGGCGGAACGGCGCCCGCCGGAACGGCGCCCGCCGGCCCAATCACGCGTCCCGAGTAGATCGCGAGGATCTGCATGGCCTCGTCTCCGACCGGCAGTTCTAACTCAGCCTCGCCGCGTGTCGCGTTTCAGGGCGAACCGGGCGCGTTCAGCGAGGAGGGCGTCCTCTCGGCCTTCGCCGAGTCGCAGGCCGTGGCTCTGCCCACGTGGCGGGCCGTCTTCGAGGCCGTCAACGATGGCACGGTCGATGCCGGTGTGGTGCCCATCGAACGGTCGGCCGGCGGCAGCGTCCGCGAGATATACGACCTGCTCTTCAAGTTCGACGAGTTGCGGATCGTGGCCGAAGTGACGGTTCCGGTGAGGCTGGCGCTGCTGGCCATGCCGGGCCAGACCCTGGACCAGATCGAGCGGGTCTATAGCATCGCCCAGGCCCTGGATCAGGCCGACGAGTTTCTGCGCTCGCGACCGTGGTCGGTGCTGACGAGCTACAACACAGCCGGCGCGGCCAAGTCGATCGCCGACAAAGGTGAGATGGGCGCGGCCGCCGTTGCTTCCGCGCGCGTCGCCCCGCTCTACGGCCTGGACGTTCTCGCCAACGACATCCAGACCGGCGCCGCCAATCGGACCCGCTTCGCCGTACTGACGCGCGAGCCTCTGGCGGACGAGTTGTTCGTGCCGTCCGCGATCGCCGGGCCGATGAAGACGACGCTGGTGTGGGCCGTCCGCAACGTACCAGGCAGCCTTTACCGCTGCCTCGGCTGCTTCGCCGAACGCAAGATCAACCTGTCACGCCTGGAGTCGCGGCCGAGTCGCGGCGTCCGCTGGGAGTACGTCTTCTGGGCCGACATGGACTCCGACCCGGATGTCCCCGACTGCGCTGCCGCGCTGGCGTCTCTCTTGCGGGAGGCGGTCATGGTTCGCGTTGCGGGCGTCTATCACCGCGCCGCGGAGCAGTAGACCCGAGCCCCGTGCCCGCCTCCGCGCCCGCGCCCCGGGCCCGCCTCCGCGCCCCGGACCCGCCGCGTCCGCGTACCGTCGCCCCTTAGCCGGGCCGCCGCATGGTGCCTCGGCGGAGGCGGCGTTCGGGCCCTCCCCCGATTCCACGAAAGTCCGGGTCGCGGCTATGGGGGCGTAGCGGTACCCTGCATCCTGAGACCGCTACAAGCGGCATCACAGCGAGGTGAGGGTGAGCGGCGACACTCTCTCGGCACAAGCGGAGCGAATTCGCGTACTGGCGGCCGAACCACGCGCAGCCGTAGAGAACCGGCCGGCCAGTTCGGCCGCCAGTACGCGAA
>JANYJG010000223.1 GCA_025358515.1 Chloroflexota bacterium
AGCACGAAGACGTACTCCTTTGCCCCGGGCGGCCCTGCGACGGTTCCTTTCCGGCCGCGTGCCGGAGACTCCGCCCTGGTTGATGGCGCCGCGGCCGTGGCATTGCCGGCCAGCCGCGCGAGCGGCGTGAAGGCCCCCAACCTCGCCCGACCCGCGACAGTCGCCCCTAACGCCACCCTCACCGCTTTGCGCCGTGAGGTGTTGGGTTTCTTGCCGTACTGGGAGCTGGGCAGCACGCTCAACTACGACACGCTATCGACGGTCGCCTACTTCGGCGTCAACCTCAATGGTGACGGAACCCTCGCCAAGTCCGGCAACGGCTGGAACGGCTGGGTCAGTTCGTCGATGACATCGGTGATCAACGACGCGCACGCTCACGGTACCCGCGTTGCGCTCACTGTCGAGAGCTTCGCCTGGGACAGCGGCGGCCGGGCTACACAGTCCGCGGTCCTGTCCAGCCCGGCGGTGAGCCAGCGCGCTGCCCAGAATATCGCCGCAGAAGTCGCCAGCAGAGGCGTGGACGGCGTCAATCTCGACTTCGAGCCGATTGCGACCGGTCAGTACAGCAACTTCGCGCCGTTCATCCGGATGCTGCGCGCGGAGTTGGACAAGGTCCACCCCGGCTACGAACTCACTTTCTGCGCCACCGGGTCCCCGGGCACATATGACCTCCCCAACCTCCTGGCCCCCGGCGCCGCCGACGCAGTCTTCATCATGGGCTACGACTTCCGTGGCGGGACACCGACGTACACCGGATCGATCGACCCGTTGACCAGCTCCTTGACTACTTACAGCCTCACCCGGGTCGTCAACAACTACCTTTCCCAGGTACCGGCATCGAAGGTCATACTCGGTTTGCCGTGGTACGGCCATGCCTGGTCCACGGGCACCAGCAACTCCGTCTACGCCCCGACAGTCAATCTCACGACCTATGGCCAGCCGGCCGGCGGCATCACTTACGCCTCGTCGCTTGATATTGCCGCCGCCCACCTCACAGATCCCGTACCCGGCAACGGCCTGCAATACGATGCGGCCGAGCAAACTGCCTGGACGGCCTACTACGGCAGGTACGGCGGGACTACGGACACCTGGCGGCAACTGTATTTCGACGATGCTCGGGCCTTGAGTGCAAGGATCGACGCCATCGATGGCTGGAACCTCCGCGGTTTAGGGATCTGGGCCCTGGGCTACGACAACAACAACGGCAACGGCGATCTCACGCAGACGATCGCGGCCAAGCTGCAGGTGTCAGTAGCCCCCACGACCTATCACGCCCTCACCCCCTCTCGCATCCTTGACACCCGCAACGGCACAGGGTTGTTCGGCGTCTTCGCCTCTCATGTCGCACGCACGTTCCAGGTGACGGGCGTGGGCGGGGTTCCCGCGGGGGCCACGGCCGTTACGGGCAACTTGACAGTGACAGGCCAGACCTCGCTGGGCTATCTATACCTGGGTCCAAACGCGGCTAACAACCCGACCAGCTCGACTCTCAACTTCCCAGTGAAGGACGACCGAGCCAATGCCGTCACGGTTGCTCTAGGCTCCGGAGGCACTCTCTCCGTTACGTATGCTGCCCCGACGCTCGGGCCAACTGCGAATGTGGTCTTCGACGTAACTGGCTATTTCACGCCCGATGCAAGTGGCGCCACGTTTGTCCCGCTCACCCCATCTCGCATCCTGGACACCCGATACGGCACGGGGTTGTCGGGTGTCTTCAGTTCACATGCGGCCCGTACGTTCGGGGTCACCGGACACGGCGGAGTTCCCACCAACGCCACTGCCGTGACCGGCAACCTGACCGTGACCAGCCAGAGTTCGCTCGGCTATCTCTACCTCGGCCCGGTCGCTACGAACAATCCGACGAGCTCAACGCTCAACTTCCCGGTGAATGATGACCGGGCCAACGGCGTCACGGTTGCTATCGGTTCCGGGGGCACACTTTCAGTTACATATGCCGCTCCGACGCTCGGCCCGACCGCTCATGTGGTCTTCGATGTGACTGGATATTTCACGCCCGGTACAAGTGGGGCAAGGTACGTCCCGCTCACC
>JANYJG010000235.1 GCA_025358515.1 Chloroflexota bacterium
CTCGGGATAGCGCCGATCGTTAGTGGGGCTGCTCCGAATCGGGATGCGCCATCGAATCGTGGTCGAAGGGCCCGGCGAGCGTGTCCAAAGCGTGCCGGACAAGCGGCTCGATGGCAGCCAGCGACTCCAAGGCCGCCCGCGGACTACCCGGCAAATTGACGATCAGACATCGCGTCAGCACTCCCGCCACCGACCTGCTCAGGTATGCGTGCGGCGTGGACTTCCCGCCCTCCGAGCGCATCAGTTCGGACAATCCGGGTACTTCGTATTCCAGGACGGCCTTCGTCGCCTGGGGCGTCACGTCGCGGGGCGTCAGGCCGGTGCCGCCGGTGGTCAAGATGAGCGCATGGTCTGCCGCCGCCGCGACCAGCCGACCCTCGATTTCGGCCCGTTCGTCGGCCACGACGGCGCGATCCACGATGAATCCGAGTTCTCCGAGTCGTTGGGCGACACCGTCCCCGCCGGCATCCTGACGTGCGCCGGCCGCGACTCCGTCGCTGATCGTCAGCACGAATGCGTGCCGATCGCTGGAGGTCACGTCCGCAGCCATCTGATCTCCACTTCTCCTCCGGGCTCGATCCGGTCGATCGACTCCGGGACAATGGCGAGAGCATCGGCGGAGGCCATGGCGCTGAGCATATGGCTGCCTTGACCTCCCGAGTGTCGCACCCGGAGCCGTCCCCGGTCGTCCCGCACGGGGTTTCCCAGATCGTCTCGGGCGACCGTAACCCGCAGAAAGCCGCGCCTCCCAGAGGCCTTTGCGAGCCGGTCCTCGGTCACGGCGCGGTCGGAATCCAGAGTTGGAGACGTCACGCCCGAAATCCGCTGCAGGGCCGGCTTCACGAATAGTTCGAACGTCACGAGGGCCGAAACCGGATTTCCCGGCAAGCCGAAGAGAAGAACCTGCCGGCCGTCAACGCCGCGGGGCTGCGAACGCCCGAAGGCGAAGGGCTTGCCGGGCTGGACGGCCACACGCCACAATTCGACGCGGCCAACCTCACCGAACGCCGACCGAACGACGTCATACGGCCCGACCGAGACGCCGCCGCTCACAATCAGCAGGTCCAGACGCTCCATCGCCGGCCGAATCACGTTGAGAACCGCCTCCAGTGAATCGGCCGCGATCCCGAGGTCTACCGTCTCGGCACCTGCGGCGCGGCACATCGCCAGCAGGCCCGGCCGGTTCGCATCGGGGATGCCGGACTCGCCCAGTTGCTGTCCGGCGGAGCGCAACTCGTCGCCGGTCGAGAGCACGCCCGCCACCGGCCTGCGATGGACGCGCATGACGCCCGCACCGACGGCCGCGGCCATCGCGATCTGAGCCGGCCCGATGCGGCGCCCGGGTTCGAGTATCACGGCACCGGCGCGGACGTCCTCACCTCGATGTCGAATGAAAGCCCCGGACGCTACAGCCGCGGCAACGAGGCATTCCTCCGCTATCGGCTCGCCCGCCCGGAAGCTCGATTTCGGGGAGCCCGCCTGGGCCTCGCGGAGGGTGCTCTCCACCGGAACCACCGCGTCCGTCGCCGCTGGGACTCGGGCGCCCGTGACGATGCGCACGGCGCAGCCCGCCGGCACATCTAGGTCCGGCGAACCACCAGCCTGCACCTCGCCCACGACGCGCAAGCGGACCGGCTCTGACGGCGTCGCGGCCGCAACGTCATCGGCATGAACCGCGAACCCGTCCATGGAGCTGTTGTCCCAGGGCGGCAGGTCGAGGGCACTCCGGATCCGCTCGGCCAGAACCCTGCCGAGGGCTTCGGCAAGCGGCACGTCGACGCCCGGCAAGGGCCGGCCGGCGGCTGCCAGCACCCGATCCTGCGCCTCGTCGACGCTCAGTATGGGCTCGGTCTCGTTCGCCACGAACCGATTCCCTCCGATACTGCTATGTCAGCCACGAAGCGGCCGCGGCTCCACCCAAATGATGCCCGATCCCGCCGAGCTTGTTGCGATTGGCCAATTCCTCATCGCCTGTAGACTTCGAAGCAGCTTTGGAACGCCGCCGGATCGCGTCCGCTGAAGGCTTCGAGGCTCGGAAACTCGTTCCATTTGGAGGCTCCAGGTGAAGGACCTCGTCGACACTCTGGCCGCATGGCGTGCCGAGGGCGCAGGCTTCGGCCGCGGGGTTGTGGTGCGGACCTTCGGCTCGGCGCCGAGGTTCGAGGGCAGCACGATCATCGCCACGGACGACGGCAGGATTGCCGGTTCGGTGAGCGGCGGCTGCGTTGAAGGCGCCGTGGTTGACGAGATCGAGCGGGCGCGCGAGACCGGTCGCTCGCGCGTGGTCCGCTACGGGATCTCGGACGAGCAGGCTTGGGACATCGGACTGGCCTGCGGCGGAATCATCGACGTTCTCATCGAACCGGCGGTCGCCGCGGCGGTCGAATCCGCCGCTCGGGCGGCAGCGGGGATCGGCGCGCAGGGCAGCCGGGCGGTGGTGACGCCACTTCCCGCCGACTCACCCGCCCCCGAGCCCGGCCGTCACGAGGCCGGCGTGGGCGCAAAGTCGGCCGACGTGCTGGTGGTGTCGGAGGACGGAAGCCTCGAAGGTACACTCGGCGAGCCCGCGCTGGATGCCGAACTGGTCCGCCTGGCTGGGGAATCGCTTGCGCGCGCAACCTCGCGGACCGTGCAGATCGCGGGTCGCTGGCTATTCATCGAGGCCTTCGTTGCCAGGCCCCGCCTCATCGTCGTCGGCGCGGGCCAGGTTGCGATTCCCCTGGTGGCGATGGCCAGGGCGGTCGGCTACGAGACGATCGTCGTCGACGGCCGCGCCGCTTTCGCGACTCGGGAACGGTTCCCCGACGTGGACCGGCTCATCGTCGGCTGGCCGGACGAGGCCTCGCTCGAGATCGGTCTCGGCCCAGCCGATGCGGTCGCGATCCTGACGCACGACGCGAAGTTCGACGAGCCGGCGATCATGACGGCACTCGCCGGGGGTTGCCGATATGTCGGCGTCATCGGGTCGCGGAAAACGCAGTCCGAACGCCGCCGGCGCCTGGCCGCGGCCGGCGTTGGACCGGCCGACCTGGCGCGGCTGCGCGGCCCGATTGGCCTGGACCTGGGCGGGCGCGAACCGGCCGAGACGGCCCTATCGATCATGGCCGAGATCGTCGCGACGAGGTATGACGGCAGCGGTATTTCCATGACTGATAAGTGGCGGGCCACGGCCGATCGAGCGACGGCCGATCGAGCGACGGCCGCCGACGTCCCCGCCGGATGATTGCAGCCGGCAGCGTATCGGCCATCGTCCTAGCCGCCGGGGAATCTTCGCGTTTCGGCGGTCCAAAGACGCTGGCAAGTCTGGCGAGCCGGCCCTTGCTGCAGCATGTCCTCGACGTCACGCACCGGCTTCGATTCCGAGAGACCGTCGTGGTTCTGGGCCGCGACGCCGACGACATCGAACGGCTGCTGCGATGGCGGGCCGAGAAGCGCGTCCGCAACCCGCATCCGGAAGCCGGGCTGTCGAGTTCGTTGCGGATCGGGTTAGCCAGCGTGGATCCGGCGAGCGAGGGCGCGCTATTGCTGCTGGGCGATCAGCCGCTGGTTCGGGAGGATGTGATCTCGCGGCTGCTGGCTGGTTTTGACCCAGCCGGCCGACCGATCGTCGTTCCCCGGTATCTCGATGGTGGCGGACCCAATCCACTGCTCATCGCCCGCTCCGCATGGCCCCTGGCTCTGGAGACAAAGGGCGATCGCGGCCTTGGACCGGTGCTCCGAGACCACCCGGATGTGGTCAAAGAGATCGAGATGGCCGGCTCGAACCCGGACGTCGACACGCCCGAGGACCTCGCACGGCTTGAGTCCGCGATCCAGAAGTAGGTCCGATCGGGCGCCGCGACCTATGCCCTGCCCGCCGCCACTTCCTCGGATCGCTTCCTGCCGCTCAGCCGGATCAGGTCCTCGTGGAGTTCGAACCAGACCCCGTGGTAGCTCTCGACGCGCGGCGACGCGACATAACGTCCATCGCCGCCGCAAGCCAGGGACAGCGCGCGCTCAAGCCTGATGCGGTAGCCGCTCAGGCGCGGCAGGTCCGGCGACAGCCGCAGGAGCCACGTCGACGCGTCCCGATGAAGAACGGTGAGCCGCCCGATGACTTCGGTGTCGTATGCGGCATCGGAGTGGTCGTTCAGCGCCTGCGCGCCGTCCAACTCGCGGACCTGCCACGCGGTGACCGTGTCCTTCATGCGATGGTCGAGCGGCACGAACGCGTCGAGCGCCTTGACCGCCTTGTCGACGCCCCAGGCCGCCCGATCGGCCGCGATGAGATCGTGGCCCTGCAGCTTGCCATCGGCAGTGAGCCGGAACGCGCCGCCGACGTATTCGACCAGCCCCGCGCCTTTGGCCGCATCGAGGAGGGGCAGCAGGACCGCGGCCTGGCAGAGCATCGCATCGGCCAGGGTATCCACCGTCGAGGGACCCTTGACGAGCAGCCGGCGAATCGCGTCGCCTTGGGTCGGAGCCTCGGAAGCGGTCGCCTGGGGACTGCCTGAAGGCTCGGTCACGGCCGATAGCTCGGTCACGGCCGAATGGTCGGCCCCGGCCGGAATCGCGAGCCCCAATTCCTGCGCCCAGCCGACTAGAGTCGCGGCCTCGGGAACAACCGTCTCGACGCCGCAGATGGCCCCGACGAACACCTCGCCCGTGGTGCCGTCGATCGTGATGACCTCGCCACAGAGCAGGGTCCGGCCGTTCACCGAAACGCCGTCCTCGCGAACCTGGAGATCGCTCGCTCCGACGACCGCCGGGATGCCCCAACCGCGGGCGACGACCGCAGCGTGGCTGGCGAGGCCGCCCCTCGATGTCAGCACACCAGCGGCTCTGGCCATGCCGTGAACATCGTCGGGCGACGTCTCGGCGCGCACTAGAATCACTCGCCGTCCCGCCTCGGCGGCCGCAGCTGCCGTATCGGGCGAGGTCAGGATCTCCCCGGACGCGACACCGGGCGAGGCCGGCAGGCCGGTCACGAGCGGCACGAGGTCCGTGTTACGGCCAACCGAGGAGCGTGGCGGATTCGACAAATGGGCCAGGACGCGACGGACGGCTTGCTCTCTCGAGAGCGGGAACTCCGGCGCCTCGGCCATCTCGACCGCCATCCGCAGGGCGGCCTGGGGAGTGCGCTTGCCGACGCGCACCTGGAGCATCCAGAGCTTGCCTTTCTCGATCGTGAACTCGATGTCGCACAGGTCCGCATAGTGTCGCTCGAGGTCACGGGCGTAACCGCGCAGCTCCGCGCCGACCGACTGCAGGCGCTCATCCAGGCAGGACAGCGGCTCAGTCCGGTGCGTGCCCGCGACCACATCCTCGCCCTGGGCGTTGAACAGGATGTCGCCGTAGATGCTGTCCTCTCCGGTCGCGGGATTGCGCGTGAACAGAACCCCGGTCGCCGAATTAGCGCCGCGATTGCCGAACACCATCGTCTGGACGGTCACCGCCGTACCCAGGTCGTCGGTGATCCCCTCGCGCCGCCGGTATGTCTTGGCGCGATCGCTGTTCCAGGAGCGGAACACAGCCTCGATTGCCGCACGCAGTTGAAGCCACGGGTCTTCGGGGACCACGTCGACGCCGACGATGTCCTTGAAAACCTTGATGAACCTGTCATGGCAGTTGCGCGCAAACGCGGAGTCGCCGGCGGCCGCGGCAAGTCCCCGAGCGGTGGCATCGTTGAGGCCGAGGTTCAGGATCGTGTCCATC
>JANYJG010000237.1 GCA_025358515.1 Chloroflexota bacterium
GCCCTTGGCCGTCCAAACGCTCGGCCGGTAATAGACCGTCCAGGCGTAGGTGGCGAACGGGATCATGTAGAGCTTGCCGTCGTTGCCCGTGCAGGCGGTCTTGAACGCGTCTGTGTAGAGCGAGCCGATGGAGGCCCATACGTCGTCGATCGGGGTGAACAGACCCTGATCCACGAATGCCCGCATGCGGTAGCCGGAGAACCATGTGAGGGCGTCGTCAGGGGTGCCCTGCAGGTAATTCGAGATGGTGTTCTGGAAGGTCGAATGATCGACGGTGTTGACCTTGACCACGACGTTCGGATTGACGACGTTGAACGCCGCCACCGCGTCCGCCAGGGCCTTCTTCGGCACTGCGTCTGAGAGGTTCGAACCGAGTGTCAGGTTGCCGGACAACCCTGCAGCCGACGCTGCGGGGGTAGCGGACGAACCGGCAGCGGCAGTTCCGGTCGCGGCCGCAGGTGACGCGCTAGAACTTGGGGTGCTGCATGCGGCGATAACAGCCGGCAGGACGGTCAAACCGGCCGCGCCGACCAACCCCTTCTTGAGGATGTCTCGCCGTGTGGCCTGTCCTCCGTTTAGCAGGCCAGGACCCTTTTCGAGATCAGGCATATCGCTCCAACTCCTCCCGGCGGCCAACTAAGTCGACCGCGGTTCAACAGGAACCAACAGGACACGGCGATTGTCAGACCTGGATTGCCCATGTGTCAAGGGGTTTGACCACTCTACTCCGGGGGAAAATGTGCGAATACGTTGACTTGCGGGTTCATCTGTCGCAGGATTGAATCTGGTCGGGGCACGGATTCTGCCGTACCAGGTGGCGAGGAAGCTGAATGCGATCCAAACAGACGGATCTGGACACCGAGGTGACCTCAATCATCACGGCCTCCGGCACGAGGCCTGCCCTTGCCAGGCAGCGGCAGGCATTCATTCTGGAGACAGTGCGGGAGCAGGGCGGCGTCCGTGTGGGCGATCTCGTGCGGGCACTGGGCGTTTCGGACATGACCGTCCGGCGCGACCTGGATTTCTTGCACGAACGTGGATTGCTCGAAAAGGTCCACGGCGGCGCGGCCTCGATCGAGGGCAGCTCCAAATTCGAGCCCGGATTCACTATCAAGTCGGCCATGATGGAACGTGAGAAGGCGCGCATCGCTGAGGCTGCGGCCACGCTCGTCGAGCCTGGCACGGCAATCGCGGTCTCCGCAGGCACAACGACCTTTGCCCTTGCCAGGCGACTCGTGGACATCCCGGGGCTGACGGTCGTCACCAACTCCGTGCCCGTTGCCGACGTGCTTTATAAGGACGGTCGCTCGGATCAGACGGTCATCCTCAGCGGCGGCGTTCGAACGCCGTCTGACGCCCTGGTCGGCCCGTTCGCGGTCGAGGTCATCCGATCGCTCCACGTCGACACCGTCTTCATGGGCGTGCACGGCATGGACCCCCGCTCAGGCTTCACCACGCCGAATATCCTGGAAGCGGAGACCGACCGGGCCCTTATCGCGGCCGGCCGGCGACTCGTCCTGCTGGCGGATCACACCAAGTGGGGCGTGATCGGAATCAGTTCGATCTGCCGGCTGGAGGAAGCCCACGCCCTAATTACGGATTCCGGGCTGGATCCCGCTTCGATCGGCCCGCTGGCGGCCGCTGTTCGGCGGCTTGTGATCGTCGACATCGCCACCGGCGAGCAGCGAACAATTGACGGCGGCAGGGGCATGGCTTCGGGGCCGACAGGAGGGCGAGAGTGACCCACCGCGTCGAGGAGGCCGCCGCCGGGCTGCTGTCGCAGCCTCATCGCCGCTACAACCCCTTGTGCGACGAGTGGCTTCTGGTCTCATCCGAGCGCACGCGACGGCCGTGGCTTGGGCTGGAGGAGGCTCCTGCGGAGAACCACGGGCTCCAGCACGACCCAACCTGCTACCTGTGTCCCGGCAACGCCCGGGCCAACGGGCAGCGGAATCCGACCTACGACACAACCTTCGTCTTCACCAACGACTTCGCGGCCCTGCAGCCGGACACGCCGGCTGATCGGCTGGAGCACGGCCTTCTGCGGGCCCAGGGCGAGCCCGGAACCTGCCTGGTGATCTGCTTCTCTCCCAGGCACGACCTCAGTCTGTCCAGCATGAGTCCACAAGAGGTTCGACGAGTCGTGGATCTGTGGGCCAAGGAGTCGACCAAGCTGGGCGAGCGCTACCGCTGGGTCCAGATCTTCGAGAATCGCGGGGTGGCCATGGGCGGATCCAACCCGCACCCGCACGGGCAGATCTGGGCCGGCGATGCCGTTCCCACCGAGGCCGAGAAGGAAGACGCCGGCCAGCGCCGCTACTACGAGGCCAACGGCCGATCGCTGCTGCTGGACTATGCCGAGCAGGAAGTCGGCGGCCCCCGCCAAATCGAGCTGGACGACGATTGGCTCCTGGTCGTCCCGTTCTGGGCCGCCTGGCCGTTCGAGACGCTCGTCATCCCCCGCCGGCCCGCGGCCCGACTGGAGGACCTGGACGACCGCCAGCGAGATTCGCTCTCGCGCCGCCTGATCGGGCTCATGCGCCGCTACGACGGTCTGTTCGAAATCCCATTCCCCTATTCCATGGGCTGGCACCAGGCGCCGTACGACGGCCAGCCTCGACCACACTGGCAGCTTCACGGCCACTTCTATCCGCCCCTAATCCAGGCTACGATCCGCAAGTTCATGGTCGGTTACGAACTGCTTTCTGAACCGCAGCGGGACATCACCGCGGAGTACGCGGCCGAGCGGCTGCGCACGGCGATCCGCAAATCTAAATGAGGCAAGGAGGACGACATGGCTGGGCTCAGCCCGACTCATCTCATACTGTTCCTGATCGTCGCGTTGATCGTGGTTGGCCCGGGCAAGCTTCCTGAAGTGGGCGCCGCGATCGGCAAGAGCTTGCGCGAGTTCAAGCGGGCGACGGGAGATATAACGGACAACCTGACCGGCGCAGTCAACGCCTCGCCGACCGCCACCGGGAAGACGGCTCCAATCCCTCCGCAGGCCCCGTACCAGTCCCCCAACCAGGCCCCGTACCAGTCCCCCAACCAGGCCGCGCCGTACACGCCGCAAGCGCCATATAGGCCGCAAGCCCCCTACCAGCCGGTCCCGGCCGCAGCGCCGTACTATCCGCCCCAGGCCTTCCAGGCGCCGCCCGGCACCGCTCCAGTGGTGGTCGAGGACCAGCCGGCCGCGGGAACCATCGTCGAGCCCCCGCCCACGACGCGGATCGGCTAGCGCCACCGAAATAACGCCACCCCATCCCCTCTCCTCCGTCCGCGGCTTCTGAGCTTGGACGGGAGCCGCGGACGGGCTCCCACGGAGGATGGCTGGCGAGTAATGGAGGTTCGATGGAAAGCACTGCCGGGCATGCTCGCGCCGACAAACTAAAGGCGCGGCTCGCGGCTATGGCCGAGTCTGAGCCGGCCGGGCCTCGCGTCGCCGAATCGCCGATTCGCCTCGTCCGGGCACCGGGTCGGGTGAACTTGATCGGCGAGTACACGGACGTCAACGAAGGCTGGGTGCTCCCGGCCGCCATCGACCGCGAGGTCTGGATCGCCTTTCAGCCATGGCACCGGCCGGAAGTCGAACTGACCTCGCTGGAATTGGACCAGACGCTGTCGTTCAGCTTCGAAGCCCTCACGCCCGAACACGTCGGCGCGAGGCCGTGGATCGACTACATAGCCGGCACCGCCTGGGCGATGCGTGAGGCCGGCCTGCCGATCCGAGGCTTCCGGGGCCTGCTGACCTCGACAATCCCAGTCGGGTCGGGCCTGAGCTCGTCCGCGGCCGTGGAGATGGCGGCAAGCTGGGCCCTCGCCGACTCGCAAGCCCCGCGGCCATCCCCGAGCGCGATGGCCCTGATTGCGCAGCGAGCTGAGAACGCCTACATGGGCGTCCAGTGCGGGATCATGGATCAGTTCGCCAGCGCCGCCGGCAGCAGCGGCCAGGCTCTCCTGATCGACTGCCGCAGGAACGAATCGAGCTTGGTGCCGATCCCGGCCGAACTGTCGCTCGTCGTCTGCGACACTCGGGCGCCACGCGACCGGCTGGACGCGTCCGCGTACAACGTCCGGCGGGCCGAGTGCGAACTCGGGGCTCGGCTGATCGGTGAGCGGGAGCCGGGCGTCCGAGCCCTTCGGGACGTGGACGTGGCTATGTTCGAGCGCCACCGCCACCTCCTGCCCGACAACGTCGCCCAACGCTGCGAGCACATCGTCTGCGAGGACGGCAGGGTCATGGCCACGGTCGAGGCTCTCAGGACCGGCGACCTGGCCGCCTTGGGCCGGCTCTTCGCCGCTTCGCACGCGTCATTGCGCGATTTGTTCCAGGTCAGTTCCAAGGAACTGGACATCCTCGTGGACATTGCTGCCGGGGTCCCGGGCGTCGTGGCCAGCCGCATGACCGGCGCCGGTTTCGGCGGCTGCACGGTCAGCCTGGTGAGGAAGGGCGCCGAGGACAACCTGGTCGAGGCCGTGCGGCGCGACTACCCGGCTCGAACCGGCCTGACGCCGCTGGTTTATGTCGTCCAAGCAGCCGACGGCGCCGGGGAGATGGAGGCATGAGGTCCGCGGCCGTACGGCACTCCAGGCGGCGAGCGATTGGCGGGGCCGACTGATGCGAATCCTTGCCGTTGGCGGCGCCGGCTACGTCGGCTCGGTGACAGTGGAGGCGCTCCAAGACGCCGGCCACGACGTGGTCGTCCTGGACGACCTCTCGACCGGACATCGGGCCTCGGTCGTCGCCGGGGTGCCGCTGGAACTGGGCAGCTACGGCGACCCCGGGACCGTCGCGCGCCTCCTTGATCGGCATCGGATCGAGGCCGTCCTGCACTGCGCGGCTAAGTCCCAGGTATCCGAATCGGTCGAAGATCCCGCCAAGTACTACCGCGAAAACGTGGGCGGCGGCATCGTCCTGCTCGAGGGCATGCGCCTGGCCGGGGTGAAGAGAATCGTCTTCAGTTCCACGGCGGCCGTCTACGGCCGACCCGAGGTCACGCCCATATCGGAGGATCAGGCCCCAGCGCCGATCAGCCCATACGGCGAGACCAAACGAACCTTCGAGCAGGCGCTGCGTTGGTACGGGCAAGCGTACGGGCTGCGGAGCGTGATCTTCCGCTACTTCAACGTCGCCGGCGCCTCGCGGCTCAACGGGGAGGCCCATTCGCCCGAGACCCACCTAATACCCAACGTCCTGGCGGCGGCGCAGAGCGGCGCCGAACTGACCCTCTACGGCGACGACTTCCCGACACCGGACGGAACCTGCATCCGCGACTACATCCACGTCTTGGATCTGGCCCAGGCCCACCTCCTCGCCCTGACCGCGACGGACCCAAGCGACGCGCGGACGGGGCCGCCGGACGGCCCAGCGACGCCCCTGATCTGCAATCTCGGCACGGGAGCCGGCTTGAGCAACCGCGACATCGTGAGCGTCGCCCAACGCGTGTCCGGGCGGGCCATCCGCTGCCGCATCGGACCGCGCCGCGCCGGCGATCCGCCGGTTTTGATTGCCAGTGCGGTGCGCGCCGGTGAGGTGCTGGGCTGGCGGCCGGCCCACGAGTCGCCCGAAGACATGATCGCGTCGGCCTGGGAGTGGCGGCTCGCCAACCCGAAGGGTTACGTGCGGGACGCCTCGTGACCGTTGTTGCAAGCGTCGCGGTGGGCGCTCAGGGCGCGACACCCACGGATTGCCTTCCGCTGCGTGCTCGGACATCGGCATACTCTGCAACGTGATTCCGCGCGAGCAGGACAGGCAGAGTTGACGATGGACGAAAGCCAAAAGATCCAGGCTCCGGCAGCAACGGGCGCAAGCTCAACACGCCGCCGCCTGCGTCGCCTTCTGCGTCGTCCGGCTTGGGTGCACATCCCGCATCGCCGGCCCAACCAGCACGGGCCCGAGGGGATCAAGACCCTCACCCTTGTCGATCACCTGGTCGAACTGCGAAACCGCATCTTCATCTGCGTCTTCTCGCTCCTGCCTGGCACGATCGTGGGCTTCGCCTTCGCCGCGCAGATCATCGAGGTCCTCAAGCGACCGCTGCCGACGGCGGATCCGCTCGTTGCGCTCGGACTCACCGAGCCATTCATGATCAACTTGAAGGTCGCGCTGACGACCGGAATCATCCTGGCCATGCCGGTGATCCTGTATCAGTTCTGGGCCTTCATCTCGCCCGGCCTTACATCCCAGGAGCGCTCTGCGGCCCGGCCCTGGGTGCCGCTTGCCCTGGTCTTCTTCGCCCTGGGAGTGAGCGTCGCCTATTTCATCCTGCCG
>JANYJG010000105.1 GCA_025358515.1 Chloroflexota bacterium
GCTCGGCATTCCAGCCGGCACCGTGAAATCCCGTCTCCACTACGCGCTCAGAGCACTCCGCGAAGCCATCGAAACAGCCGAAGAGGCGGGGCGATGACCGGCAAGCCTCTCGATCCCGAACAAGCCATTCGCGCCTGGCTGACCGAGTCGTCACCCAGCCACGCCCCGGCCTCACTAAAGGAGACACTGGAGGACTCCACGTCCGGCCCAGCCGGCCACGCCCAACCGTGGTCGCGATCCCGGGTCGGGCGCTTCCGCGTGGCCGGCCAAATCGCGGCCGCCGTGGCGATTATCGCGATTGCAGCCTCTGGCGCCTACCTCTACGGCAATGGCCGGGCAACCTCGCCTGGTCAGGGCACGGGCGGGCCCTCGGGCGCACCTGCGCCGATGGCCTCAGCCACGGGCACGACCGGCGCTTCACCATCGACCTCGATTACGGCACTGCAACCCAAGGTGACGCAACTTGCCGGAACGAACTGGCGCCTGGTGAGTGGGGCGTTGCCGCAGATGGTGACGCCGCCGGGGGCGCAGTTCCAACCAACGGTGTTTGCGCTCACGGGCGGATCCGGCGGCTTCGTGGCCTTCGTGCCCTCAACCGAAGTCCTGGCGAAGCACCAGTCTGGCGGCATAATTCCGGCTGCGTTCACGGCGCCATTGGTAACGCGCGTCTACCAATCCAGCGACGCCGTCAACTGGACGGAGCGAGCGCGGCTCCCGAGCGACGCCGCGACCGTCAGGGCCGTCGCGGAGTCCGGCGGGCGGATCGTAGCCGTCGGCTGGACCGACGAGCTGCCCAATGCGACCGCCGTGGTTTGGACAACGACCGACCTCCTCACGTGGCACGCAACCAGGCTGCCGGTCCCGCCTCAATCGGACACCTATTCGGATGTTTTTGGCGTCGCAGCCGGTCCGGCCGGTTTCCTGGCCTACGGATACGCAGGCACGTCGAGCGAGTTCTGGATGTCGGCCGACGGCTTGTCATGGACCGTGCTCGCCACGTCGGGTCTTCCAGCCGAACCCCCGATAGAGGCGCTGTACGGCCTCGCCGATGGGTGGATGATCACGGGCTCCCTCTCAGATCGATCTGTGATTTGGAAGTCGAGTCATGACGGCAGCGTCTGGAAGCAAACGTGGAGCGGCCCCGCTGGTGGCGGGTTTACCTCGGGAACGCAGTACTCCTCACTCGGGCCGATCGTCAAGGCCTCGGACGGGAGCTACGTCTCGTTCGGTGGCGTCGGAGTGGCAACGGGCGGCCCGGCGGCCGTCCCCTCCGACATGCTGATCTGGACGAGCAGCGACGAACTCTCATGGACCAAATCGGACCGGGTGAAGTCACCGGGCTGGATTGTGGGTTTCGGCACCGGGCCGGAGGGATACGTGGCCGCGGGTCAACCAGTCATCGGGCTATCTGGCGAACAGGGATACGCACCGCTCGGTGTCTGGACGTCGACGAATGGGCGGATTTGGCAGCAGCTCGCGGGCCTTGAGTCGGTCGGATCGATCGAGGTTCTGTCGGTCGTCGGCGATGGCGCCCATGTCGTGGTCACTTGCGTCGACAAACTTGGCAATCTGCAACTCCTCGTCGGCGACGGGGCTCCAACTCCCTAGCGGTTGACCTCGAGCGGGCCGGAGGCGACCTCGATTAGCACGCGACCAGCCTCAACGATCACGGGGTACACCGCCAGCGGCAACTCGGCGGGCGGGTCAAGAGAGTCGCCCGTCTCGAGCGAGAAGCGCGACAGGTGGAGCGCGCAGGTGATCGAATCGCCTGTCAGAAAGCCCTTGTCGAGCTCAAAGTACTGGTGGCTGCAAACGCCCTGCGTGGCGTGGAATCGGCCGTCCAGATTCGTCACCAGGACCATCTCGTCCTCGACCTCGCACATCTTCATCGTGCCGGGCGGCACGTCGTCCACGGAGCACAGGTCGAAGCGGCGGGAACCCGGGGCGGCGGCCATCGCGAACCTCCGCTACGCCACTGCGGCAGCTGCGACCGCCGGGCGGACCACGGCCTGGGCGGCCCATTTGGCTTCCAGCAGATCACGCAGCCGATCCTGGGCCGACTCGAGCGGCACGCGCGCAACCACCGGCTCCAGGTAGCCGAGCACGATGAACTTGCGCGCCTCCTCCGGATCCAGACCGCGGCTCTCGAGGTAGAAGAGCTGCGTTTCGTCGATCGGGCCGACGGAGCTGGCGTGGGCGACGCGACGGCAGTCGGGCTGGTCGATCTCGAGACTCGGAATGGCCACCGATCTGGCATTCCGCGACAGCAGCATGCTGAATTCGCCGAGGTAGCTATCGGTGCCGTGGGCCGACAGATCGATGACCGCCAGGCCCTTCATATAGGCCCGCGAGCGGTCCGTCAGGGCGCCCTTGGAGAGCAGGTTGCCGGTAGTGTCGCGGCCGATGTGGCGCGTATATGACGTCAGGTCGAAGAGTTGATCGGCCGATCCGAAGACGATCTCGGCCTGCTCGACCGTCGAACCGTTGCCCTCGAGGGTGTTGTCGATTCGACTGCGGATGACCCGACTGCCCAGCTGCGCCAGCGCCCAACGGACGGTTGCCGAGCGACCGATAACGGCCGAACGATGCTGGAACGCAACCTGCCGGAGCGAGAGATCCTGCAGCCCGGCGAACGAGAGGGTCGACCCGGCGCCAATCTGGACCTCCGTTGTGCCGGCGAAGAAGGCCTGGCGGCCGGCAGGGCCGGCCGGATCAGTGGGGCCCGACGGCACCGGGGCGGCCGGTCCGGAGGTGCTCGCCGAAACCTGCTCCTCAACAACCGACACCTCGGCATCCTCGCCAACGGAGATCACCGTCCGCGCGAAGAGCGCGGTTCCCGGCTCGCCAACGATCCAACGCAGGACGACGGGCCGCTCCAGCCGAACGCCGTCAGGGACGCGGAGCAGCAAGCCCTGCGACCACAGGGCGCGCGTCATCTGGGCCAGCTTGTCGTTTTCGGGCAGGGCACAGCCGCCGTCGAGGAGCCGCCGGAACAGCTTGGGATCGCGGGCGCGCAGGCCGTCAAGAGTCTCCAGCACGACCCCGGCCTCCCGGGCCTCCGGCGACAGGATGAGCGCCGTCACCCGGTTCTCGGTTATCTCCGCGTACGCGGCCGCTCCCTCGGGGAGCAACGCCGCCTTCGTGGCGCCGGGCGCCACCGCAGCCGGAGCCGTGTACGGCCGCACGTCGGCCAGACGCGCGTTCCGCAGATCAACGTACGTGGTGTAGAGCGGGTTTGTCTCGATGGGCAGCGCGGCGAACGCGGCGAGGCCCGCCAGACGATCCGCCAGAAGCCACTCGCCGTCGCCGCCGGCCGCGGCCACGCCACGCACGGTGGCCTCATCAACAAAACTGAGCGTCAGATCGGTCGGCGACTGGCGCGTGGCTACGACCCTCGCGGCGGCGGAGGCGCTCATCCGAGCGCACCCTCCATCTCCATCTTCACCAGCCGATTGAACTCGATCGCGTATTCCATCGGCAGCTCTTTGGTGAAAACCTCTAGGAAACCCTGGACGACCAGGTTGGTCGCCTCGTTCTCAGTCAGGCCGCGGCTCATAAGGTAGAAGATCTGGTCCTGGCTGATCTTGCCGACGGTGGCCTCGTGGCTCATCGACGTGTCGTCTTCCTGGATATCGATGTATGGGTACGTGTCGGAGCGGCTGCCCTCGTCGAGAAGTAGCGCGTCGCACCGGACGCTGGCAACCACGCCGGTCGCGCCCGGCACCACCTTCAGCTGGCCGCGATAGGTCGTTCGGCCGCCGTCCTTCGAGATCGACTTGCTAATGATGCGGCTGCGTGTGTTGGGGGCGAGATGGATCGCCTTTGCACCGGTGTCCTGGTGCTGGCCTTTGCCGGCCACCGCCACGGAGATGACCTCGGCCGTGGCGCCCTCGCCGCGCAAATAGATACTCGGGTACTTCATTGTTAAGCGTGACCCCGTATTCGCGTCAATCCACTCGACCGTGGAGTTGGCGTGGGCGTGGGCTCTCTTCGTGACCAGGTTGTAGACGTCGTTCGACCAATTCTGGATCGTGGTGTAGCGGACCTTGGAGCCGGGCAGCGCGATGACCTCGACGACCGCCGCATGGAGCGCGTCGGTGGTGTAGATCGGGGCCGTGCAGCCTTCGATGTAGTGGACCTTGGCCCCTTCGTCCACGATGATCAGCGTCCGCTCGAACTGGCCGGTGTTCTCGGCGTTGATGCGGAAGTAGGCCTGCAGAGGCAGCGGGACCTCGACGCCCTTGGGCACGTACACGAAAGAGCCGCCCGACCAGCAGGCGCTGTTCAACGCCGCGAACTTGTTGTCCTCCGGCGGAACGACCGTGGCGAAGTACTTCTTGAAGAGCTCCGGGTACTCCTTGAGGCCCTGGTCGGTGCCCATGAAGACAACGCCGACCTTGGACAACTCCTCGCGCACCGAGTGATAGACGACTTCCGAGTCGTACTGCGCGCCGACGCCGGCCAGGAACTTGCGCTCTGCCTCCGGGATTCCGAGGCGCTCGAAAGTCTTCTTGATCTTGTCCGGGACATCGTCCCACGACTTCTCTTCGCCCTGGGACGGCTTACGGTAGTACACGATCTTGTCGAGATCGATGTTGGCCAGCTCACCGCCCCACGTGGGCATCGGCCGGGACAGGAAGTGCTCGTAGGCGCGCATGCGGAAGTCGAGCATCCATGCCGGCTCGTCCTTGATCCGGCTGATTTCCTCGACCGTCTGGCGCGTCAGGCCAGCCTTGGTCTCCTCAAGATAGTCGACATCGTCGTGGAAACCGAACTTGTACTCGCTGGAAACGATCTCAGGGGTGATAGCCATTGCGCTCCTTGGAGGCCCGACCCTGCAGAACGGCGGACCGATAAGGACGGCGGTCCGACGGAGGGGGACGGCGGACCGCCGCCCTATAAGGATGAATTCTAATTCCGACCCCTATTATCGGGATTAGAAGGCGCGGAGTCAAACCCATTACTCGGCTCGCCGAATCAGGGCTCGAATATGTCGGCCGAAGATAGGTAATCGTGCTGGCCGTCGCCGCCGGCGACAAGCACGTGGCCATCCTTGAGCAGGACGACTGCCGGGCCCGAGCGCGCGACCCTCATCGGCCCTGTCGGCGCGAATGTGCCGCTCTTCGGGTCGTATAACTGCGCTGTCGTGGCGGCTCCGTGCGGGACGGCGCCGTTGGTACTTGCGCCGAGGATGAGGACGCGGCCATCCGCCAGCAGCGTGGCCGACTCGAGCGGTGAGGCAACGGAACGCGGAGCTTCGAACGACCCCGTGACGCTGAACCTGCCGGTCTTCGGGTCGTACAACTCTGCATCGGGCAGCCAGGCGGGCATGGTCCCGACCGGCAAGTTAGTCTGCCTGCCAACCACGAGCACCCGGCCGTCATGAAGGAGCGTTGCCGTCCCGGCCCATCCGGCAATCATCGACCCCGTGGGGCTGAAGGTTCCAGTAGCCGGGTCGTACAAATCAGCCGGAGCCGGAGGGTTGTCGAATCTGCCGCTGCCACCTACGAACAGTACTCTGCCGTCAGGAAGCAGCGCCGAAACCCAGTCGCCGAGACTCGCCGGGATCGAGGCCGTCCGGCGGAACTTCCCGGTCGCCGGGTCGTACAACTCGGTGGAGGTGACGTAAGTCGGCTCACAGCACGCACCGGCCGTTCCGCCGGCGATCAAGACACTACCGTCCTGCAGGAGAACGGCGGAATGGCCACCGCGGGCCGTTGTCATGGATCCCGTCGGACTAAATGTTGCCGAAGCCGGGTCGTACAGCAATGCGGACGACATGCCGATCCCGATACCCTTCTCCAGGTTGTCGAAACCGCCGGCAACCAGAACGCGCCCATCCCTGAGCAGCGTCGCGGAGTAGATGCGGCGTTGGTCTGTCAGCCAATTGGTTGCGCTGAAGCTGCAACTCGTGGGGTCGTACACCTCGGCTGAGGCGAGTCCGCTCCCGCCCTGGTTGCCGCCCATGACTAGAACTCGGCCATCGTTGAGCAACGCGGCGCCAGCCTCGAACCGGGCCGTCGTCATCGAGCCTACCGGGCGGAAGGCGCCCGGCGCGGCCGTCAGCGTCGGCTTCGGCGGACCAGTTGGGGTTGGAGGCGCGGGCACCTGCGTGGGCGTCGGGACACCGGTTGGAGCAGTCGGAGTGGCGGTCGGCCGCGGGAGCGTGCATTGCGAGACCGGCGCGACGGCGCCGGGAGCCGCCCGCGGCAGGACCACGATCAGGCCGGCTACAACCACCGCAGCCACCAGGACCGACCCGATCGGAACGGCCATACGAGTCCTGGTGGCAGGCGCAGGTCGGCGATCTGCCGCCCCTGAGCCAAAGAGCAAGCCCACGATCCCACGCCGAACCGGTCGGCTGGACGGAATGGCGGCGACTCGGGCCGCCAGGCCTTCCGGTATCTCAACATCGGCAGCAGCGCGGAAGAGTTCGCCCAACTCGAGGTCCAGGCGCTTGTCGTTCATCGCCCGCGTCCTTCGATCCGGTCTGCAGCGTCCCGCCCGGCGCGCAGCGCCCGAACCGCGTAGTGGAGCCGCGATTTGACCGTTCCCACCCGGGAGCTGGTCCGCTCCGCGATCTGCTCAGCGCTAAGATCCAGGTAGAAATGCAGCACGACCGCGATGCGCTGATTCGGTGGCAGTTCCTCGACTGCCCGGGCGAGCGCCTGGTGCTCCGCCATGGCGTCAACGCCGTCGATACTGGTTCGGACGGCTAGAGGCCCAGGCAGCGGCACGGACAACCCCCTCACGCGTCGCCGGCGTAGTCGATCGCGGCACTCGTTGACAAGGATCCGCCCGAACCAGGCGTCGAAATGATCAGGATCTCGCAGCGAGTCCCAGCGCTCCCAGGCTCGGACCGCGGCATCATGGGTGGCGTCCTCGGCCTCCTCAGAATCGCCCAGGATGACGGCCGCCAACCGGTAGCAGGAACGGAGCCGGGCGCCAGTCAGGCGCGTAAATGCGATCGCTCGCAGGTCCTCCGGCGCCTCAATTGCAATTGCCGATCTCGCCAAGCGGGCCTCTCCCCTACGATACGTGCTCAGCATGCTTGATCTGACGCAGGCGGGACGGCCTGAGTTCAATCTTCGCGGTGTTGTTCGCCGGGCCCCCTTCGGCTTCACAATGGATAGGCGCCCGCACAATGTCATGTTATTCTGCGGGCCACCGGCGGTTGGAGCCCTCGCGCACGGCGCGACGCTGCGCCAGCCCTAGAATCCCGGACGTGCGGGTCCGCGGTCGCGGCCCTTGGCTCGGCTCCGAGCCACCCCGAATACATTGCCTGCCACGCGACCGCCTCCGCCGAAGAGCCAGGCCGACGATTCTCGTAAGGTCAGGACACGCGTCAGGGGGGGCGAACCAGAAGGAATGTATTGAAGCAATTCACTCCGGCGGCAGGCATTATGGTGGCGGTGGCGGCAGTGGCGGCATTTGTCGTCCTCGTCGGTGCTGTCTCCGTCGCCGGATCCTCGGACTCCAACCGGCAGACTCTCGCCCCGTCGCGTCCGATCAGTTCACTAACCTCGTCGCCCGAAGTCGCTGCGGTCCCGTCCGCGAGCCCAGCCCCGGCATCCGAGGATCCTTTCTGGCCTGCTGCCACCGCCTACGTCGCCGGTCCCCCGCCCACGGCCACGGCCGCGCCGCCGACACCGACCCCCAAACCGACCGCCAAACCGACCCCCAAACCGACCCCACGGGACACGGTCTGGAACGCCCGGATCTACGCCAAGAACAGGCTCGGTGCCAAGCAGTACGACTGCATCAATGTCATCTTCACCTACGAGTCTAGGTGGAACCCGCGGGCCGGTAACTCGGCTGGTGCCTATGGA
>JANYJG010000063.1 GCA_025358515.1 Chloroflexota bacterium
GCTCCGTCGGTAAGCGTCGCTCCGTCGGTAAGCCCAGCTCCGTCGGTAAGCGTCGCTCCGTCGGCAAGCGCCACTCCAATCGAGTCGATCGAAGGCGCCACGGCCACTCCGATTGAGTCGGTCGGTGGCGAGACGTCAGTGCCGACTCGCGCCGCCACCCTCCCGCCCACCAACACGCCCGGCGGCTCCTCGGGTAGCGGTTCAACCCCGCTGTTCGCACTGCTGATCTGCCTGATGCTCGGGTCGCTCGGCCTCCTGGCCGTTCAGGCCCAGCGGAAGGCGGTTCGCCGCTAGGGCACCTCTCGGCCGCAAACAAGCGGTCAAATCGGATCCCTCGATCGACGGGCCGCCTCAACGGCCCGTCGATCTTTTGTAGCGCGCGGAAACCTCCGCGTGCCAGGGCTCTACGCCCGCCCCGAATAGGGGACAATCTGGCGGGCACAGCGCAAGTTGGCCCATACACGGCTTCGACTCTTCTGGGCCGTTGTTACGGTCTGAGATTGAGGTTCCGATGGAACGGCACCCGGCTCCTCGACTCGCTGCATCGCTGTCGCCCGAGCACGATTGGGGCGCCGCGGCCCGGGTCGTTCACCCTTCTTTGCGACCCGTTGGGACGGGCGGCATCGACGGCACCAGGCTGCATCTTTCGTATTCCAACGGCGTCCCGGGCAGGCCCCTCGTCCGGCCCGGACCAGTCGGCCTGCCAATCGTGTACGTCATCCCCGGCCCGGGCTTTGAGGTGCTGATCGGCGCGGACCACCTGCTCGCTTGGGGCGTTGGACCCGAGCAGGTCCACGCGGCCGCGATGGCAAATCTGGCGATCTGGTCCACTGAGGCCGCCTGGGTGGACGAAGTGAGAGGCCACCGGCATGTGGTCTGGTCCGATTGGGGGCAGGGCATGGACGCGGCCCGCATTCTTCTGGCGGACGTGCGCCATCGACTCGCCACTGATCTCGCGCCGGCGGGCCGCGTCCTCGTGGCTATGCCCGAGCGCGACCTGCTGATCGCCGCGGGCCTGGCACCGGACGACGAGGAGTTCGCAGCGCTTTTCGCCGACTACGTTGCCGATCGGGCGGGTGGCGCCGATCAGCCCATCGACCGCCGCATATTCGAGATGGTGGCCGGCGAGCTGCGCGAGTTCGCGCCGGCTGCGTTCTAGCGTTCTACCACTCCCCCCGCCGTCTTGAGGTCGTGTAGGCTGCCCGGCGATGGACCGATTCTCCGCCGCTAGACTTCGGCGCCTGCTGCCTTTGGACAGCCGAGGCGGCTGGGTCCTCGCCGCCGGACTGGCGGGCTGGCTCCTTCTGGCGTCGCGCGGCAACTGGATCTCCATTGGCTCCGGCGCCGACTACTGGCTGGTCTTCGGAGTCGTTCTGGCCGCCCTCGCCGCCGCTTTCGCGGCCCTGAGACTGCTGCGGGGACGGGCCTGGCGCCCCAACCCGGTTGAAGCGATGGCCGTCATGGCCGCCAGCACGATGGTCGTGACCGACCTGGGCATGGCCTACCAGCCGCTCCGGGACCTTGCTGTCTACCTCAAGGCAGGCCACCACTTCGCCGCCGGTCTACCCGTGTACACGCATACCGCGCTGACTGCCCGGCCCGAGGACCTGACCAACTATCCGTTCCTATATCCACCTCTTACCTTGCCCGTCTTTGGGGCGTTGGCGCAGCTGCCGCTGCTGGTGGCACAGGCCGTCTGGGTGGCAGGCTCGATGGGGCTGGTCCTACTGGCGTTTCGGACCTTCGGAGTCCAACGCCGCTGGCTTCCGTTCCTGATCCTGTGGCCGCCGCTCTTCCAGGGCCTGTGGGTGGGCAACGTGGCCGTGCCGGCGCTCGCGATCCTCGCACTCGCGCCAAGGTTCGGAGCGGGGCTGATCCTGGGGGCCGTCTTCAAGTCGTACACGGTGATAGCGGCGCTGTGGCTCGTCCGGGAAAGGCGTTGGAGAGGCGTGGCGTTAGGCCTGACGGCCACTCTACTTCTCGCCGCTATCACGCTGCCACTTGTCGGCATGCACCTCTGGAACGAATGGATCGACGGCCTGCGGACCTACCAGACGTCGCAGCAAAACGTGCCCAGTCTCTACGGTTTCGGGCTACTCAAGTTCATACCGGTCTGGGCATTCTTGGCCCTCGCCGCGGCCGCTATCGTGGCGGCGCTGCGAGCATCGGGGCCCCAGTCGGAACGTGAGTCGCTGGCCCGGTTCGGCGTGGCAACGATCGTCGCCTCGCCGTCCCTGTGGGGCCACGGCCTGCTCGCGGCGGTGCCGTCCATGCTGACCCTGAGGGCCCCGTGGTTGTGGCTGGCTATAGGCATAACGTCCACTCCGGACGGGCTGCAATGGTGGCTGGCGGTCGCGCTGCTGGCCGTGTCGTGGGCCATGCCGGAGCTTGGGCGCCGGTCGCTCAAACCCTCGCAGATAGAGCGGGAGACGCTTCATCCTCTTGGCGCGGAGATCGAACCATGGCCGGACGCTACAGGCGACCAGCTCGCACACCGACGAATTGGGGTTTGACAGTCCAGCTGGCCCGCCCCCATGCTCGGCCTGCCAGACGGCACCCGTTTCGACTGGTCGAGCGGACAGACAACGCAATGGGTTATCAATGCCTCGCCATTTGCATTCCGCCGTCTCCTTAGCGATCGCTGTCCTGTTGGCCGTGGCGGTGGTGGCGAGTTGCAGCGCGAGTGGTGTCACGGCCTCACCGGCCACCTCGACCATCGCTGCGCCGAGCCCTTCTGGCACGCCCACCGCGTCAGCGACCCCGACCGCCACCCCGACCGCCGTCGCCACTGCCACTGTCAGCGCCACTGCCACCGCGACGCCGGCAATGCCGCACGTCGATGCCGCTCTCGAGGACACCCTGCCGAGCAAGATCGGCGGTGTCAGCCTGCAGAAATGGAGCTGGCCGCTCTCGAGCTACATCGCCTCGACTACAGGCGGCGACAAGGTGCTCTACGTGCCTTGGTTGGTGAAGCTCGGCAAGACACCTGACGAGATCGACATGGCCATCTCGACGGAGGCAACCCACCTGGTCGTTGAGGCGATGAAGGTCCCCGGGGTCGCGCCCGCGACGCTAACCTCGGGCTTCGGGGACGTGGCCAAGAAGGCCGGCTGGCCGGTGGAGAGCGGCAAGATCGGAGGGAAGTCCGTCCTCAAGATCGTCGATCCCGCGGCCGAAGCCGCCGGCACGCTTTCGACGGCGTACGTCTACGCCAAGGGCGATGTCATGTACCTCGTCATCACCGACGATGCGTTGCTCCTGGCCGAGGCTCTACTCAAACTTCCCTGAGCCGTACAATCCGAGGAGATATGACACGTCAGCTCGATAGGCCGATTCGGGAAGCCTGGATCGTTGCCGCGCTGCGAACACCGTTTGGGCGGTACGGCGGGGCGCTGGCGTCGGTGCGTCCGGACGACCTGGCCGCGACGGTCATTCGGGCCCTCCTGGATCGGACCGGCATCGACCCGGCATTGGTGGAGGACGTAATTTTCGGCTGCGCCAATCAGGCCGGTGAGGACAACCGCAACGTGGCCCGAATGGCCGCTCTGCTGGCGGGCCTGCCGATCGAGGTGGCCGGCCTGACGGTGAATCGACTGTGCGGAAGCGGCCTCCAGGCGATCAACTCGGCTGCGCACGCCATTGCTGTCGGCGACGGTGACGTCTTCATCGCCGGCGGCGTCGAGTCCATGAGTCGGGCGCCGTATGTGATGCTCAAGCCCGAAGCCGCCTACGAGCGGGGCACGCACGATCTGGTCGACACGACGCTCGGTTGGCGGTTCGTGAACCCCGCACTGGCTGCCCTGCACCACCCAGACTCCATGGGCGAGACCGGCGAGAACGTGGCCGAGCGGCTGGGCGTTAGCCGCCAGGAGCAGGACGCGTTCGCGGTGACGAGCCAGCAGCGCGCGGTGGCGGCTATCGTCGAGGGCAGGTACACGGACCAGCTGGTACCGGTCTCCGTTCCGCAGCGCAAGGGCGACCCAATCCTCGTCAGCCGCGACGAGCACCCGCGCGCGGACACCTCCATCGAGGGACTCGCCAGGCTGCGGCCCGCGTTCCGCGATGGCGGCACGGTCACGGCCGGGAATTCCAGTGGCATCAACGACGGGGCCGCGGCGGCGTTGGTCGTGGAGGCGGGTCGGGCTCGCTTCCTGGGTTTGCGGCCGATGGCCCGGATAGTGGCCACGGCCGTTGCCGGCGTCGATCCGGCGGTCATGGGCCTTGGTCCGGTCCCGGCGACGCGCAAGGCGCTGGAGCGTGCCGGACTGACCGTGGACGACCTGGATCTGATCGAACTCAATGAGGCGTTCGCCAGCCAGTCCGTGGCCTGCATGCGGCAGCTCGGACTCGATCCCGCTCGGGTCAACGTGGACGGCGGCGCCATCGCCCTCGGCCATCCGCTGGGCGCCAGCGGCGGACGCCTGATGGCGGCCCTCGTGCATGGGCTGCGGCGAACCGGCGGCCGGTACGGGCTGGCGACGATGTGCATCGGCGTTGGCCAGGGCATAGCCACGATTGTCGAGCGGATCGACGAGTAAGCGGCGGTGAAGAGAGCGGCTAGCGCGGTTGCCCCGAGCCCCAACGAGGGCGGGCCGGCGATCGAACTGCGCGACCTGTGCAAGCAATTCGGACGGATCGTGGCCCTGGCGGGCCTGACGATGACCGTGACTCGGGGCGAAGTCTTCGGGTTCCTGGGCCCCAACGGTGCCGGCAAGACGACCGCCGTCAAGCTGTTGCTGGGGCTGTCGGATCCAACCTCTGGCGCGGGCTCGGTGCTCGGTGCGCCTCTCGGGGACGTGGACGTGCGTCGGAGGATCGGCTACCTCCCGGAACTGTTCCGATACCAGGGTTGGATGACCGCTCGGGAGGTCCTGGCTCTCCATTGCGAATTGGCTCGTCTGGAGCGATCGAGCTGGGAAGGCGAGATTCGATCGACGGTCAGTCTTGTCGGCCTGACCGACCGAGCCGACGATCGGACCGGGACATTCAGCAAAGGCATGCAGCAGCGGCTCGGCCTGGGCGTGGCACTACTGGGCCGGCCCGATCTCGTGGTCCTGGACGAGCCCACATCCGCGCTGGACCCGTTGGGGCGACAGGATGTGCGCCGCATCATCGGCTCGCTGCGCGACCGCGGCACAACCGTGTTCCTCAACTCACACCTCCTGACGGAGGTCGAGCGAGTATGCGACCGCGTCGCCATTGTCGATCGCGGCCGGGTGATAACCGAACTGGCCATGAGCGCCATGCTGGCCGACACCGGCGTGCGGCTGCGCCTGTCGGGGCTGCCGGACGGCGGCCGATCCATCGCCGAGGCCTACGGCCGCACCCGCGTCGAGGGGGAGTGGCTGGCGGTAGAGGCCATCCCCGATGCCGCCGTTCCCGCTCTCGTGGCGGCCCTGGTCGCTGCAGGCGGGCAGGTCTATGCCGTGGCCCCGACCCGCCACTCGCTGGAGGAGCGGTTCCTGGCGCTTCTGGGCAGCCCCGATACCGTCAGCCCCGATACCGGGACAACCCCCGCCACCGGGACAACCCCCGCCACCGGGACGCGGCCGTGAACAGCGCGCGGGCAATCCTGACCATCGCCCGGTTGACGTTGCGCGAGGTCGCGCGGCGCCGCCTGCTGTGGGCCCTCGTCGGTCTCACGATCGCGATCGCCGTGCTGACCGCCTGGGGCTTCTCGCGATTGGCCGAGGCGTCGCCCGTCACAGGTCCGATCGAGATGCTGGGGATGTCGCAGATTCTGGTGATGCTCGCCTTCATGTTCAGCTTCATCCTGGCCATGACTGCCGTTTTTGCCGCATCACCGGCCATCGGGCCCGACATCGAGAACGGACTGCTGCTGGCCGTCCTGGCGCGACCGATCCGCCGCTCGGACGTTCTCCTCGGCCGCTGGCTCGGACTCGCCGTCGTACTGATCGCCTACGCCCTCGTGGCCGGCTTCCTGGAGATAGGCGCGGTGGCTTGGGCAACGGGCTATCTCCCCGCCGACCCCGTACTCGCTCCGGCATATCTGGCCGGGCAAGGACTTGTGCTGTTGACCCTGGCCATCGTGTTTTCCACGCGGATCGCGTCCGTCGCCGGCGGAGCGATAGCGGTCGTGGCATACGGAATTGCCTGGATGGCGGGCATCATGGGCGGCGTTGGGCAGAACTTGAATAGCGACGTGCTCCGGAGTGCGGGGGTGGCGGCTCGGGTGCTGCTGCCGAGCGACGTTCTCTGGCGGGGGTCGATGTTTGCTCTTTCGCCTTCGGAAGAGGTGATGCGCGCTGCCGGCGTCAACTCCAGGGCGTTCACGGTCAGCCCGTTCTTCGCGGCATCCGGACCTGGCCCCGGGTGGCTGGTTTGGTGCCTGGTCTGGGTCGTGGGCGCCCTCATTCTGGGCGCCTGGCTGCTTCGCCGCCGCGAACTGTAGGGCTCGCCGCAGACCCGCCCCGATGCACCTCCAGGTTACGGTAGGCTTAAGGGGTGGAGAAGGACATGCCGACACCGACGCCAAACGCGAACCAAGCTGCCGACACGGTCGCTGCTTCCGTCGCTGCCTCAACCCCGGCCGTAGATGCGAGCGTAGCCTGCGCCAAATGTGTCGTGGTGGTAATGCCCGCCTACAACGCCGCCAAGACGCTGGAGCGGACATACCGCGATATCCCGCACGACCTGGTGGACCGGATCATCCTCGTTGACGATGTGTCCAGGGACGACACCGTCGGTGTGGCCAGCAAGCTCGGCCTGGACGTAATCATCCATCGCCAGAACCTCGGCTACGGCGGCAACCAGAAGACGTGCTACGACGCCGCCCTGGAATCCGGAGCCGACGTAGTGATCATGCTTCACCCCGACTACCAGTACGACGCCACCCGCATTCCCGCGCTGGTGGCGCCGATCCTCGCCGGAGAGAAGGACCTGATGCTGGGCAGCCGCTTCCTGGGCGATCCACTGGCGGGCGGGATGCCGCGTTGGAAATACGTCAGCAACCGATTCCTGACCATCGCCGAGAACATGGCCTTTGGGCTGCATCTGTCCGAGTACCACACCGGGTTCCGCGCCTACAGCCGCCGCTTGCTCGAGACGATCCCGTACCGCCTCAACAGCAACGACTTCGTCTTCGACCAGGAACTGGTGGCACAGGCAGTGGCCACGGACATGCGGATCGGCGAGATCGCCGTGCCCACCCGCTATTTCGCCGAGGCCAGTTCGGTCAACTTTCGGCGCAGCGTCGTTTACGGGCTCTCGACCCTGAAGGTCATCCTGCGCTTCCTGTTGCATCGGATCCGGATCCGCCGCTCCAGCAAGCTCTCGGCCCGGCAGCCCAACAAGTGAAGCGCCGCCGGTCGAATCGTCCTGCCGGTGGCCATCTCGGGGCCGGCAGCCGATGACTCGCCGGCTCACAACCAGTTTTGCTCGCAGCGCGATCGGCGTCCTGATCTCGCTGGCTTGCATCTACCTCGTGCTGCGCGGCGTGGACCTGGGCAAGACGGCGGATCTGCTGGGGAGCGCACGACCGGCCTGGCTCGCTCTGGCGGTGGTCGGCATCCTGGCCGACCTGTTCTTCCGGGCCTTGCGGTGGCAGTGCCTGATCGCCCCAATCTGCCGCGTGCCGCTGCGCCGCCTGAGCGCCTACATGCTCATCGGGTACCTCGCCAACAACGTTCTGCCGGCCCGTCTCGGCGAATTGGTCCGGAGCCACTACCTGGGTGACCGCGAAGGTATCAGCCGCAGCGCGACGCTGGGTACGGTGGTAGTGGAGCGGATCGTCGACACCGTCATCCTGGTGGCGATCGGCGCCGCTTCTATCCTTATCCTCAACGTTCGGGGCGTGGTCGTCAGCGCCATCCTGGTTGGGGTCGCGGTGGCAGGGTTGCTGTGCGTGGCGCTGGCGGTTGCCCTGGCCGCTCACCGGCTGCCCGGGGCGGCCCGAGTTGCCGCGTTCCTGGACCGCTGGCCACGGATTGTTGGCATTGCCATACGACTGCGCCATGGCCTGCGGGTGGCGGCCCTACCGCGAACGATCGCCCTTTCCGCGGTCCTGAGTGTGGCCGCGTGGAGCTGCACAGTCTTGGTCGTTTTGGCGGTCGGCCAGGCCCTGGGTCTGCAGCTCACGCTCGGGGAAGGGGCGCTGCTCGCCGCCGGCACGAACCTGGCCACCGCAGTCCCATCCGGCCCGGGCTACCTTGGCACCTTCGAGATCGCCGGCCAGTCGATCGCCGCCGCCTTCGGCATCCCCGCTACGTTAGGCTTGGCCCTGGCCCTGCTCATCCACGTCCTGACACTGGCGGTCAGCTCCATCGGCGGCGTGGTGGCGCTGGCCCGACTGGGCTGGGGCCGGCGAGCCGTGGCGCCGGAAACTGCGGACTCGGCCGGCTAGAGAGGTGCTTTGACTATGACCAGCGATCAACTGGAACAGGCCGCCCGCCTGCTTGCCAACCTTGGCTTCGACCTGGTCGCACCGGACCGCACCACAGCCGACGAGACCAGCCACTTGCTGATTGCCCTGCGTCCCGCTCCGACCCTCGAGCATTTCGATCCCGAAGGCGTCGATTACTGGCTTGTCGAGGGCGGTCGCGGCAAGGCCGGTCGACTGGACCGCGAGACGCGCTACCCGTTGACGACCGACTACTCCTGGGGTCGAATCGACATCCAGGATCGGCTGGGCGTCAGCAACCAGTTCCTCAGTTTCGGTGGCGCCCTACGCGCCCAGACGACCGCGGACGCAACGACGATCATCGACTTCGCCTCGCATGCGCCGATCCTGCGTTGGAGCGGCCACAGTCAGGGCACGGATCCGCTGACCGCCGAGGTCGGGGCGTTCTTCGCCCGCATGAAGGTGCCGATCGACTTCGCGCCCGGCGTCGAGGGCCTGGTCGCCAAGGCGGCCCCGCTGACGCTCTACTGCGCCTTCATCCAGTACGCCCGCGAACGCCTCGCCCAGGCGCACGTGCTGCGGGACACAAGCCGCTGGTTAGCCGATTGGAGCAACCGCGAGTCGGCGCACATAGAGGCCTCGGCGCCCGACCACTGGAAGGCCGCGGCGGAACTCCGACGCCAGCTCGGACTCATCGAGGCGGTCGCGCGCGAGTAGGCGCAACTCCTCGGCCGGGCAGCGCCGAACAGACCTGCCGCCGGGCCCGACCTGCCGCCGGGCAGCGCTCGGTGGCGTTCTATGCCACGGGGATATGAACGGGACATCGGCGCTCGCGTCGTCACTCGAATCGGCCCATTTCGGAGCCGTTCCGTGGCCTATTTATGCCGTAGGGATATAGACGCGACATCAGAGCTCGCGCATGGGTCCGGACCCGCCCCGTTTGCGCCGCTCCGTGGCTAGTTCATACCCCTGCGGCATAACCGGGACGAGGAGCCATGGGTCAGGGCGCGGGCCGCACCTCTAGGATGCCGAAGGCGAAGGGCCGGCGGACGAGGCCGAGGCGGACGAGGCGGACGAGGCGGACGGACTGGCCGAGCTGCCGTTGACTATCGCGTCGATAGCGGCAGCCAGCTGCGCGTAGGACGCCGGGCTCGGGTTGCCGTTTGAGTCCACCGGGCCGACCATCGCCTTGCCGTTGAGGTACGTATAAGGCGTGAAGCTCGCGTCCCTGGGGACGGATTCGGCGGCGATGTCAGCAAAGTGAGAGCCATTCTGAACGCACGGGTTGAACGTGGTGGTGTCCAGACCGGCGACCTTCCCCATGGCGAGGAGACGATCCTGCGCGAACGCGGCCGGACTCTCGGCGATCGGATCCGCGTTCGCGAACAACCAGTCATGCATTGGCCAGAACTTGTTCTGATCGGCCGCACACCAGGCCGCGTTGGCCGCGTCCCTCGAGGCAGTATTGCGCTGGCCGCCGTCGATCGTAAGGAAGTCCTTGTAGACGATTTTGAGCTTGCCGTTCTTGACGTAGTTTTCCACCAGCTGTGGTTCTCTGTCGGCTGCGAATTGGAAGCAGCCGGTGCAGCGAAAGTCGGACAGCAGCTCTAGGGTCGCCGGCGCATTCGCGTTGCCCAGCGTTCGGCCATCGGTCGGGATGCCGGACGGGGTAATTATTCCTGGCACGACCAGCTGGTCCGTGATCGCCTTCGGCTGAGTGGCCATGTACGACACGGCGACGAGCACCACAGCCACTATGGCGACCAAGCCCGTGATGAGCAGGATCGGCCGCTGGCCGGCGCCACCGCTGGTGGAGGCTCTGGAGAGCGATTTGGTCGGGTCGCGGTGGGTCAGCCGCTCCTGGCGAGCGGATCGGCGGCTCGTCGGGGGAGCTACCTCCAGGGACTTCTTGCCGCTCGGTCGATTCTTGGCCATCGTTCAGATCCCTCTAGTTTGGTGGTGACGACTGTGACCGTCAGGCGAGCTCGTTGGCCGAAACCTTGTCCGGATTCGGCGTCCGCAGGTACACCCACAGGGCAATGACGAAACGCAGGACGAGCGTGATTCCGTAGGACTCGCACCAGATGCACACGGCCCCGATCAGGAAGACCTGAGCGAACTGGAACCAGCCCTCGAAGGCCACGCCGATGAGCGACAGCCCGTAGTGGGCGAGCAGGAGCTTGTAGTTGCCCGAGCGCCACCACATGATCGCCAGCGTGAACAGGGTGATCGAGAGGATCACACCGTAGACGGCCACAGGGATGTTGAAGAATGGGCGCGTGTAGGCGCTGTTCTGGACGGCGTGGCAGCCGCTGAGTACGCCGTTAGCGGGGCATGCGACCACAGCGCCGGGCGTCAACTCCACGATCGACAGGTAACCCGCAATGCCGAGGCCGAGGACGTCTAGTGATGCCAGGACGAGGGCCGGATGGATGCTCCTGAGGCGACGCCACAGAGAGGGTTTGTGCGATTGACTTGCCATTCGCCGGTTCGCATCCTCTTGCAGCCGCGGCCGGCCAATCAGGCGGCCGCCCTTTCGAGCGTTGGCCTATGGTACCCGACCCGAGCGCGACATCGGCCGGTCTGAGGCACATCGCGCTTGGCCGCCGAGGCTCGGCCCACACGGGGCGTTCGCGCATATGCCCGTGCCTGTGGCAGTGCATTCAGCGTGAACTCAGGAAGTCCTCGAGTTCCTTGGCCGTCGGCATCCCCTCGCGGGCGCCGTCGTGAGTGGTGGCAAGCGCGCCGGCCGCCACAGCCCGCTGCACGGCCTCGACGAATGGCCGGCCCTCGGCGATAGCGGCGGCCAGAGCGCCGTTGAAGGCGTCCCCGGCGCCCGTGCTGTCCACGGTCGCGACCCTGTCTGCGGGCAGTTCCCAGACGCGGATCTCGGTCCGGGCCGAAGCCGCGGAATCGGCTGCGATTGAGCCGGCGGGCAGTGCCTCTCCGTCGCACGGGTCGGCGCCCGGTTCCGCGGCGGCTCCGACGACGGCCGCTCCTACGACGTCGGCGGCTCCGACGACCCCGGGAAACGGCGACGCCGGCATTGGCGCGGCGGCAGCCGAGCCCACCAGGCCGGTTCCGGTACGTTCCATGACCACTACACCGGCCGCCCCGAGAGTGACGATCACGGCCTTTCGAACGCCGGGCCCCTCGGGTCCAGGCTCGATGAGCATTCGGGCCCTAATCGCCGTCTCCTGACTGGCGTCCGTGCGCCGACCGGTTCGCTTCGCTTCCGTGTGCAGCAGCGTGGTCAGCTCGCTTCGGTTTGGGGTGATGATGTCCGCCAGACCGAATATTGCCCGGTCGATTCCGAGCGCAGGCGCGGGGTTCAAGATCGTCGTGGCGCCGGCCGCTCGGGCGCACGTGAGAGCCTCGCGAACGACGTGCAACGGAACCTCGTTGCATACCAGCACGACGTCGCCGACCAGCGGGCCGAGGCGGCTGAGAGAGCTGCGCACGTAGCCGGGCTCGATCGCCCCGTTCGCCCCCGGCACCACCGCAATTTGATTCTCGCCCGACGCGTCAACGAGGATCAGGGCGACGCCCGTGGGCTGGCCCGTCAGGGACGCGACCATCGACACGTCTACGCGCTCGGCCGTGAGCGCCCGCCGCGCATCGACCTCGAAAGTGTCGTCCCCCAAAGCACCGATGAACAGCGTGGGGCGGCGCAATCGAGCCGCTGCGACGGCCTGATTCCCACCCTTGCCGCCGTGATGGCGGTCGTAGCTGCCGCCCGTGACGGTCTCACCCGGATGGGGCAAATGGGGCACGCGCGCGACTAGGTCTATGTTGACCGAGCCGACCACGATGACGCGGCCGCTCATTGGCGGATGCCTCCAAGTCTGCGGCACAGCATGCGTGCGCCTGCACACTGATTGTGCGTCAGCGGGCACGGCGCCGTCACGCTGTTTTCGTGACCGCCGGCCCAGGCTGCGGTTGGTTCCGCTCACCGGGAATGAAGTAAGCCCCGTCCGGGCGGGGACGGGGCTAGAGAAAGCGCTTGAATGGCGGGCTCGACCGGATTCGAACCGGCGATCTCCAGCGTGACAGGCTGGCATGTTAGGCCGCTACACCACGAGCCCCGCGCCGACCGCGAAGGATAGCATGGCCGCGCCGGCCCTGCGTGTGCCCGGTCTCGTTGGTCTGTGAATCTGTCAGTGCCAACTGTTCAGTGACTTTGTCAGTCTCCAGCTATGGAGACCATCACGATGTCCGTCACCGAACAGCGGAGAGCATTGGTTATGACCCGAGTCGTTGGGGGCGATCTCTCGCCTGGCGATGCCGCAGCGTCGCTCGGTTGCT
>JANYJG010000118.1 GCA_025358515.1 Chloroflexota bacterium
ATTGAGGTGGCCGCCACGGAAGTCGCTGCGGCCGACACGACCGGCGCGGGTGACGCCTTCGACGCCGGCTTCATTCTCGGCTGGCTCGCCGCACGGCGACACGGCGAATCGCTCGCCGCTGGCTTGCGGCGCGGCGCCGTCGCGGGCCATCGCATGGCGATCCGGCAACTCCTTCGGCCCCGAGAGGAGCTCGCCTTCGGCTGACTCGGACGACTGTCCGGGCGGCGGCAGAGTGGTGGGGCCGGGGCCGGGGCGGATACCGCGCTACCATCAACGAATGCACACACGTCTCGATCAATCCGTCCGGGCCGGTCTCCGCGGCAGGCTGTCGATCGCCCCGGAAGTCGCCGCCGCCATCGCCGCGAGCCGCGCCGTCGTCGCTCTCGAGTCCACGCTCATCAGCCACGGCCTGCCGTACCCGCAGAGCGTCGAGGTGGCCCGCGCCGCGGAGATGGCCGTACGCGAGAGCGGCGCCGTCCCGGCGACCGTGGCGATCCAGGGCGGCCGGATCCTCGTCGGCCTCAGCGAAGAGCAACTCGTCACCCTGGCCACCACTGGCGGCGTGATGAAGGCGTCCCGTCCGAGCCTGTCCGTGGCCCTTGCCGGCGGCGGCTGGGCGGCGACGACCGTCTCGGCGACGATGATCGCCGCAGCGGCAGCGGGAATCGGCGTCTTTGCCACGGGCGGCATTGGGGGCGTCCACCGCGGCGCGCTCGGAGTGCCCGGCTACGCGGCCCGGGCCACTCTCGACATCTCGTCGGACCTCGAGGAACTGGCTCGGACTGCGGTTGCCGTGGTCTGCGCCGGGCCGAAGGCGATCCTCGACGTGCCCGCCACGCTGGAATACCTCGAGACGCGCGGCGTCCCGGTCGTGGCCGTCGGCACCTCGCAAATGCCCGGCTTCTGGACGCGCGATAGCGGCATCCCCGCCCCCGCGTCAGTCGCCGACGTGGCCGAGGCCGCCGAACTCGTCGCCACGCACTTCGCCCTAGGCCTCGGGTCGGGCGTGCTGCTGTGCGTCCCGGTTCCAGAGGTGGACGCGTACCCGCCGGCCGACACGCGCGCGGCCGTGGAGCGGGCCATCGCCGACGCCGCCGCGGGCGGGATCGAAGGGCCGGCCGTGACGCCGTGGCTGCTGGCTCGGATGGCCGAGATCACCGAGGGTCGCTCGGTCCGAGCCAATGTGGCCCTGATCGTGAATAACGCCCGTTTTGCCGGGCAACTCGCGGTCGCGCTGGCACCCCCTGAACGCCGTCAGCGTCGACGACGTCGGGCCGGACCAAGCGTCAGCAAGTCAACCATCACGCCGACGACCCAGGCCATCAACCGCAGAATCCAATAGACGATCGCCAGGGGCCACGCCAAGATCAACAGAAGGAGCGTGATGAGGCAACCATGATCGCCGCCCTGACGCACGACGACGATTTGTGGGCGTTCGTTACCCATTGTTCTGGCCGAGTGGGGCTCGCAGCTGGTTGGATCTCATGGGGAAGTTGCGATCAGGGTCGATGGTCAAGGGATACTCCTTTGCTAATCCAGAACGCCGCGCAGGCGCCGTAAGCCGCGCTAAGCCTTAGCCAGCGCCTTCGCCAGGTTCGCCTCGAGCGAGGCCACCTTGTCGAGCAGCTCGTTGGTGGCAGCATCCTGGACCTTGAGATGCTCCTGAATCTGCTCGGCTTCGTGGAACGTCGCGTCCGCATCCTTGTAGGTCATCTCGGCCCGCTTGTCCGAGGATTTGCCGAGGATATTCTGGCCAACCATGATCACGGACAGCATCACCAACTGGACGAACGTCTGGCTGATCCACTGGATGAGGGTCAGCAGGCTGCCGCCGTTCAGGGATGCCGGCAGGGCAATCAGCGCCAATATGGCGAAGGCGTAGGCGCACCACATCGTTCCGACGATGGTGGTGAGAGCCAGCGCGATCTTGCCGTTCACGCCGACGTGCTCGTCCGCGGTCTTGGATGGTCCGGTCTTCCGGCGTTCGGCTATGTGCGGATGAGGGACGTGCTCGAAGGCGGTGCTCATGCTTGGGCCTCCCGGCTCATGGTTGGCCGCGCTAGGCTCGGCCTTCGGCAAATGATGCCGCGGAGCAGAGGCTGGCGTGTGCCCGTCCCGCGTCTGGTGGTCCCCGGCTCACCGTGTGACACGGTCCCGCCGGCAGGGGCGGGCATTCGTGACAGGCTGGTAGGGTTTTCCCGATGACCGCAACGTTGCTGCTCCGCCTGCAGGGCGAGCCATGCTCCTGTCGCCGGCGAGTGCCGGTGACGGTTGAGCGCGCGTTCGGTCACTAACCAGCGGCGACTCTTAGCAGCCGGCTCTCGCGGTTCCAAGTTGAGGACGCCTCATGGCGTCCACGTCCGGTCGCAATGGAGCCTTCCAATGCCTACACCCTTGACACCGCCCGCCCGAGTCATCGACCCGCGCGGCCAGCGCTTCGGCGCCGCTGTTTCGGCGCTGATCTTCCTTGTAGCGTTCCTGGCGGGACTACCGTGGCTGGCCATCCTGGTCGGGCTGAACCTGCTCATCGCCGCCGGCTTTGGGGCCCACCTGTTTCTCCCGGGCCGACCCTGGCCGATCATCAAGAAAACCCTCCGACTCGGCCCAACCGAACCCGAGCACGAGTACCCGCCGCGATTTGCCCAGGCCCTCGGAGGCACCTTTATGGCCATCGGCGCGGTGGCGTTCGGGTTGGGTCAGCCGGTCATCGGCTGGGCGCTGGTCGGAGCGGTGGCGGGGTTGCAGACGCTCCTGGCCGCAACCGGCTACTGCCTGGGCTGCAAGCTCTACTTCGTGCGCTGGCTGGTGCCGTCGCTTTTCGCCCGACTGTTCGGCCGAAACGACCGCTTCCTGGGCCTCCAGCCCCTGCGGCACTCGCGGTTCTGACGCGATTAGGCGGCCCGCGGGGCGCCAGGCCGCGGAGCCTGCCCGGGCCTACTTGAGCGCGGCCAAAACGTCTTCCGTGGAACGGACTCGGCCGATTCGCGGAAAGAGAGTACGAGCCGTGTGCGCGTGATTGTCGGCGTCGTGGGCGGCCATCGCGTCTTCGATGAAGACCTGCTGATAGCCGCGGTCAAAGGCGGCTCGGGCCGTACTTTCGACACCGACATTGGTCGAAATGCCGGCCAGGAGGATTGTGTCGATGCCACGGCGGCGCAGCTGCAGGTCCAACTCGGTGCCATAGAACGCGCCCCATTGACGCTTAGTGATCACGATGTCGCCGGCCTGTGGGGTCAGTTCGGGGACGAACTCCGACCACTCCGGCGGCGGGCCACCGGTGGAGGCGGCGGCAGGGTTGTCGGTCAGCGGTCTTAGCCCGTCCTTGCCGTCCGGCGAAGGCGTCACGTGCACCAGCACGACCGTGCCGCCGGCGGCGCGGAGCGCAGCCACTACCTGGGCAACACGCTGAATCACCTCCTGGCTCGATCTCGGGGCACTCGGCATAGCCACGATGCCACGCTGCAGATCGATGACGACGAGGGCCGTCCTGGACGGCTCGAGCTTCAACTCCACGGCGTGCCTCCGGACAGCTATTGCGGACGGAAGATACCTCGGTTTGGTGTGGCGATCGAATTGCGGCAGACGGCCTCTCATCAGCTGCGCTTCCGCGTCACCTACAATTGTGGTTGTGTGGTCGGTTGCGCGCAGAGCGCCAACTCGGCCGCCGCAAGGAGCTGCTGGCAATGCGTTTCTCATTCATGGTGGATCCACAGGAAGGTCTAACGTACGCGCGAATGCTAGAACTCGCGCAGGCGGCCGAGTCGGCCGGATTCGAGTCGTTCCTTCGATCGGACCACTGGCTTTCACTGCAGGGTGCTTGGTCGGCCCATGCGACAGACGCCTGGACGACTCTCGCCGGACTGGCCCGCGACACAACTCGCATCAGGCTTGGGACCCTGGTCAGCCCCGTGACGTTCCGGCTGCCGATCGCCCTCGCCAAGGCGGTCGCAACAGTCGATGAGATGAGTGGCGGTCGCGTCGACTTGGGGATTGGAGCGGGCTGGTACGACGCGGAGCACGAGCGATTTGGGATTCCGTACCCGGCCATGGCGGAACGCTTCGAGATGCTCGACGAGCAGCTGCAAATCCTCACCGGCCTGTGGACCAAGGATCGCTTCGACTTCAGCGGCCGGCATTACACGCTGCGCGACGCGGTCTGCGAACCCAAGCCAGTCCAGCGGCCGCATCCTCCGATCGTGGTCGGCGGGTATGGCAAACCCAAGTTGCTCCGGCTCGCGGCGATGTACGCAGACGAGCTGAACCTGGACAACCCCACACCCGACACGTGTCGCGAGATATTCGGCCGGCTGGACGACGCCTGCCGCGCTGCTGGTCGCAATCCCGCTGAGGTGCGGCGCTCGGCGATGCTGGCATGGGACGGCGCCGCGGCTCACGCCACCCCAGACGAGCAGCGGCGGCTGCTCTCCGGGTACGAACTGGCGGGCGTCGAGAAGATCGTCCTGGATGGCTGGCCGGGTCCCGCTGACGCGCAGGCCATCGAGCTACTCGGTCGCGAGGTGGTCGCGGCTTTCCGCTAGGTGGGGCGCCAAGCTGCGCCGAATCGGGCAGCCGAATGGGCTGCCGCGGATCTAGTGGCGGACCTCTTCGGGAGTTTCGTACCAGCGCACCCGCTCCCCCACCCTGGCTCGAGCCTTCCAGGCCAGGGACTTTGGTGCGTTGGCGACGGCCGCAGCGATTCCGTGCACCTGGCTCGCGACGTCGAATTGGGCCCCGGTCACCGGCTCGGCCGCCCATAGTTCCGCCACTTTGCCGAGATTCCTCTCGACCGTGTGGCAGAAGCCCCAATCGGAACCAAGGACCGCTGCGAGCCGATCCAGTCCGATGTCATCAGTCCCATCAGTGCCCAACGGGTGATCCGCCAGCAGGCACAGGACGTCGCCGAGATCCTTGCGATTGATCTCCCAGATCTGCAGTTTGGTCAGGACCAGATCCGCTAGCTGGATGGTCGGCTGCGGGGCCGAGAGGCGACCCCGCAGGTCCAGGCGATGGCTCATCGCCAACTCGTCAATCAGGATGTCGATCGTCCAGCGGCCGTTCGGTTCGGCGTAGTTGAGGCGTTGTGCGCCGTGAATCGCGTTGAACATCTTCTCGGGCACGTAGCCCTGCTCCGCCAGCAGCGCTTTGACCGCGGCCACGCCCTTGGAGCCAACCGCAAAGTCCATGTCCGCGTACTCACGAACGAAAGGTGGCTTGCGGATCGACTCCGATCGCAGCCAGATGGCCAATCCGCCCATCAGCCTCATGGGCACTTTCTGGGCCACCGCCAGTTCGGCCAGACGCTGCGCCTCGGTCCGGATATCGGCCAGGATGACGGTGTCGTCTGCCACGACGGACTCCCAATGGCGGTGGAATAGCTTGGAGCGTAACAGCAGCGGCCCCGACTCTGCAGCCGGGGCCGCTCCGCACTACCGAAGTGGAGGGGTCACTCCGGCGGCAGTTCCTTGTATACGAGGTCGATGTCGATGCCTTGGGTCTTGCGGACGAACTTCGAGATGAAGTACACCGCCAGACCCACGACCACGATCATCCCCATGAAGGCCGGGATTTGCCACACGTTGCCGGGGTTGCCGGCGAGGGCGAGGGCTGGATAGTTCACCGTGCACCAGGTCAGGAAGGCCATAACCGCGATCGAGAGTGGGGCGACGATGTACAAGACTGGGATGCCCAGGAACTTCCAGTTAGCGGGAGATGCCTGATAGAGATCGGGGCGTCGCCGCGGGAAGGCCATCGCTGCGACGGCGACGATGACCACGCAGACCACGCCGGCGAGAACGCCGAGGGCCAGCCAGGTCTGGAAGTCCGTGCTCACGATGCTCCACACGAGCATCCCGGAGATGATCACGAGCTCGAGCAGGATTGCCCACACTGGAGAGTGCGTCCGCTCATTCACCTCGGACAGCTTCTCAGGCAGCAGCCGATCGAACGACCAGGCGAACCAGGTGCGGATTGGCATGAAGGTGTTGCCCACCATGGCCGGCAAGCTCCAGAAGAGGAACGAGCCGACGATGAGGAAGGTCAAGATCGGGGCGTTGAAGACGAGCGAAGAGATGAAGTGGTACCAGGGA
>JANYJG010000199.1 GCA_025358515.1 Chloroflexota bacterium
CTCGTTACCGCTACAACGCCATCCCCGTGGATCAACCCGGCCGGTACGTATATCTGCGGGACCAGGAGAGCGGCGAGTACTGGAGCCCCACCGCCTCCCCAGTGAAGCGTCCGCTGGATGCCTACGAGTGCCGCCATGGCACCGCTTACACCCGGATCAAGGGCACGTTTAAGGGGATCGCTGCCGAGATCGAGTACTTCGTGCCGCTCAGCGCCCAGGTCGAGGCGGTTCCCTGTGAGTTGTGGGTGCTGCGTGTCCGCAACGAGGGCACGACGACACGTCGGCTGCGCAGTTTCAGCTATGCCGAGTTCAGCCTTGCCGACGCCTTCAACGATCTGACCAACCTGGACTGGGCCCAGCACATAGTGTTTAGTTCGTGCCAGGACGGCGTCATTCGGGTCGGGACTAAGTTCAACCCGCTGACCTACTTCTTCGCCAGCAGCGAGACGCCGGCCGGCTACACCTGCGACCGCGAGGATTTCGTGGGCCGAGGACGAGACCTGGCCGACCCGATCGTTGTGGAGACGGGCCTTCCTTCCAACGCTCCGTCGCCGCGCGGAAATAGCATTGGCTCGCTCACCCACGACATCGTCCTGGCCCCGGGCGAGGAACGCCAGATCGTCTACATATTGGGTGCCACGGAACGGCCGGCTGAGATCGGCCGCGTGGTGGAGCGGTTTGCGGATCCGGTAGAGGTGGCCGCTGCGTTCGCTGCCCTGCGCGACGACTGGGACGCGTACCTGTCGCGTTTCACCGTGGAAACGCCGGATGCCGACACCAATGCGATGCTCAACTTCTGGAACCAGGTTCAGTGTCGCACCACGCTGTACTGGTCTCGATTCGTGTCCGGCTACGAGAGCGGATTGGGACGGGGAATGGGCACGCGCGACAGCGGCCAGGACACCCTGGGCACGATGCACACCGTGCCGGACCACGCCCGCCGGATGCTGACCCGCATCTGGGAGATGCAGTTCGCCGATGGCCACACCTGGCACCAGTTCTTCCCGTTGACCATGGAAGGGGGCCCGGGTCTTGCGTCCGAATACCCGAATTGGCCGCAATGGTTCAGTGACGACCACCTGTGGCTGATCATTTCGGTCTGCGCCTACCTGCGCGAGACCGGCGATTTTGCCTACCTCGAGGAGCTCGTGCGGTACGTCGACCACGCCGAGGAGAGTGTCTGGGAGCACATGCTTCGGGCGGTGGATTTCACGCTGAGCCATTGCGGGCCGCACGGCCTGCCGCGGGCCGGCTTCTCCGACTGGAACGACACCCTCAACATCGACCATGGCTCGGGCAAGGCCGAGAGCGTCTGGACGGCGATGCAGTTCTGTCGGGCGATGGCCGATCTGGCCGAGTTGTGCGACAAGATTGATCGACGGGTCGATGCCCGGCGCTTCTCGGACCGGCACACGTCGATGTCCGCAGCTATCAACGAGTGTGCCTGGGACGGCGCCTGGTACACGCGAGCCTTCGACGATGATGGCGAGCCGATCGGCGTCTCCGGTGCCGCTCACCACGCCATCGACCTGATCGCCCAGAGCTGGAGTGTGCTTGGTGGAGTTGCCTCGCCGAAACGAGCGGAGCAGGCAATGAATTCCGCGGACGAGAAGCTCAACACAAAGTTCGGGATCGCGCTGCTGTGGCCGCCTTACGACGGCGCGGACGATCGTGTCCGCGGCACCTCCACGTACGTACCCGGGGCCAAGGAAAATGGCGGCATCTTCTGTCACGCCAACACCTGGTCCATCGTTGCCGCGGCGATGCTCGGCCACGGCGACACGGCCTATCGCTACTACCGCCAGATCCTGCCGCTGGCTCGAACTGACTCCGACCTGTACAAGGTGGAGCCGTACACATACCCGCAGAACATCTGCGGACCGGCGCATCCGTCTTTCGGGATGGCCCGCAACGCCTGGCTGACCGGGACCGCGTCCTGGACCTTCGTCGCGGCCACGCAATGGATCCTGGGCATCCGGCCGACCTACGAGGGCCTGCGGGTCGCTCCGGCCCTGCCCGTCGCCTGGCCGGGTTACAAGGCCCACCGCGAGTTTCGCGGCACCGCATATGAAATCTCGGTTCGGCGCCAAGGACCGGGCAATGTGGTTTCACTCGTCGTTGACGGGGCGTCTGTGGCTGGGGACGTCGTGCCTCTTCCGGCACCCGGAACGGCAAGTGTGCAGGTCGAGGTGGTGTTGACATGAGCAACGAAGTTGCCGGCGGAGACGGCCTGCCCGGAATCCCAGGCGAGTTCCACGGCCGCGCCACGCGGCTTCTGGACGGCCCGGCCTGCTGGGTCGAGGTTCTGGCGAACGGCGGCCCGCGCATCGTAGGCTTCGGCCTGAGTGGCGGTCCCAACCTTCTAGCTTCCGCATCAGAAGTTGGTTGGGACAGTGGCTTCGGCAAGTTCGAGCTCATCGGCGGTCACCGATTCTGGTTTGCGCCCGAGTCGCCCGAGTGCAGCTACCCCGATTCGACCGGCCTGACGCTATCTGGGATCGGCGACACGGCTCGAGCGACGGGACCATCCTCGGGCGAGGGCGTTCGCCTCGTCGGGCAGGTGGAGCCACCAACCGGGTTCCGACGAGAGATCGAGATCCGGTTCGAGCCCGAAATGGCGGCCGTGACGGTCACCCACATCCTCCGCAACGAGGGTCTCCTGACGCACACAGTGGCGCCGTGGTCGATCACCCTCGTTCGTCCCGGCGGGCTGGTCCTCATCCCCCAGCCGCGTCGGGTGGCGAAGCAGTCGATAACGCCCAACCAGTTGCTCGTGCTCTGGCCCTATGCCGCCTGGACGGACGACCGCTTTACCCCGAGCGACGGCCTGCTCAGCTTCCAGTCGCGACCCGGACCAGAGTTCAAGATCGGCTGCCGGAGTGAGTGCGGCTCGATCGGTTATGTACTCGACGGAATGCTGTTCGTCAAACGCTTCGATCCCGCGGCCGACTCACCGCACGCCGACTTCGGCTGCAATGTGGAGGTTTACTCGGAGACTGGGGTCGAGTTGGAGACGCTTGGCCCACTCGTCCGTCTGCAGCCGGGTGAATATGTCGTCCACGACGAGCGCTGGGAACTGCACAGGGTAGGGGAGCGGGCGAGCCTAGAGGACTCGCTCCGACTGATCGGCTAGTTCATCTGCCGCACGACCCCGAAACACGAGCGAACGCCTTGAGGGCCATCGCGGCGCGCCGATCCTCGGGTTGTGGCGGTCGCGCAGGGTACGGAGAGTGTCCTAGGGGCAACCAGTACCTCCCTGACTAGTATTGGCCGGTCTCGACCCAAACGGGCATAAAGCCGCCCGGCAGCGCGTAGCGCCCCGTCATCGGTCGATGAAAGGATCGGCAGAGTGCGATTGCGTCCAGACCGGTTGTGCGTGGCTGCGGCTGCGTTCCTATTGGGCCCCTCGTCGGTCTCGGTACCCCCTGCGTAGCGGGGCGGACACCTCAAGGTTGATCGCGTCACTCCTCCCGTGGACGAAAGGACCTCGACAGATGAGAGTTTCCGTGGGACGGCTTCGAGCCGTTGTCGCTTCAGCTGCGGCTGGGGCATTGCTAATCACATCCCTGGCGTCCGTCCAGGTGGCCCAGGCAGCCACGACCACATGTGCGCCGCAGGGAACGATCGCCGCCGGCTCGTACATCATTCAAGCCAACGAGTGGAACTCGACGGCCACGCAATGCATCACCTACACAACGGGCACGGCCTGGTCGGTTAGCACGGCCAACTTCAACCTCGCCACCAACGGCGCCCCGGCGACGTACCCGTCTATCTTCCAGGGTTGCCACTGGGGCAACTGCACGAGCGGCAGCGGCCTCCCCATTCAAATCAGCAAACTCGCCAGTGCCACCACGTCGTGGAGCACGACGCAGGTTGGCTCGGGGGCATACGACGTCGCGTATGACCTCTGGATCAACAGCACGCCAACCACTGTGGGCCAACCCGATGGCACCGAGATAATGATCTGGCTGAACAGTCGCGGTGGCGTTCAGCCGTTCGGGTCCCAGACTGCGACCGCGAGCATCGCCGGCCTCAACTGGAACGTTTGGACCGGCCAGCAATCGTCCTGGAAGATCATTTCCTACGTCCTCAATCCGGGCGGCACGTCGTTCAGCAACCTCGACGTGAAAGCCCTCATCACCGACGCTGTGAGTCGAGGTTCGGTCAACTCCAGCCACTATCTGATCGACGCCGAGGCTGGCTTCGAGGTCTGGCAGGGCGGCCAGGGTCTGGCATCGAACTCGTTCTCGTTCAGCGCGACGGCGAGCGGCGGGGGCGTCACCCCGACCCCGACGGCACCGCCGACGGCCACGCCCACGCCTAGACCCAGCGTCACCCCGACCCCGACGGCCACGCCCACGGCTACGCCCAGACCCAGCGTCACCCCGATCCCGACGGCTACGCCCAGACCCAGCGCTACCCCGACGGCCACGGCTACGCCGACCGGATCAAGTACCGCAAAGTGCACCGCCGCTATCGTGGAGAACGCCTGGTCCAACGGCTTCACCGCAGCCGTGACGATCACAAACCCCGGCACAGTCGCCACCAAGACCTGGAAGGTCACCTGGACCTGGGCCGGTAACCAATCGATCGTCAACACCTGGAATGCAGCC
>JANYJG010000264.1 GCA_025358515.1 Chloroflexota bacterium
CCGACTCCCTCGCCCACTGCCACACCCACTGCCACACCCACCGCCACCACACCCCCCGCCTTCAGCTTGATTTCGCCCGCAAACGCGGCCATGGTCACCAATACTCGCCGGCCCACCCTGACCTGGAACGCAGCCTCGGGCACGGTCAGCTACCGGATCTGGGTGAACATCACCCGCACGGACTACGACTTCATGGCTTCGGGCAACCTGCTGGACCGCTATACCCAGGTGGGCACGACGACCGGCACCAGCTTCACCTTGACCACCGATCTACCCGATCGCTGGACTTACAAGTGGTACGTGGTCGCCGTCGATGGCGGCAACGCGACCAAGAATTCGAACATCCTCTCGTTCAGCATCTACCTGCCCGTGGTTGAGACCGTCGCCGACGGGATCAACCTCATCAACGGCATGCGCGACATGAACAAGGATGGGGTCATCGAGCCGTACGAGGACTGGCATCAGCCGATCGCAACCCGCGTCAACGACCTTCTCTCTCGCATGACCCCGACGGAGAAGGCCTACCAGATGTTCTACAACGGCCAGGTCTATCCGTTGGCCGGCTGGTTCTTCGGGCCGGACCAGGCGCCGGACCAGTTCATCGTGCAGAAGGCCACCGCGACCACTCGGCTGGGCATTCCGCTCGTCACTCTTGGCGACACGATCCACGGCTACCAGACCTCCTATCCCACTCAGATCGGCCTGGCGGCTACGCGCGACTACAACCTCATCAGCAAGATGGGTGAAGTACAGCGGTCGGAGCAGGTCCCCGTAGGCGCACGAGGCCTCCTCGGCCCGCTCGCCGAAGTGGACACCAAGGTCCTCTATCCGAGATTCCAGGAGGGCAACGGCGAGAACGCACTTGCCGCCGCCGCCGAGGTCCGCGCCCTGGTCGAGGGACTGCAGGGCGGCCCGGAGCTTAATCCGGCGTCGGTCCTGACCACGACCAAGCACTGGCCCGGCGAAGGCGCTGGTGGTGAGGCCGGCATCGTCTACGACGCGGTCACCATCAAGTACCACATGATCCCCTGGACCGCCGCCATTCAGGCCGGCGCCGCGAACATCATGCCCGGCTATGCGGGCAGCTCCTACCTCGATCCGGGTGGCCCCGGAGCCGGCGACAGCAAGCCGATCCTCGACTACCTGCGCAACACGATGGGTTACACCGGGCTCATTACGACCGACTGGCTGCCCTCGGGCACTCCCTGGATCCAGGCCGCCAACGCCGGCGCTGACGTCATGGGTGGAGCCGATCCCGCCGCCGTCGGCTTCGACATGAACACCTTCATCGCCAGTGTGCCGGCCAGCCGCATCGACGATGCGGTCCGCCACATCCTGGACGTCAAGTTCAGGCTGGGTGTCTTCGAGACGCCGTACGGCGATCCGTCCGTCGCAGGCAACGTCTACCACACCCCGGCAAACGTAGCCCTCGTTACCCAGGCAGCGAAGGAGTCGCTGACTCTGCTGAAGAACACCGGCGTCCTGCCCCTGCGGCTCAACACCGGCGACGCACTCCTGGTTACCGGCGCGCGCGCCAACGACGGGCCGAGTTGCTGCATCTGGACCAGCTTCTTCCATGCGGAGTACGGCACCCAAACGATGTATCAGGCCATTCAGACGCGCGCCCAACAGGCCGGGCTGAACGTTTACCTGGACACGGCTCCAGTAACTCCGAAGGCCGCGATCGTCATCGTGGGCGAGCCGTCCTACACCCACGCGACCAACTGGAACATCAACCAGCCCTACCTGCCCGCCGATCAGCTGGCCCTCATCCAGAACCTGCGGAATCAGAACATTCCGGTCGTGGTCGTGTACACCATGCCGCGGCCCTATGTCATTGCGACCGAAAACGGAATCGCCAACGCGATCGTGGTCGCGTATCGCTCAGGCGAGGGCGGTGGACCCGCCCTGGCCCAGATGCTGTTCGGCGACTACGACCCCACCGGCAAGCTGCCGTTCCAGCTGCCCCGCGACATGAACCAGGTCGGCACGGACACGCCCAGCAATCAGCTCGAGAAGTGGGACCTGCCGTATGACCTGGGCGCCACGGACGCCGAGAGGACGGCCATCCGCAACTCGATCAACGCCGGAACAGCCCCCGCAACCACCTATGGCAATCCGCTGTATCCATACGGAGCCGGCATTCAAGGCTTTGGCCTGACCGATAGCACGCCGCCGGTTGCGTTCAACCTGACCGCTCCGGCCAACGCTTCTACGGTCTCGAATGTCTTGCCCACCCTTACCTGGCAGGCAAGCTCGGACCCGGAGACGGGCATCAAGCTCTATCAGGTCTGGCTGGACAATGCCAAGATCGCGGATTTGAACACCACCCAATACACGCTTGCCAACCGCAAGCTCACGAGCGGCACGCACAACTGGTATGTGGTCGCGATGAACTGGGCTGGCCTGACACGCGCCAGCAGCACCTTCTCTTTCAACTTCCAGGATTCTCTGGCGCCCAATGCCTTTGATCTCATCGCGCCAGCGAATGCCGCCTCGGTTACGGGATCGAGCCAGGCTCTCGTTTGGGAGAGTGCTTATGACGCCGGGGCCGGACTGGATCACTACGAAGTCTGGCTAGACGGCGCAAATGTCGCGAGTGTCCCCGGTTCAGGCGTTGCTCCCAATACGGGCAACCTCGCGCTGGGCAAGCCCGCGGTGGCTTCGTCCACGCAGACCGGTGTAAATTCTCCCGCGATGGCCGTCGATGGCAGCCTCACGTCGCGCTGGGAAAGCCTGTACTCCGATCCCCAGTGGATTTACGTCGACCTTGGTCAGGCAACGGAAGTCACTCATGTGAAGCTGAGCTGGGAGACTGCGTACGCATCGGGCTATCAAATTCAAGTTTCTAGCGACACCGTGAACTGGACATCGATATATTCCACCACAACTGGCACCGGCGGAGTAAATGACCTCACGGGCTTGAAAGGCTACGGCCGCTACGTGCGCATGAACGGCACGGCGCGCGGCACCGGCTATGGTTACTCTCTGTGGGAATTTGAAGTCTATGGGTCGCCCGCTGAGAGCTATACCCGCACAGGTATCTCGCTGACTGCCCACACTTGGTACGTTGTGGCGGTAGACGCTTTCGGGAACAGGCGCCAATCCACCAGCACCTATACCTTTACGGCGCACTAAATGTCCTGACCACTCGACCTCGGCAGTAGCTCTTCGGAATGACTGCGCCGGATTTCACGCCGCTGTACGACGACGTCAAAGACCTGAGCGACATTGCGGCCAACGCCGTCCAGGCCGAAGAGCTGCTCAAAACTATCGATGACGAAATAGGTCTGCTGATAGCTGTCAATCTTGTAGCGGGTGCGCATGGCGCGCTGCAGGCTAAGTGCAATTCGCTGGGGCTTGGCGCTTCACGGCGTAGTTCAGCTCGCCGGCCGAGCTCAGTATGCCGGCGCCATAGGCACGCAGACCATCGG
>JANYJG010000036.1 GCA_025358515.1 Chloroflexota bacterium
CTGATTGAAGAACCAGTCCCGCGACGCCTTCCGCCTCTCGGCGGCCTCCAGGTAGGCAACCGCGTTCATCCTGCTCACGCGGTGCTCCACGCGCTCGTACAGGACCTGGCAGGTCCAGGACCTGAGCCCGCGCGGGACCTCGGCCAGGAACGCGTCGTGGGCCCGCTGCTGCTGCTCCAGGTGGCGACGGATGAGGACTTCTGCCGTGAGTTGCTTCAGACTCTTGGGATCTCCCGTCGCCGCCGCCGCCGCCGCCGCCACTTCTCCTCCCTCTTCTTCTTCTTCTTGCAAAGGGGGCTGTTGCTGCTGCTGCTGCTGCTGCATGGCGACGGCTTCTTGGCTGGAACGCGCGGCGACTACTGCCGTTGCCGTTTGCGACTTTTCCTCTCATTTTGCTGTCGCCGTCGCCCGGTCTACATTACGCGAGTCAGTTCCGTCATTACCGTACGTCAACGTCAATTTGGACAAAACTTTTGATAAGCATCTGGGCTGTTTTTGTGTCGCCGTCGGCGTCGGTGTCGACACAATGGGACGACGCGGGCGACTTTTGAATCGAATCGATTCTCTTTTTTGCGGTCATTTCTCCGCCTGTCGTCGGAAGCTGCTGCTGCTGCCGCTCCGCTCGCGGAAAACGGACCGATCGCCCGCCCGCCGCGACTCCCCTGACCGCCTTTGGGCGATCAGAGTCCCGGTCACTCTCGCTCCAGCAGCCAGAACGCTCGGTCATCATGCTCTCGTCCTCCACCGCCTTCATGTCCTCCTTCCTTCCCTCCCCCCCTCAACCTCCGTCCCTCTGGGGCGGCAACGACGGGGCGGAGACGAGGAAGTGCTACCTCTTCATGAGGAACGTGCTCTGCCTGTCTGCCGGCCACGCGCTCTCCCTGGCCGTCTTCTCGCCGCCGACGCCCACTCCAGCCGTGGGCGAGGTGGTGGAGAGGGCCACCGTCGTCATGGGGGTCGACCTGTGGAACGCGTACCGCGCCTTCAAGAGGGAGGGGCGCTGCGGGGCGGACTCGGACTCGGACGGCGGCGACGCCCACCGCTACCGACTGCTCGAGTCCGCCGTGGACGGGATGGTGCGGCCGCTGGTGGAGGAGTGGGACGGGTTCCGGCGGTGGCGCAAGGCTTCCCCGCACGCGGTGAGCGTGCTGCCCAACCGGAGCACCCTGACGGTCCTGGCCTCCGCGCCCCGCCCGCCCCGGACCCGCGACGCCAACGAGGTGAGGCGGAGGATGGACGAGCTCCTGGTCTACTTCCTGGTGGACGAGATGAGGCACGTGCCGGCCGGGTGGGGAGCCCGGGAGCGGGAGGAGCACTTCCGCCTGGCCCTCTTCACCGTGCCCGACTACCGGGCCAGGATGGACGCCGCCATCTGGCACTCCTTCGCCCTCACCTTCACCGGGCAGTACCTGGCCGGGACGTGCAAGGCGTTCGCCGCCCGCCACCAGGGGTGCGCCTTCGACGTGACGGCCTTCGCGCCGGGCGCCGAGTCCAGGCTGGGGGTCGTCCTGTTCCCCCCCGGGCTCACCCCGGCCCGCGACTACCACCACGGGGGCTACCTCCGCCGACTGGACTCGGAGGCGGAGGAGACCGCCGCCGCCGCCGCGGGCGCCCGGGGGAGACCCGAGTACTTCGTGCTTGGGTTCGAGAACGGGCTGACCATGATGTGCCTGTCGGGGGCGGCCGGCGGCGAGGCCGCCGCCACCCGCCTCATTCAGCTCTGGGAGGCGGAGGTGAGAGAGGAGTTGGTGATGCACGGCACGAACCCGCTGGCCCACCCCACGCCGTCGGTCCTGGACATGAGGGCGCTGGAGTGGTGGCCGGCGCAGGCCAGGGTCGACGAGCTGGCGTCCCTGCTGGGCGAGAAGAGGGGACTGCCCGAGTGGATCACGTCGCCCACTCCCTCCCTGGCCCCGCCCTTCTGCCTGGCGGAGGCGGAGCCCAGCCCGTGGGACCAGGACCACTTCTTGCTGATGCCCCGCTCCTTCCTGGGCGGGAGGGGCGCTTTCGCCTG
>JANYJG010000053.1 GCA_025358515.1 Chloroflexota bacterium
GTTGTAAACCTCGTCCGGTTCCGCTGCAGCAAGAGCTGCGATCAGGGAGGCCTGGTCCAGTATGTCGCCCTGAACCAGCTCGATTCGATCCTGGATGTGGGCGATTCGCTCAAGACCGTCGGTGCTCGAACGACGCGTCATACCGACGACGCGGTATCCCTTCTCGAGAAGGAACTCGGCAAGGTAGGAGCCGTCCTGGCCAGTTATGCCTGTGATCAGGGCAGTCGGACTCATAGCCTGAGTATATCCACCAGTTGGTGCCGTCGGCGGGCAGCGCAATTACGGTGCGCGGCGACCGCTGCCGGGTTAGCCTGTGACCGATGGAAGAGAAGAGCAGTTTCCTGATCCGGCCTGCACTCGACGGTCATGTCGTCGGTCACCGCAAGACCGGCAACGAGACCTACATCGTAAACTTGGCCGACGCGCTCGCGCTGCGGGCCGACACTTGGCCCATCGCCTACGTCGACGCCGGCACGGTTTGGCCACACTCAGGCGGCCCGGAGATCCGTGAGCTCACAACGCGGGCACCGTTCCTCCGGATTCCTTTCGAGTTGCCGTCGCGGGCACGTCGCGATCACTGCGATCTGCTGCATGTCCAGTACGTTGCGCCTCCGTTTGCCCACCTGCCGCTGGTCACGGCCATCCACGATCTTTCGTTCGAGGATGTGCCCGGGCTCTTCTCTCGGAAGACCGAATTGCGCTTGAAGCTGACCGTTCGCATGTCCGCCAGACGATCCCAGGCCGTAATCACGATTTCGGAATTCACTCGCGCCCGGCTCGTACATCACTACGGGCTGGATCCGGCAAAGATAGTTGTCACACCACTCGGCGTGGGCGAGCGCTGGCGGCCACTCACTTCGGATGACGCCGCATCGAGGCTGCGTGAATTCGATCCGCCGCCGCGGTTCGTCCTCGCGGTTGGCAATCTCCATCCGCGCAAGAACATTCCGCGCCTCATCCGTGCCGTGGCGGCCGCGCGAAACGCCGGCGCCGGCGACCTGCAGTTGCTTCTGGCAGGACAACGATGGTGGCGCTCCGATTTCGTCGACCGCGCAATCGAGGCGGCGGATGCCTCCGGCTGGGTTCGACTGCTCGGGTACGTTACCGACGATGCCCTCACGGCGCTCTACTCGGCCGCGACCGTTGTCGCCTACCCATCTCTGTACGAGGGCTTCGGCCTGCCCGTTGCCGAGGCCCTCGCCTGCGGAGCGGTCGTGGTTGCTTCCAATACCACATCCATTCCCGAGGTGGCCGGTAACGCCGCAGTCTTGTTTGACCCAACCGACGAGACGGCTATGGCCGAAGCCGTAGCGACCGCCGCTACTGACGAGGAATTGCGGACCAGTCTGAAGGAAGCCGGGCCGCTGCAAGCCGCCGGGTTCAGCTGGAGTCGATGCGCCGACCTTACCGTTGAGGCCTACCGGCTGGCTCTGTCCGGACGTTGATCTCACTGCCCGCAAGGGCGCGAGGTCAACCGATCGATGCGTGCCATAAGTTCCCACCGCAGGCGGATCGCCCATTGCCGGATCAGTTGCTCGCTATGAGATCACGACGCGGTGCGGCCGTGGCGGCGGAGCCACCAGCAGCGGCACTGGGGACTTTAAGGTCGCCTCGCGGTCGATCGGCTACTGGGTAATTCCTGGCGACTTGGCTGTGCTACGATCGCGCCGAACGCGGGACCGAACATGAGGGAAGGTAGGCCGCGCCCGCAATACAGGGTGGAATGCTCGCACTGCTCGCGATAGTTGGCGCGGTGGCTGCTCTGTTTGCCGTCGCGTTCGTCCGTCCCTGGCTCGGTCTGCTGCTCCTCTTGGGGCTGTTGCCTTTCAACGGGCTCCTGCTTGACGTGGTCGGGCCCGGGTTGCACCTCTCGTCCACTGCCCTGACCGCGCTGGCCGTCTGGCACGATGCCCTTGCTGGCGGCATCGTTCTCGCGGCAGGCCTCCGGTGGCTTCAACGGAGGTCGTTCAACCTCAACGCGGTTGAGATAGCGGCTCTCGTCGTTTTGGCCTGCGGCGCTATCTCCCTGGCAATTTCGCCGCATCTGCAGACTGCTCTGTATGCCTATCGCACCCTCTATGAGCCCATCTGTCTTGCGATTGCCATCGCGTTTCTGGCACGCACTTCCAAGCTGTCGGCGCATATGCCTTCGCGGTATGCCCTCGCAACGGTCATTAGCGGGACGGTCGCCGCCATATATGCCATCTGGCAGGTCTATGTTGGCAGCTTCTACTACCTAAACGTGCACTACCGTCTCGTGGACGGTCGGCTGCCGTCGGCATATGTCGCGACCTTTATCGTCCAGCCTCGAGCCATCGGCTCATTCCACTCTCCGAATGAGTTCGGCGCTTTCCTGATGATCGCGCTGGTCCTGGTCGCCACACCAGGGCTGATCCTGGTCAGGCCGGCATTGCGCGCCTGGGCCGCAGCGGCTGTCGCGTTTGTCCTCTTATTGACCTTCTCGCGTAGTTCGTGGGTTTCACTGGCCGTGGCGTCGGCGGTGCTTTTGGCCATGCTGCCAGTGACAAGATCTCGGATTGCTACCTTCTTGCAGGGTTTCGCGACCTTGAAATGGTGGCGAGTCTACTTTCCGCCCCTGTTGCTCTTCACGGCTCTTGCGGGCACGGCGGCCATCTCCTCGGGCCTGCCCCAGTTCGTGAGCGGCACTCTCACGGGCCGAGACCCGTCTTCGGCCGCCCATGCGGCACAGATCTCGTCGCTGCTCGGTGGAACTTTCCTCGAGGGCGATGGCCCCACTCCAACACCTGGACCGAGTTTCACACCTGGACCGAGTTCGGATTCCGCCGGCGTGGCGCACATGTCTCCTTTCGGGATGGGTCTGGGAACGGCCGGCGCCAAATCCGCTAGATTTGGCGAGGTGTCGGCATCCGACATCGTCAACAGCGAAACCTGGTATGTCGACTATCTGCTGCAGGCCGGATACGTTGGGCTACTCGCGCTTCTGGGTCTGACTGTCCTGGTGGCCCGCGCCCTGTGGATCAAGCGGCGGGTTCCCGTGGCTCGAGCTGCGCTGGCAGCGGCCGCCGGTCTCGCGGTTGGCGCGATCTTCATTCCCGTGCTGGACGAGCCTACGGTAGCCATCCCGATGTGGGCCCTCATAGGGCTAGGACTTGGGGTGGCTGATTCCGCCATCGAGCGCATCGCCGTCAGCCCTAAATCCCAGGAGCCTACTGGCGCGGCTTAGTTTCGGAGCGCACCGGACCAAGCGGGGCTACGGACTCAAGCTGGCGCGCGGTGCACCCTCGGCCATCGCCGATCCCCCACTACGACCGCTCATCCCGGGGGCGAGCCATTACGCGGACGATCCGGTCCCGGCGAGGAGACGACGAAACGCAAGGCTGCGCGAGCACTGCGCGCCATTCGGTCCGAGTTGACCGGCTTTCTGCGCCGATACGCAACTGCCCTAAGGCCCAGCCCAAGCGCGGCCACCAGCGACGCCGCGTGCGCATACAGCGAGCCTCGTCGCGTAGCTATGTACCGGTAGTAGGCGTTGTACCAGCGTATCGCCTGATCTGCCGACTGGGAGTGGCCCATGACGTGCTCGACGACTGCCTCCGGCTCGTAGTCAATCGCCCAGCCCTTCTCCCGCAAGCGGCGGCACAAGTCGACGTCTTCCATGTACATGAAGATCCGTTCGTCGAAGCCCCCGATTTGGTCGTAGGCGCTCTTGCGGATGAGCATGGCGGCGCCGCTGACCCAGTCGGGGTGGGCCCTGTGCCGGCCGTCTGCGAGGTAGACCGGCTTGAACAATCGCCCCAGACCCGGAATCCTCCCCAGAACCAGGAAATGGCCAATGCCGGAACGCATCGAGGGCTCTGCTCCCGCCGAGGCCGCGCGTGACTCGCCGGTCGGGTCCACAACTCTCGGGGCGACTACCCCCAGCCTCGAATCGGCCGCCATGACGCCGGCCAAGAACGCAGTGGTGCCCGGCCTGAGTCTCGCATCCGGGTTCAGCAGGAAAACGGCGTCCGCGTTCGCGTGCCGGACGCCGAGATTGGACCCGCCGCCGAAGCCCAGGTTCCTGTCGCTGACCACGACTTCCGGCCCGCTGGGATGGCCCGAGGAGATTTCACGTGAGTCATCGGGCGACGCGTTGTCAACGACGATGATCTGGCACTCCGTACCGGCATCCGCGCGGATCGAGTCGAGGCAGCCGGGCAACTCGGCCGCCGACCGATACGCGACGATGACAAAGGCCAAGCGCATGGACCCCTCCGTTCTGCGAAGTCTCACCGATTGGGAGCCGTGGTCAGGTATGCCTGCCAGGTTGCCGAATGTCCCCCATGATAGTCGCGAGTCTGCGATAGAACTCTGCCGGTCGCCAGGATAGTTATGCGATCGCTCACGGCCGAGCCTGCAGCTAGCGGCCGACGCGGCCGAGGCGGGCGAACGCGCGCCGCACGAGGGCTATGTCTGAGCGGGTCGGCAGCAACAGTCGGACGGG
>JANYJG010000128.1 GCA_025358515.1 Chloroflexota bacterium
TGCCGGCTTTTCCGCCGTCGGGGAGCGCGGCAAGCGGATGGAGACGGTGGCGGAGGAAGCCTGCCGAGACTTCCAAGCGTGGTGGGAGACGGGGGCGGCCTGCGAGGAGCACCTCGCCGACCAGCTCGTTCTGCCGATGGCGCTGACGGCGGGGGAAAGCCGCTGGACGACATCGAGGGTGACGGAGCACCTGCGGACCGTGCTCTGGGTGGTGCCGCAGTTCCTGCCCGTCGAGGCCGCCCTCGCCGAGAAGCCGGACGGGTCGGGCCAAGTCACCCTCCGGGTTGGGCGGTCCTGGGAGCGCTCGGGCGGTCTAGCTTAACGGTGCGCGGCGCGGCCTCGCCGGCGCGATGGAAGGTCAGCGTCAGGCGCGGCTGATGCGAGAGCCGCGCCAGTGCTCCCACAGTGATCGTCGCCGCCGGCAGGTCGCCGAAGGCAGTGATCTCGTCGCCGGGCGCAAGGCCCGCCCGGTCGGCGGGGCAGCCGGGGACGACGGCCTTGACGACAACTGGGCCGGCGGCGTCGCGTCGCCCGATCAGGCCGACCAAGATCTGTGGTGGGGCGTCGAACAGGTCCAGGCGCCGGAAACGGACGATCCGAATGGCGCCGGCCCGGCTGATCACGAAGGCTGCGGAGGTGTCGGCCTCCCCACCCGCGAGCTTGTTGACGGTATACAGGGGCAGCCCGCTCAGGCGGCGGCCGTCTATGCTCCGGACCGTGTCACCGGCCCGCAGGCCGGCCGCCGCGCCCGGCGAGCCGGCTTCCACGGTTTCGATCGGGGTGCCCTCCACTCCCTGGCCCAAGATCACGCCGGAGTAGCCTGCGCGGAAAGCGGGCGGCGTGGGGGAGAGCGGTTCCAGCAGGAGCCGCATCCTGGGAACGTCCAGCGTCGCGCGGAACCGGGACAGCAGGTTCATCCCCAGCACGGCCGGCGGCCACTTCGCTTCCTCCACCGGCACGGCCGTCACCTCGACCCCCCTCAACGTGAGACCACCCACCGAAAATCGGGGCACGTCCAGGTCTTCCCCGAGGCTGAGGGAACTCAGCATGACGGTTCCGGCGGAGACGGCGGCGGAGGGGCGCAATGCGGCGGCGCTTGCGAACGGCACTTGCGTCCCCCAGCCCCCGGTGTCCACGAGCATCCGGACTCTCTGGCCCAGTGCGGGCGCGACAGAAACGAAGTAGGAGGCCTGCGTGTTGGTCTCAGTCAGGGGCAGCGAAACCGCCCCCGGCGGGATGGGGGCGGCGGACAGGCGGGGGAAAAACGTCAGGGTGCGCGCGGCGAAGTCCATCCGCACGGCGGTGTCGGTCAGCATCCCGGCCCCGACCATGCCGGCCACGGGCGGCCCGGCGAGGGACTTCTGCATCAGGCTGAGGTCTGCGACCGGCGCCTCTTCCAGCGACACGGCGACGTTGTCGGCCGCCGTTCGGCCTTGAAGCACAGCCGTGGAGACGAGGAAAGAACTGGTCGTGACCGAGCCGTTCATGCTGCCCGCCGCCGATCCATTCGGAGTCAGCCCCAGCTCCTTTGCCGCCGCCCGGTCCAAAAGTAGGGGGACGCTGAGGCCGGTGTCGAAGACGAACGGCAGGGCCGGCCGCCCGTTGATGCTGACCTGGATGACCGGCACTCCCTGCGTCAGCGGGTCGTAAGTGAAGGGCACGACCAGCCCCGAACGGCCGGCGGGCGGCGGGGCGACCGAGACGGCGGGCGCGAAGTACACCTTCCGGGCGGGACAGTCCAGCAGGACCCGGTAGTGGGAAAGCACGTTCAGCCCGAGCAGCAGCGGCTCGCTGCCGTCGCCGACACGGAACAGCGCGGACGCCAGTTTCAGGCCCCCGAGCGTGACGCGCGGCACCCGGACGCGGTCCGTGGGTGGCTGGTCGTCGCCCGCGAAAGTCGCCGCCTGGAGCGCCGACGCTTCGGCGCGCGGCAGGACGCTCAGGGCGCTCGCCGTCCCCAGGGCCATCGGCAGAGAGCGCGAGGCCGGTCCGTTTTCCAAGGTGGCGGGGACGGTGTAGCGGT
>JANYJG010000077.1 GCA_025358515.1 Chloroflexota bacterium
GCATGACCGCCGACGGCAGGCGGGGCGCCGCGAAGACGCGCGCGAGGCGGAGGCGCGCTAGCGAAGTGATGCTTATCCCGTTGCTTCAGCAGGCCACAAGATGTAGGGTGAGGCAACGGCCGCCTGCCAAGCTTCGTCCACTTGACTCTTGACCGTTCCCAACTCGACGGAGACGCTGCGGGAGCCACTCGCCGCGAATCGAGGTGCCAGGGTGAAAAGACATCGGCTTGCGACCTCCGTCGCGATCTGCGCGACGCTCCTCGTCTCAGGCTGCGCCAACGGGACCGCGACCATCACCGGGACACTCGTGGGCGCCGACGGCGGCTGTCTCTACGTCCGTGGGCCGGATGCGAACGGCAGCGATCTCTACTGGCTTCGTAATCTGCCGTCCGACTACGTGGCGGACGACGGCGTTGGCAAACCCGACGGGAGCCACATCAGGATCGGGGACTCGGTCACCGTCTCCGGGGCTCTGTCATTCGTGCCATTCGACAGGCAATGCGTTGGCGGGCACACGCTCGACGCGACGGCGATCAAATAGGGTCTCGTCCTCACCCAGAGTCACGGGCCTTCCCGCGGCTACGGCCTGATCGGGAACTGCGGCAGGTCGCTCGCTCCCCGGACTATGGAGAGCGGAGCCGGCGTGCGTCCGGTGCCGAGCCCGAGCAGCGTCTGGAATGCCGCCTGCGGGTTGCCGCGTCGATTGTGGCGGAACACAAACTCGTCGAGGTAGACCTGGAGCTGCTCGCGGCTGACGCCGTGAAAGGTACCCAGCAGCCACTGCTTCATGTTGCCCATCGCCCGGTCCGCGAGCGGGACGACATGGTCGCTCTCCTCGATGATTTTGTCCTGTTTCGCGGGCCGATGAACGAAGCCGGCCGCCGTCAGGACATCGAACCCCGTCATCTTGTCGGTGATGATCGTCGTGCCGGGCTCGATGTTCGCGCAGGCGAAGGCCGTCATCGTCTTCTGCGTGAAGTCGTGGATGACCTCCATGCGCGCGCGCCCGGTCGCGGTTCCGCGACGCTCGACCGCCACGATTACGAGGGCAGCCTTCCGGCCCTTGAGCTGGCGACTGCCGCGCAAGCCCGTCTGGAGCCCACCGACCCACGTCTCGTCCATCTCGACGACGCCGCGCAGCCTCTCGCGCTCCGGGGCGACCATCGCTCGCCGGAGCTTGCGGAGCAGCAGCCAGGCTGTCTTGTGGCTGACGTTGAGCTGGCGCTGGAGCAGCAGGGACGAGACGCCGCGCTTGTCCGTCGTCATGAGATAGGCGGCCCAAAACCACGTCGTGAGCGGCGTCTTCGATCGGTGGAGAACCGTGCCGGACGTCAGCGATGTCTGGTAGCGACAGCTCGGGACCGCGCACTGCCAGCGTCGAGCCGAGGTCAGGACGTAGGCACGGTCATGACCGCATCGCGGGGATAAGCATCAAACCGCTAGTCGGCCTCTCGGGGCCGCCGCGTCTTCGAAGCATTATGTCGGTCCACTCTGCGGATTCCCGCAGCGTCGGCAGAAGCGAGCGTGCGTAGAGACCGGTAATGTGCAGCGGTGGCAAACTCGGACGGTGCCCCGGTTCATGACTTGCTGAGAGGACTGGGCCCACATCTCCGCCTCAAGAGGCACCTGCACTTGCACGGCTGCCAGGACGGCCGGAACGGGTTCGCCCGGGCCCGGCCACGGGCCCCAATTAGGCTCCTGGGCCGGCCAACTCGCACCTAACGGAGGCCACGGCGCGGTGGGCTTCGGCGGATCGGCGGACGCCGTGTCGTCGGCCCGACGGGCAGGGGCCGTGTGTGATTCACTCTTTCGGCGCTCGGCCTCGGCCTCCGCGTCTGCGTCCGGCCCGGTGGCAGTCTCAGGCGGCGCCTGGAGTTCGCCCTGGGCCGGTGCGGGATCGACGGGCGGTCGCTGATCGGCCTCAGGGGCGGATGACGGGCCCGTGTTCAGCGTGGCTGCAGCTACAAGCTCGACGCTCGCCTCGGCCCCTATGCCCGCTGACTCAAAGAGCCCTTCGATTGGCGCCGGCGTGGCGCCAGACATCGGTCTGGACACCGAGAGGCCGCGCGTCGGAACCTTCTCGGCGGCCTCGGACTGCGCGACAAACTCCGGTGCCGGCGCAACGACCGGTGCCGGCGCAAGCATCGGTGCCGGCGCAAGCACCGGCTCGACGATCGAGTCCGGAAGCGGCGTCGAACCTGATTCATCGAGAATTGGCTCGGGCGCAACGTCGTCCTCGCCCTGGCCAGCTGAGCCGTTGCCCCACCAGTAGCGGGCCTTGAGCGGGCCGTCTGCCCATGGCGTTGGCTTCGGCCACGGCTGGACAGAACTCTCGTCCCTGGCGGTCGATCGGTGCCGCGTGTC
>JANYJG010000081.1 GCA_025358515.1 Chloroflexota bacterium
CGCTCGCGCTCGACCCGACGGACGACGCGCTCCAGGCCGCCAAGAAGCTCGACACGATCGTCCTCGACAAGACAGGCACGATCACGCTTGGAAAGCCAGCCGTGACGGACATCGTGCCGGCGGTTGGCTTCGAGATCGACGCTGTTCTGTCCGCCGCGGCCGCCGCCGAGCGCGACTCGGAGCACCCCCTTGCGACCGCGATCGTCGATGGCGCGGCGGAGCGCGGCCTCACTCAAACCGCCACCTCCGGCTTCGAGGCGATCCCGGGCTATGGCGTCCGAGTGCAGGCCGGAAGCCGCACCGTTCTGGTCGGCAAGCGTGCATTCCTGGAGCAGGCCGGAATCGATGCCGGCGCGCTCGAGGAGGCTGCCGCCCGCCTGGCGGACGACGGCAAGACGCCTGTATTCGTGGCAATCGACAACCGAGCCGCCGGGGTCATCGCGATCGCCGACCCGGTCAAGGCCGACTCGGTCGAGGCCATCCACGCCCTCAAGAAGCTCGGACTCCAGGTCGTGATGCTCACCGGCGACAACCGTCGGACGGCGGACGCGATCGGCCGAGCAGTCGGCATCGATCAGGTCGTCGCCGAAGTCCTGCCGCAGGACAAGGCCAATGAGGTCCGCAAGCTCCAGCTCGAAGGCCGGAAGGTGGCGATGGTCGGCGACGGGATCAACGACGCGCCGGCGCTCGCCCAGGCGAACGTCGGCTTCGCGATCGGCACCGGGACGGACGTCGCCATCGAAGCATCGGACATCACGCTCATCAGCGGCAGCCTGCGCGGCGTCGTGTCGGCGATCGCGGTCAGCCGGGCGACGATGCGCAACGTCTATCAGAACCTGTTCGGAGCCTTCGTCTACAACGGGCTCGGCCTGCCGATCGCGCTCGGAATTCTTTACCCGTTCATCGGCCTGCTGCTCAGCCCGGTCCTCGCCGCTCTGGCCATGTCGTTCAGCTCGGTGACGGTGATCTCCAATGCCAATCGGCTCAAGCGCTTCAAGCTCTCGGAGGTGGCGGCATGACGCCGGACCGGATTCTAGTCACCATCGGCGGCCTTGCCGTCGTGGCCTTCATCGCCTGGTTCTTCTGGTTCAAACGGGTGGTCGGGGTCAAGGCGTCGGTCGTCTCCGACGGCTACCAGGAGCAGATGATCCTCGTCAAGGGCGGCTACACGCCCGACACAATCCGGGTCGTCTCGGGACACCCTGTGCGTCTCCTGTTCCGCCGTGAAGAGACCGCCGCCTGCTCCGAGCACGTCGTCCTGGCGGACTTCGGCAAGTCGGCACCACTTCCGACAGGGCAGGTCGTCCCGATCGAGTTCATGCCAGGCGATCCAGGCGAGCACGAATTCGCCTGCCAGATGGGGATGCTCCGAGGACGCATCATCGTTGAGGCAGCAAGTTGAGCCCGCCTTCGCAAGACACCCTGCGCGCTCGAGGCCATCGTTGGCGAATTGCCTCCGCGGGTGAGACCTCTCCGGGTCTCCGCTGGCCAAGCCCGCACGACCGCCGCTGATCTCGCCGGTCTCTGGAGCGACGGACGAACGTGACCCACCCCGTTCCTTCCCGACGAAACCTGCTGCTCGACGCCGTCGCGAGTGTCGCCACCGCGATCATCACGGTCGCGGCGGCCATCGCCGCGTTCTTCAATCCGGTCTGGATCGATTTCGAACAGCGGCGCTCAGGGGTCCCCGCGATTGCTGGTTACACGCCCGATCAGGTCCGGACCGCAACTGGCGCGATCCTCGCCAACCTGTTCTTCGGCCCGCCCGACTTCGCGGTCGCCGTGAGCGGTCAGCCCGTTCTGGACGCGGCTGAGCGCTCACATATGGTCGACGTGCAAACCGTCCTGCTGGGTTTCGGCATCGTCGTCGCGATAGCCGTCGTGACGCTGGCCGCGATCGTGGCCGCGAATCGCCGGAGCGCGTGGCTATGGCGAGCTCTCGCGCGAGGATCCGCCGCCCTCGTTGTCGTTGGCATCGTCGTCGGCATCGCCGTCCTCTTGTTCTTCGACGCCGCGTTCGAGCTGTTACATCTCGTGTTCTTCCCGCAGGGCAATTTCTCGTTTGACCCTCGAACGGAACGTCTCACGCAGCTTTTCCCGGACCAGTTCTGGACTGAGACGTCGATCGGCGTGACGGTTCTTGGCCTGGCGCTCGCTCTTCTCGTCATCCTCGCCGCGCGACGGCTGGCGAACCGCTATTGCGGCTGAGATGGCCGGGTGGCCGCGTCGCGGAGGGGCCGCGCAGACAAGTCTCAGGCCGCACTCATGCCTTCTTCAGCCACGGCTGGCACGCTGAGGCCATGGATATCAAGCATGGGCTTCGGATCCCGATCTACGATCTCGGCTGCGGCGGAGCACGGGCCGCCGCGGTCGAGCGCGAACTCGCCTCGACTGACGGAGTACTCACCGTCTACGTAAATCCCGCCACCGAGACCGCTTACGTCGCCTACGATCCCGCCGAAACGGATCCCTGGGCTCTCACAAAAGCAATCGAGAAGGCGGGCTATCGGGCCGGCCGTCCCGTCGACGCCTGACGCAGGCTCGGCCTGAGCCAATCCCATCGTCCCCCGGTCCGAGAACTTCGATGCTGTTTCCCTCGTAAGCGCCGGGTGTGCACTAGCGGTAGTGGTAGGTGTTAGCGAGTGGGCCGACGCAGCCGGAGCACTAGCAGCCCAACGACAATGATGCCCGCTGCGCCGACGGCCGCGCCGCCGAGAACGGGCAATGGAACCTCTGTCTTCACGCTCGGCAAGACGGTCAGCGTCAGGACTCCGGCGCTATCGCCGAAGCGCCAACAACCGCCCTGGACGGCAGTCAGGATCCAGTAGGTCCCGGGATCAACGGCAGGGACTTGGAACCGGAGCTTGCCGACACCACCAGCCCAGGTCATGTCCCCGATTGGCGTGTCGCACGAGTTGCCGGCGCTCTGAGCGGCGGCCCGTTGGAGAAACACCGGAAGCGCACCGGCCGCCGCGATGGACGCATACACGTTCGGATCGCGGCCGCCCGTATCGGTTGTCAACTCCACCCACTCGCCAGGCCGTGCGCTGGCTGGGGTGTGAGTCGACCATTCACGGCGGCCATTGCCGGGGCGACGCTGATGGCAAGCAGGAAGATGCCGCAGGCAACTGCGGATGCAGCCACGCGCACTGCTCGCCGTGACCG
>JANYJG010000086.1 GCA_025358515.1 Chloroflexota bacterium
GAGCCGGAGGCGGTCGAGCCGGAGGCGGTCGAGCCGGAGGCGGTCGAGCCGGAGCCGGAGGCGGTCGAGCCGGAGCCGGAGGCGGTCGAGCCGGAGGCGGTCGAAGTCGCCGCCGATGCCGCTGCCGCTGCCGCTCCGCCAACCGTTTCTCCGCCATCGGCGCGCCGGGCGGCATTCGAGCTGACGCTCGGGCGGGTCGGCAGCGCGTTGCGCCGAACGCGGGCCGGTCTGGAACCGGCCGGCCTCACCAGACGAGGGCAGCCGGCACAACGGTTGCCGGCTCCAACCCGGGGCGCGACCCCTCGTCCGCGAGCCGCGGCACGGTCCTCAGCGCCGATCACGCTGACGGAGCGGCTCCGGGGCATCGTCGGTGAGTCGTTGACGCGTATCGACCCGGCTCGGCGAGCAGGCGCGACGGACCCGCCGCCCGCCATAACGTCCAAGAACGCTGGCACCAAGGCCGCCAAGCCCGGACGGGGCCAGGACGGCCGAGGCTCGTCCGGACGGGACCGCCTCCGCCCTACTCTCCGGGAGAGTGGTAAGGACGATCGCGCGGCGGCCGAGCACGCGACTCGGCCGGCAGGAGGGGGCTCGCGGTCTGCCAAGTTTGCTCCTCACGCTCAGCCAGGTCCGCCGGCCAAGACGAGCCGCCACGCCACCACCCACTCCGCCGGCCGCGCGGCGTCCGATCCAAGACGCCACCCTCCGGGAGAGTAAAAGGGAATCATGCTGTGGCGCCGCCGTGAGTGGGCGGCAGCCCTATCGGGCGCGTCCGCGTCGGGATAATCTCTTGCGGTGAGCAAGACACAGCTGCCTTACGACGCACAAACGCCGTCTCGGCCGACACCGAGCGCCCCGGATGGGCCGGCACCGAGCGCCCCGGATCGGCCGGCACCGCCGGTAGCCTTGTACCTGCACCTGCCGTTCTGTATCGCCCGCTGCCCGTACTGCGACTTCGTCGTGTACGCGGGAGCGAATTCGCGGGGACCACGGGCCCGGACAGAGCGGCTCTACGCTGCCGTAGACCGCGAACTTGAGTTGCGCGCCGATGCGCTGGATCGCCAGTTCGGGCGCGAGCGGCCTCCGCTGGCGAGCGTCTACTTCGGCGGCGGCACGCCGTCCCTGGTGTCCAGGGAGTGGCTGGAGCGACTCATGGCCACGATTCGGGCCCGCTATGGGGTGGCCCCGGGGGCAGAAGTGACGCTGGAGGCCAACCCGGGTCCGGATGAGCGAGGCGATCTGGCGGACTTCGTTCGGGCGGGCGTAACGCGACTCTCGCTCGGGGCACAGAGCCTGGATGCCGGCGAGCTCCGACGCATAGGCCGCCGCCACTCGCCGGCTGACGTTGCCGCGGCGCTGGCGGCCGCTCGTGAAGCCGCGATCGCCTCGGTCAACCTCGATCTGCTGTACGACGTCCCGGGTCAGTCGCTGGGCGCGTGGCGGGGCACGTTGGACGCGGCGCTCGAGCTCGCCCCGGATCACCTTTCGCTCTACGCCCTGACTCTGGACGACCCGGACGCTGAGGGCCTGACGGGCCTTGGCGGCGACCACTTACCCACGACCCCGGGGGCTCGCCGTTGGCGGGAGAGGGCGCGGGCGGAGCAGGACGATGATCGGGCAGCCGAACAGTACGAGTTCGCCACGGCGATGCTCGCCGGCGCGGGCTGGCGGGGCTACGAAATCTCCAACTGGGCCAGGCCCGGCCATGAGAGCCGCCACAATCTGGCGTATTGGCAGCGCCGGCCGTACGAGGCCGTCGGCCCTGGGGCCCACGCTTTCAACGGGGTCGTTCGCCGCTGGAACGCCGCAAATCTGGGGGCCTACTTGGAGGCGCTCGCGGTCGGCACGCCCGGCACCACGCTCGGTACCGCGCCCGGTACCACGCCCGGTACCACGCCCGTGACTCCGCCCGGCGGCGAGGAGCATCTCACCCCCGAGGTGGCCGCCGCCGAGAGGATCATCCTCGCGCTGCGTCTGGATAGGGGAGTGCCCCAGGCCTGGGCTCAGGTCCCGCCGCTCGCGGCCGTGCGCGAGTGGGCGGAAACGTCCGGCCTCCTGGAGGCCTTCCTGGATGCGCAGACGAGCGATGCGCCTCGGCTTCGCCTGACGACCAGAGGCCGCCTGCTGAGCAACGAGTTGTTCAGGCGCCTCGTCTAGCCGGCTGGTGCCCATTGGCTGCGGGGCGGACGGGGCGCCGCTCGCTTGGGACGCTCGGCGCGGAATGAAACGATTGCGCTCGTTGAGCGATTTGTTGTACCCTCCACCAAACCAGTTTGTTTTGTTGTCCGCTCAATCAATCGACTCGCAATCGACTCGCAATCGACTCGCAACTCGAGCCCAACGAGGAACGACAGCCGATGGTCATCCGCGGTGAAGGCGGGTACGCGCAGGCCGAGATTCGCCGACGCAATCTCAGTCGGATGCTTCGAGAGTTGCATCTGAGCGGCCCGATGTCCAGATCCGAACTTGCGTCCGATCTCCGCCTCAACAGAAGCACCGTCGCGTCTCTCGTCGGTGAGTTGGCTGCCCGCGGACTCGTCTGGGAACGGAGTCGGACCAAGGGCGTGCCGCAGTCGCCGGGCCGACCCTCGCCTGTCGTCGAATTGCGTCGCGACGGCCCGGGCGCCCTAGCCATCGACCTGTCGACGGACTGGATCGGCGCGGCGGTCATCGGGCTGGGCGGGACCGTCATCGGCTCGACTCGACGCGACCGTTCCCTGGCCAACACCGATCCGGCCCAAATCGTCAATGAGCTGCACGGCCTGGTGGGCCCGCTTCTGGAGCGCGTCGGCGACGGGCCGCGTGTCGTATCGATCGGCGTCTCCGTTCCGGGTGCGGTCCGAGCAGAGGATGGCCACCTCCACCACGCCCCCAACCTGGGTTGGCGAGACGTGCCGATGGGCAACCTGATTCGCGAGAGGTTTGCGTATCTTGGAGTACCGGTCTTCGTCGGCAACGACGCGGATCTGGCCGCGTCGGCCGAGCATCTGCGTGGTTCCGGCCGCGGCTCCAACGATTTCATCTGTCTATGGGGCGAAGGCGGAATCGGCGCCGGCTTCGTCGTCGGCGGTCGCTCACTGGCCGGATCGGCGGGCTACGCCGGCGAGGTCGGCCACCTGACAGTCGATCCCAACGGGGAAGCGTGCCATTGTGGCGCTCGCGGCTGCTGGGAGGCTGAAGTCGGCGAGGAGGCGCTGCTGCGCCGATCGGGACGCGACCCGCTGGGCGGAACTCGAGCCGTGGCCGACCTACTGTCCGCAGCCGATCGGGGCGATGAGGTAGCCTTGGCGGCCTTGTCCGCTTCCGGCCGCTGGCTCGGGATCGGCATCGCCGGTCTGGTGAACGTATTCAACCCGACACGCGTTTCTCTGGGCGGGCTTTATGCTCGCATCTATCCATACACCCGGGAGGCCGTCATCCGCGAGCTGGACTCGCGGGCGATGCCGGCGCCGCGCGCCATGGTCGAGATAACGACCGCCCTTCTCGGTGCCAACACCCTGCTGCTCGGCGCGGCCGAGTTGGCCCTGGCTCCGACTCTGTACGACCCGACGCTCGTCCGCCTGACAGGCGAGTCCCCTCGGGCCGATCACGACAGGTGGCGCCCCGTCCGGGCGTCTCGCGTCGAATCTGATGCAGCCCAAACCCAACCGGCAAGGAGGTGATGCCCTAAGCCCGTCGCACGGCGATGCCAAGACGTCGCCTTGCTGAACGCCCAAAGCGGTCGCCTCGCAGAAGCGGACGCGACGCCCAAGGCGGCCCCTACACCACGAAGAGGAGATGAGGACTTGTTGAACACGAAGAAGATCGCGATTTCGATCCTATCGATCGCGGCAATTGTTTCGGCCTGCTCCAGCTCGCCGGCCACAGCCAGCCCAATGGCAACGGCACCTGCTGCCACCGACACCCCAGTCGCAAGCGTTGCGGCTTCGAGCGCGCCCAGCACGGTCGCGTCCGGCGCACCACTAAGCGTCACTTCGTTCGACGCCACCTTCGCCGCAATGGCCCAGCTGAAGAGCGTGACCGCCGCCGGTACAGGTATGGTCGGCGTAATCCTCCCCGATGCCACGTCGTCGGGACGGTACGTCAGCTATGACGCCCCGTACCTCAAGCAGGCCTTCCTGGCCGCCGGCTACACCGAAAGCCAGTTCAAGATCGACAACGCCCAGGGCACCGACGCCACCGAGCTCGCGCTCGCCCAGGCGGACATCACGGCCGGCGCAAAGGTTCTGCTGGTCGACCCGATTGACAGCGTCGTCGGAAATCAGATTCAGGCAGCCGCCACCGCTGCCGGCGTCAAGATGATCAGCTACGACCGAGCGACGTTCCAGGGCACCAACACCTACTACGTCAGCTTCGACAACGTGCAAGTCGGCAAGCTCATCGGCCAGGGCTTCATGGATTGTGTAACTGCCTGGGGCGTCAAGAATCCCCAGGTCTTCACGCTCGACGGCGGCCAGGACACGGACCCGAACGCGATCGACTTCGCCAAGGGCTACAACTCCGTGATCTGGGGCCAGTCGGTTGCTAAGGTTGCCGTCGGCGCGACCAACACCGCCGGGTACAAGCTCGTCGGCGAGCAGCTCGCCCCCGGATGGGACAACGCCAGGGGCGGCGCCATCTTCCAGCAGGCATACACCGCCAACAAGGCGATCAACGCCACGGTTGAGGCCAACGATGGTCTTGCCGGCGCGGTGATTACCGCCCTCAAGGCGGCGGGCGTCCCGGCCAAGAGTATCCCGACAGTCGGGCAGGACGCGACGCTTACGGGTATGGAACTGGTTCTTCAGGGCTACCAGTGTGGTTCGGTCTACAAGCCGATCTACCTCGAGGCCCAGGCAGCCGTCGCGCTCGCCACTTACCTGCGTGCCGGTCAGACACCTCCCGCAGCTCTTGTCAACGGAACCACCACCAATCCGAAGGACGCGACTGCCACTCAGCCCGCGATCCTTTTGACCCCGTACTGGGTCAACGCCGCCAACATGCAGGCGACGGTGATCAAGGACAAGTTCGTCGACGTGACTAAGCTTTGCGCCGACGTCACCGCCGCCGTCTGCACAACTGCAGGCATCAAGTAGTCGCAATCTGGACGCGACGACACATGCGCGCTGGCGTATAGAGTCGCCGCAACCTCGCCGTGTCGCACCCGCATCGCGCGGGTG
>JANYJG010000159.1 GCA_025358515.1 Chloroflexota bacterium
GCCGTCCGCTCGATCTTCGAGCAACCCGACGAGCGGGCCGCCCGTGAGCAGTTCGGTCAGGTCATCGACTCGCTCGAACCGCGCTTCCCGACGGTGGCGAGGCTGCTGCTCGAGGCCGAGACCGATCTGCTTGCCCACTTCGCGTTTCCCGAGACGCACCGCCGCCAGATCCGCAGCACCAACCCACTCGAACGGCTCAACAAGGAGATCAAACGCCGCACCGCGGTGGTGGGCATCTTCCCCAACCGAGCTGCCGTCATCCGCCTCGTCGGCATGATCCTGGCCGAGCAGGACGACGAGTGGCAGGACGGCCGGCGCTACTTCCGGCCCGAGTCGATGGTCCTCATCGATGCCGTCGTCGACGGAAAGGAGGCCGAGCCTGGGTTGTCGATGGCGAGCTGATCGATCAGACGCGAGGTGACGTTGTTACACACGTCCTGGGACTTGACCTCCTGGCTCTTGACAAGTCAATACCCCCCGGGGGTATTGACTTTTGGAGTACTATGGCGGCAGTGGAGGCCTGTCAAGACTTGACAGGCCCTTACTCATGTCCAGACGTGGATCCCAGGGTCGAGCCGTGATCGGATGAATCGTGCGCGAACGGTGAACGTCCCGGGCTCGGCGGGCGTCTGACATGACAGGAGATGCGATTTGGCCGTTGGGGTAGCCGCGGAAGTCAAGAGCAAGCTGTCGATAGTCGATGTCGTCGGCGAGCAGGTGGCGCTCAAGAAGGCGGGCACCATCTTTAAGGGGCTGTGCCCATTCCACGGCGAGAAGACCGCTAGCTTCGTGGTGACGCCGGCGCGGGAGACCTGGCACTGCTTCGGCTGCGGTGAGGGCGGCGACATTTTCAGCTTCGTGATGAAGGTCGAAAACCTGACATTCCCCGAGGCGCTCAAGCGGCTGGCGGCGAAGGCCGGCATTGAGATCGACGAACGAACCAGCCGCGATGACGCCCGAAAGGCTCGGCTGCGCGCGGTGCTCGAACAGGCGATCGCGTTCTACCACGTCGTCCTGACGCAGTCGAAGGTCGGCGCGCGAGCCCTCGAGTACCTGCACGGCCGAGGCTTCACGGACGAAACGATCGAGCGGTTCCAGTTGGGCTGGGCCCCAGAAGGTTGGGATCAGATGAGCAAGATGCTCCAATCCCGACGCAACGTGACCCTGCCCGAACTGGCGGAAATCGGTTTGACGACGGCCCGGCCCAACGGTCGCGGTTCCTACGACAAGTTCCGCGCCCGAATAATCTTCCCAATCCGCGATGTCTCCGGCAACGCAGTCGGCATCGGCGGCCGAATATTGCCGGAGGTGGCCGGCGCATTGGGCGCCGACGGAATGTCGACGCCGGGCAGGGCCGCGCCGGCGGCGAACCACGACCCGGGCGCGCCCAAGTATCTCAACTCCCCGGCCACGTCCCTCTTCGACAAGAGCCGCACCCTGTATCTACTGGAGAAGGCCCGGACCGAGATGCGGCGGCTGGATCAGGCGGTCCTGGTGGAGGGCTACACAGATGCGCTGATGGCCCACCAGGGTGGCTTCGGGAATGTGGTCGCCTCGCTCGGCACGGCCCTGACCCCTGATCAGGTTGCGCTGATCGCCCGTTATGCGCGCGAGATCGTCCTGGCGTACGACGTCGACCCGGCCGGCCAGCACGCCGGCTCCGTCGGTGGCGCGGACCTGTTCCGGCTGATTGGGTCCCTGGCGGCGGAGGAGACCGGCGTCGAGATTACCCGTGTCCGCGTCGCGCGCCTACCCGAGGGCAAAGACCCCGACGAGGTCGTCCGCGACACGCCCGATCTCTGGCGGGAGGCCATCCGCACGGCTCAGCCGATCATGGAGTTCCTCATCGATTACTACGCCACTGCGTACGACCTCAAGAAGCCGGAAGGACGGCGCCACGCGGTCGCGGCTGTGGTGCCGTTGCTGCGCGAGATCCGCGACCCGGTCGTTCGCGACAGCTATCTGCAGACGCTGGCCCGCCGGACGGGCGTGGAGGATCGAGTGCTGCTTGAGGCGTTGCGCGCCCCGGAGCCTGCCGCCGGATCGGGCAGGGCAGGGGACGGCCGCGGTTCAGGTGGCTCGGCCGGTCGCTTCACCGCCGACGCGGTCATATCGGCCCCGGACACGATCGACACCAAAGCGGAGCTCAAAGCCCTCACCCTGGAGGAGAGGCGGTTGCTGCGGTTGCTGCTCCTCGTTCCGGAGCAGCAGGAACGCGTCGCCGATTCGCTGCGGGCTCAGGGCACGCAACTCCCCAGCACGCCGGCCCGGGAATTGCTCGCGGCGGTCATCGCCGACCGGGAGCGAGACCGCGAATCCGGTGGCAGCGGTCGCTTCGAGCGGATGCGGTTCCTCGAGGCGCTGCCGCCCGAACTACATGGACTGGCCATCGCCCTGTACGCCGAACGCGGGCCCGATCCGAACGAACTGGACGCCAACCGCGTCCGTATAGGTGTAGATCAATGCCTCCTTGCGCTGGAGGCCGATCGGCTCGAAGACGAAATCCGGTTCAACGCCGGCGAACTAAACGAAGCCCATGCGGCGGGCGACTCCCAAGCCGAGGCCCGCCTGCTCGAAGTGCAACGCAACCTGAACGAGGCTCGCCGATCGCTCGATCGACGCAAGCAGGACACGAGCCTCCTGGCTTCCACTGGAGGACACCGATGACAGACCCGCTTGACAAGCAACTCGTAGAGGTCGCTCTCTCCGGAGGTGGCCGTCGCAAGGCCGACCTCGAAGAGGCGAAGCTGGCGGGCGTCCATACCCGCCGATCCGCCGAAGACGATTCGCTCGACGACGAGGAATTGCTGGCCGACGAGGACGAGGTAGCCCCGCCGGACAGCTTGGACGAGGACACCGCCGAGCTTGGCGTCGAGGTGGTCGAGGAAGACAACGTCGCCGGGCCGCGAGCCACGGGCGAGGCTCCGGCCAAGCTGGACGCGGAGGCGCTCGAGGAACCAACCCAGGAAGAGCTCGAGGCGCTTTCGGCCGACATGATCGGGATCGACGACCCGGTCCGGATGTACCTGAAGGAAATCGGTAAGGTCGCCCTCCTCACAGCAGAGGAAGAAGTCGTTTTGGCTAAGGCCATCGAGCTGGGCGAACAGCTGGTCGACGAGCCATGGAAGGGTATCGTCTCGCTCCACGAGTGGACCCACCACGAGACGGAGCGCAAGACCCGAACGATCAAGCCGCAGTACAAGCTGCCCTTCGGGCCGGAAGCCGCCCGCATGGTCGCCGACGCTGTTTCGGCCGATATCGCAGCGGATCTGCTCGTCGCCACGACCGATTTTCACCTGATCAAGGCCGGCAAGGAAGCCACGACGGACGGCACCAAGGAACTGCTCAAAGAGGCTCGGCATTTGGTCGCCGCCTACAACGAGTCGCTGCGGCCGGAAACGTTCCTCAAACTGCTCGATTGGGCCTACCTGGCCGTTCACAACGGCGACCTGGATTCGCGCGACAACACTGGTCTGCGAGCGATCTACGACTGGACTCGCGACACGGTGGCGCACCCGGCCCTTCAGCGCTGGGTCGAGAGCGGCCGCGACGCCGATCTGCTCAAGCGTCTGGGCCACGACCCGGAGGTGCCGCTCAACACGAAGCTGGCGCACCGCAAGGGCGAGCTTGTTCGAATCGGTCGAGACGCGCGCGAGCAGCTGACTTCGGCCAACCTGCGCCTCGTCGTCTCGATTGCGAAGAAGTACATCGGCCGAGGCATGTCGTTCCTGGACCTGATCCAGGAAGGAAACATCGGCCTGATTCGTGCAGTTGAGAAGTTCGATTACGAGAAGGGCTACAAGTTCTCGACGTACGCGACGTGGTGGATCCGGCAGGCCATTACCCGAGCCATTGCCGACCAGGCCCGCACGATCCGCATCCCGGTCCACATGGTCGAGACGATCAACCGCCTGATCCGTGTCTCCAGGACGCTGCTCCAGGAGCTTGGCCGCGAGCCCACGGTCGAGGAGATCGCTGAGGCGATGTCCAAGGGCCAGGAGCAGGTGGTCACTCCCGAGAAGGTTCGCGAGATCATCAAGGTCTCCCAGGAGCCAGTGTCCCTCGAGACGCCGATCGGCGAGGAAGAGGATTCGCACCTGGGTGACTTCATCGAGGACCGCGGTGCACTCGCGCCGGCGGAGGCCGCATCGCATCAGCTCCTCAAGGAGCAGGTGGAGGCGGTGCTGGACTCGCTGACCGGTCGCGAGCGACGCGTGCTGCAGCTCCGATTCGGACTGGAGGACGGCCG
>JANYJG010000088.1 GCA_025358515.1 Chloroflexota bacterium
CGAGATGAAGGTTCGCGTTGCCGTTGCCGGCGCGGGCGACCTGTGAGGGCAGTAGGCCTGCCACGAGGACGACGAGACTGGCGATCCCAAGGACATGCGAGCTAATCCGGCCAAGACGATGCATCGATACCATCGGGCGCCTTGAGCGCCCCTCCGCTCTCGGCCGCAAGACGTCTGCGGCCCACACTCGAGCGTTCCCGACGCTCCCCTCGGTCGACTCTACGTAATCCGCAGGAGCCGGACGACCCGTACGGTATCAGCTATTCAGACTGCATACAGCCCGATTTGACAATGGCTGGTCCGCTGCGAGGGCACGGCGCCAGCCCTGGCTGATCTGCCTAAAGGCGGCGCTTCCGGGCAATGGCGTGGACCCCGTTTCAACGCAAAAGGCAGCCCCACCGCTATCGCTGGTTAGTGACCGGCATGGCAAGGCAGCTGGGCGCGCTGGCAAGGTTCCTCTGGTTTCAGTCATCGCTTCTGTCAATCGCAGCCGCCTTCGGAAAGCCGTACTTCGACTCAGAGTCCTCCCAGCTCCTCTGCGGCATCGTTGGCCGTGAAAGGCGTCTCGACAACAACTCCGCTTGCCAAGGCCTGCCGAGCGATCGCGGCCACTTCCGCCACCTGTAGAGATACTCGAGCGCAGTAGCTCTGGACAAACCATCGGTCGAGATCGGCAAAGAACCCTTCGGGCCGCGCCATTCGTCGACGGGCATCGGGGTCGACATGGAATGTCCCGTCTATGTACGCGTCCGCGATCTGGGCAGGCGTCCGGTCCGCCTGCCTGAATGCGGCCCCTGACTCGGCAGCCCGGAGTCTCTCACGAGACTTTCGTGCTTCATAACGCAGTTTGGGATCGGTAACGTAGCACTGGATCAGGTTGTAGACGCGGTTCAGGAAGACAGGTTCTTGGTCCGAGATGAACGGGCGTAAGTCGACCAGGAAAGCATGGAACTCTTCCTGGTCTGGCCTTGCCCAGCTGACGCTAGGCGGTCCGCCGCCGGCCGTGATGGTCAAACTCGTATCGAAACCTGCCTGCACGAGGCGTCGATTGGCGAGACGGCCGGCCTGCTCGATGAACAACTCGAGCCGTTCTGCGACCATCAGCTCCGCGCGGCCCCTTCTCTTACCCATGGGACGACTCTACTCCGCCGCAGGTACACGGCCAAATGGGAGGATGACCGCGGTGGATCAAACACAATCTGCTCATCGTGCCAGGCACCGTCGCCGGGGTCCTCAGTCCCCTGACACTTCACCTGCGGCCCGGGCCAGGTTTAGCGCCAGCAACCTGCCGAGAAGGTCGTCGCGGTCGATGTCGGCGGGCCAGTCGTAGGCGGCTAGGACGGCGTGGTCCAGCCGCTCGTGCGCCTGTGCAAGCCAAGTCGGACGGGCGTTGTAGAGGTTCGTCAGAGTTCGCTTGGCGAGGTCGGCGTCCGCGAGCCCCGGCGGGTTGAGCCAGCCGATCCGGAGGCGGTCAAGGTCGCGGGCGGCGTCACCGATTGCGTCGCGCTGGCCGTCGGCTGGGTGCGGGAAGGGGAATGTCTCGAACGCCGGATTTGGCGTGTAACGACGGCCGCTTTCCGCCTCTCGAAGCTGGGTGCCAGTCGCGATGGACCAAGTCTCGTGAACTCGGGACTGGAGGACGCCAAACGTGAAGTCGTCGTCTCGCGCCACCACGATGAGGGCTACCGACGGAAGCACGTCAGCCGATAGCCAGCTGAACACTCGATACTTCGATGTGGTGGGCGTGGCGATGAACCGCGGGTGACCTCGCAGTGCCTGCCGCATCTCAGATCGGGGCCGCTCATGAAGCCACCACTCTTCGATTGTGGTGCGGCTCGCCATACGCTGAGGGCGCACCTTCTCCCTGACGTACTCAAACGGAGCCTCATATAGGGCTGCTTGGGTCTCCGACATGTCCACCCCGAAGTCGATGACCCACCTGCCTCGTGGTCTTCCGGCAACGTCCTGGCCGTTCATCCACGGTCTCACCACATCACCGTTTCTGCGCCCGTCCGGGTTGGGAGTGGCCAACATCCGGAGAGCCGTTTCCGCATCAATGTCGAACGAACCGCCGTTCGTGTCGCCCGTGAACGCGATGCCGAGGTTCTCTCGAAGACGTCGGGCCTGCGTCAAGTCGAGGCCTGCTGAAAGGTCGGCGTTGATGCCGAGGACCGGCCGTCCGTCGAGAGTCCGCGCTTGGTCTGAGCCGTCGTCCTGGCCGACGAAGCTGATGTGCACATTCGCGCCCGCGAGGACCCAGGGCTCGTCCGCGTACGCGAAGAAGATGTCTCCCGTCTTCTTGATGCGCTCCAGCACTGTCCGGCTGGCGCCACCCCGTATGCCCTGGGTCGCCAGCAGTCCGGCCCGACGGAGCGCCCCGGCTTCTATTTGGCCGCGCGCCTTCTCCTGCCAGTAGCAGCACAGGTCCGCTGCCGCTGATAGCCGGCCGTGATACACCCCGAAGAGCGAGTCGAGGTACTTATCGCCGAGTGCGCCGCGTAAGAACTTGCGGCCCAGGAACGGCGGGTTGCCCACCACGACGTCCGCCTCAGGCCACTCCGCCTCCTGCGGGTGGCTCGGGTCCGACAGGTCGAGCAACGCGTCCTGCTCGCGGATGTTGTCGAGCGGCTGGAGGACCGGGTTGGTCGGATGGCCGAGACCGTGGGCGAGCATCCACTGGATCTGGCCTATCCAGATCGTGACCCGCGCCAGTTCGGCCGCAAACGGGTTGATCTCGATACCGAGCAGGTTCTGTGGTCCAACCTGCGGGAACTCCTGCGGGATGCGCAGCACGAGCGAGCCCCACTGGATCGCCTCGTATTCGAGGTCCTTGAGCAGCTGCAGCGAGATGTAGAGGAAGTTGCCGCTGCCGCAGGCTGGGTCCAGCACGCGGATGGCGCGGAGGCGTTCGAGGAAGCCGCGGAAGACGCGCTCGGGGTTCTGATCGGCCGGCGTGCGGGTCGTCACTTTGCGGCCGGCGAGGACGAGAGGCGTGATCTTCTCCTGCGTCTGCGCCCAATCGCGCCGGAGCGGTTCCATCAGGACAGGCTCGACAAGCCGCAGGATCGAAGTCCGGTCGGTGTAGTGGGCGCCGAGTTGGGCGCGCTGGTCTGGATCGAGGCCGCGCTCGAACAGCGTGCCGAAGATGGCGGGTTCGATCTGGCTCCAGTCGAGCTTGGATACCCGGCCGATGGTCTCCATCTCCGTCGTCGCGAGGGCGATCACCTCGGCGTCATCGAACAGACCGCCGTTGAACCATTCGATCCGCTCGACTCCGAAGAGTCCGCCACCCTTGGCCATCTTGCCGAAGAGATCGTGCAGAGCCGCAGAGAAGGCTGCGGCGTCGCTCTTGGTTGCGCTCGCCAGACGATCGATCAGGTTCTTGGGCAGGATGCCGGCGTCCTCCGCGAACATGGCAAAGAGCAGCCGATCGAGGAAGTGGGCGACCGTGTGGGGGTGATGGCCGCGGGCACGGAGAGCCGTAGCCAGATCGGCGAAGTCCTTCGCGGCCCGCTCGGTCAACTCCTCTCGCAGGCGCGTTGGCCGCAGTGTCTCGGGGTCGGTGAAGACCGCCCGCAGGATGCGCATTGGCTCGCCCGGATCGGCCGCCAGATCGTCGAGGGTGAAGCGATACACCCGCGGCACGGTGTTGGTGAAGTTGGTGTGGATCTCGAAGCGGGCGAGGTCGCACACGACCAGCAGCGGCGGGTTGCCGAGAGCCTCACGGTAGCCGTTGAGCTGCGAGTAAGCTGCGGATAGGTCCTTGCGCTTGCCCTTGTACTCCCAGGCGAAGTGATCGCGCATCCAGACGTCGGCCCAGCCCTCGCCACCCTCGGCCTTGCCGGCACCCTTCTCGAAAGCGTACCACTCGCCAGTCGGATCGGCATCAATCGGAGTTGGCTGGCCAAGCAGGTGGCAGAGGTCGATGAAGTGGGACTGGGCGGAAGCGCGCTCGCCGGTCGTCACGCCGCGCCACTTCTTCGCGAACTCGGAGGGGTTCATTCCTGCGGGAAGGAGAAGCTGCTCACGCGGTCGAGCATACCGCTCTGGCCGGCCTTCGGTCAGGCCGAGAGGATGCGAACGTCGTGGTGGCCGGACCGCGGTGTAGCTACCTACTCCCCAACCCGGACCGATGTGAGCTCGTCCTCGGCCTCGGCGAATTTCTTGTCGAGTCCTTGGCGGATGTGCTCAACGGCCACGAAGGCGAACCAGGCCCGCAGCTTGTCGGCCTTGTCGGATTGGTCCGCGCTGAGTTCCATGAGCACCTGCGTCAGCGACGATATCAAGAGCGCCGTCAACGCCCCGACATGTCCATCGCCAGGGTCTACAAGAGCGAGTCTCAAGGTCAGCGAGTCATTGCCCGCGACCACAGGACCGGAGGGAAGGCGTCCGTGAACCAGCGAACTCGCGAGTGCGTAGTGGACTCGCCAACGGGTTGCGCCGACCGAGTCTTCCAGATCTGCGAAGGTCACGCGTCGCTTGCTCGCCTTCCGCCGGCTGGCCGTCTCTCCAACGGCCCAACTCTGAACCTTCGGTGAAACAAAGTGGGCCGCCCAGCCGTAATCGCTGTCGTCGAATTCCTCACCGTAGTTCCTCCGGGCCTCGGCGAATGCTCGATCAAGGTCCGCCGACACCTCAGATGCGAGCTGGTTCATTCCCCAGGCTGGTCCGTACTTCTTGAGGACTCCGGCCAGCTTCTTCTTCTGTTGCGCCTCATGCGCGCGAAAGCTTTCTGCAGCTGGGTCGCCGAAGAGTGAAATGACCTCGCCGAAGACGGCCAGCTCGTGGATCGACCGCCACCGAGCCCGGGCTCCGCCGTAGAAGCCTTCTCGTAGGAGACACACAACCTCAAGCGCGATCCGGCAGGCATCCACATGGAACTCGGCGATCAACGCTCTCGCCGGCGATCTGGGCTCGATCGTGCACGGGAACTCGGCGAGTGCCCAGCAAAGCCAGACAAACTCCTCCAGCGACTTGGCCGCCTCGTCCCACGGATCGCGCCGCCCCCGTAGAATTGCTGCCTCTTCAGATCTGAGCGCTGAGAACAGGCATTGAGCTGACTCCGTCACCTGCGCTGCGGCCCCGTCGAGGACATATGGCTCGAACTCGACGGTCTCGCGACCGTCGGCTCCGGTCACAATCCGTGATGCCGACTCGAGGATCGACCCCGCGGCAACCACGGCGGCAACCACGGTTGGCCTCTCCTTCTTCACCTCGACACCGAGCTGTTCAAGGGCGTCCAAAGGCCGTCGCCTCCCCACTCCTCCAGCCGTCAAACAGCAGCAGTACTACTTGCAGGCCAAGAATGCCACACGAATGATGAGCACGATCGCGCATCGTGCGGCTGGGCCGGCTATGTCCACGTGGTCGCAATCGGCCGTGACTACGATCAGGCACCCACGACATCGAACTCCACACGGTAGTCGCCGTACCGCACGCGCTCCCACCGAGTCCGGCTGAGTTCCGGTGGGGGGAGCGGCGGGCTTTCGAGCACGCGAACCAGATCGGATACTGACGCGCCGTCGCGAAGCATGCTCGCGAGCATCTGGTGGGACCGAATTGTGATGCCGTCGGCCTCGACGGCCTGAATCGGGAGAACGTTCGGCGTCAGGATGAACCAGCTCGTCGTCGACCCTATGCAGTCAGGCCATCGAGCGGGCCATCGAGCGGGCCATCGCGGGGCTGCGAGCCCGTTTTCGATGTCGCCCCTCACTCGAGACACCTGGGCACGCTTGGCATGAGCTGCTTCCTCGCATCGAGCAACCTCGGCAGAACCGTCCGGCCCAATCCGCCACATGACCTCAAGCACCGCCATCTCGCGAGTCACCGGGTCGTACGCAACGACATCCAGATCTCCGGCATGCGTTCCGTCGGGACGCAGAACCTTCACGCTCGTGGCCAAAACGGCACCGGCCAAGCGGCCAAGTGTCGAGGCGGTCGTACGCGCGCCGAGCAACCCAAGTTGGCGGCCGGCCTCACCAAATCGTGCGTGATCATGCTGCAGCAGCGCGATGAGGTTTCTGTGGAGGGATGAAGGGACGATCAGACTGCTCATCGGCACGAGCCGATCATCGCCGACCGGTATCAGCGGCGTCAGACAAGGGTCGGAGCAGCGTTCAAGGTCGAGCGTCAGTAGATCCAGCAGCGCGAGGACGTGAGTCTCAGCAACGCCGGTAGCCACGGCAACCTCCGTTGCAAGATCTCGCCGTCGGACTGGCGGGACTAGAACGGAGGCCAGAAGGCAGCCGTACAGCGTGCAAGCGTGTCGGTGCACGGCCTGCGCGAGCAGTTCGGCCAGAATCGCCGAAGCTTCGACGATCGTGAAACCTCCGGCATCGAACCCGGCCGGGAGGTAGCGCGGGTACTGCCCGACGAGGCGTCCGGCGAACTCCCGGTACTGCTCCCGGGCCCATTCGGGAACCTCCGGCCAAGGTACGTCCTTGCCGCCTCGGCTGAGCCACACCCTGAGTCGACGATCCATGCGGGCCTCCGGGTCCGGGAGTGACTGAATGTCGTCGACGAAGTCCAGGAAGCGGTCGAGCGCATCCAGGTCGCGGTCACCTTGGTAGGTAAGGACCACCCGATTGCCTAGCGCTTCATACTTTCGAACCCCCTGCCGAACCTCTGCGAGCAGGTTGCGGATCAACCAGTACCGGCGAGCTAGCTCGAACATCGCCACCCTGTCCTCTTCGGTACTGCCGGGTTCTTCGCGAGTGGCAGTGAGGTATCGTTCCGCCCACCCGACCGCCACTCCGACTTGGTTGTGGTGGGATCGAGACGTCGCGAACGCCGTCAACATGGGGCCGTCTGTGGCAATCCTCTCTCGTTGCTCAGCGACCGGGTAGGTGTTGAGCCAGGCGAGTATCGGGTAGAAGCCGGCCACGCCGTCGCGCCAACATCTGAGCCGGCTCGGATATGCCTCAACGTACTCAGCGAAATCCGCCAGCTCAGGCGACTTGGGGAAACGGCGCCTTGGCATCTGGTCCATTCTGGACTGCCCGGGATCGCAACGCACCCACCCGACGTGTCTCCGACATTGCCGCGACGTGGTCATGTAGTCGGCGCAGGTACGCCAAGTCCAGGACCCTGTGCCCCGTCGCCCTCAGGCCGCCGGACGCGGCCGAGCATCTCTCCTAACGCTCGCCTTAGTTGAGCGCGCATAGTGGCAGGCGACAGCGCCAGTCTCCGGGGAGTCGCCATATGACCTACACCGCCTATTTCGACGAAAGCGGCACTCACGATGGATCTCCCGCTGTCTCGGTTGCCGGGTATGTATCCACAGACGACCGATGGACGGCATTCGGCGCCGATTGGCGCTGCGCGCTAGACGAGTTTGAGCTCGGCTACTTCCACATGACTGACTTCGCCAACAGGGCGGGCCGATATGCGTCATGGACTGAGGGTGAGAGGCGGGATCGGTTTGAGCGCCTAGTCGCCATCATCAACAAGCACGCGATGGCGAGTGTTGGGACAGTGATCCAGCGCGAGCTGTACGAGCGGCTCGTGACAGGCGCAGCGCGTCAGCGTTCCGGCGGGCTCTACGGGCTGGCCGCAGTGAGTTGCGCAATGACCATGGACAAGCGTTTGCCAACGGCGCCGGATCAGCAGGTGGCTTATGTGTTCGAGAGCGGGGCGCCGGGCCACGGTCAGCTTGAACGAATCCTCCGCGACAACATGCACGACCCCGAGGCACCGGATCACGTGAGAATTGTTTCCGTAGGCTTTGAGAACAAGCGCCAGCTCACTCCCCTGCAGGCGGCCGACATCCTGGCCTATGAACTCTACAAGCACCTCCCGCGACAACTAGGCCTGGATCATCGGCCTATCCGGCGCACCAATCTGGAGCAACTGGCACATATTCCGCACGATTGGGGCGTACTCGACGAAGCGCAGCTCAAACAGTTCGCGTACGTGATCACGATCGCCCTTCAGTTCGGCACGGGCACCTGGCAGACGGCCACGAACCCGACCGTTCCTTCGACCAAGCGGCGAACCGGCCTCAAGTCGAAGCACGATGGCTGACCGTCAGGATGGCGCGACCGAGTGGCGGGCGGTCGCCTGCCACCATCAAGCCATGGTGCCGGCTGGGCGCTGCCATCCAGCCCGGCCTTGGCGGAGATCCCTCCCCACCGATTGCCCAGCTGGCCGCCCCGATTAGCCGTTGCGCCCGAGAATTCCGAAGTGGTGCGGCAGCAGATCGAACGGCGCATCGGTAAGGAAACCGGCCAGAATCATCCAAGCACGGCAATCCTCTGGTCGAGGACGAATCTCCATTGAGGGGCCTCGCGGAGTTGGACGATCGCTCGCCCAGTGCATCACCGCAGCAATGCCGCCGGGGGCCAGGATGCGGCGGGCCTCGCGGAGCAGGAGATCCGGCTCTTCCGCGTGGAGAATGTTGAAGAGCATGACGTAGCCCACGCTCGCGTCAGGCAGCCCAGTTCCTTCCACGGCGAAGTCCCTGAGGTACACCTTGACGTTGGTCAGCCCCGCGCCCTGGGCCTTCGCCAGCGTCGCCCGCACCATCTCGGGCTCGATGTCGAACCCGTGCACGGGCCCGCTAATGATCCTCGCGGCCGGGATCGAAAACGTCCCATAGCCGCATCCGAGATCGACGGCACTCGGCGTCTCCGGAGTGAGCCCGAGCAACGCTAGGGCGGCCGACGGGTCGAAGAAGCGATCCCACATCGATTCCTCAGGCATGCCACTTTCGCGAACCTTCATGTCGCCATCCTAGTGACGAATGGCGCAACGGCGGCAGTCCACTGGGCAGCGCCCGCAACGTGAACCGGCTCATGAAGCCCGCCGTCGTGCGTTGCATTCCAGTTTGTGGTCGAAACACTGGTCCAGATCGGGCCGACTCTTCCTCCGCCGCGCTATCGGGTGATCGTGCCGGACTTGCAGACAGCCACTACCGAGGTTGGGGTAGTGACTCGCCTCCCCACGCGCATCGGCCGATGACGCCATTCGGGCTGACGGTGTAGTCCTTGATCTGTGAAAGCGCCGGGTGTCTGGCCGTCTGAACGACCCGCATCCAGCTCGGGAGATCCGGAACCAGGATCGCGTAGCTCCGGTCCGAACGGCCAGGCTCAATCGACAGGATTGTTCGACCGATGAGTTGCTCGATGCCGGCTTGGACCTTCGCGCTCCTGCCCTTGGCCTCGACGAGCAGCGCATGGCCTGGCTTGGCCGCGACGAGGTCAATCCGACCGCCGATATCGGTGTAGAAGACGTACCGGTAGCGTGAGTCCGCTCGGTCCCGCTCAGGGTCAATCGTGGGCGGCAGCAGGCCGTTCAAGCCGCCGGGCGCATCGAGACTTTCGGCAGCGACGCTGAGACGGACTGTCGGCCAGGCCTCAACGTCTGTGAGGTAGTGGGCGAGAGCAACGAGGCCGTACTTCTCTCGGTGGTAGTCGACGTCCGGCTCGGTCATGGCGCT